>NZ_JBITIP010000001.1:580566-1044962 GCF_044459125.1 Nonomuraea sp. NPDC050383
GGGGGGGGGGGGGGGGGCGGGGCGGCGCTGGGGCGGGGGCTTGGCGCGCCCCGCCGCCGTCCCCCCCACCGGCGCGGGGCGGGCGGGGGGGCCGGCGGGCCCCGCCCCCCGGCTGCGCGGCCCTGCTCCCGGTCAGTCCTGTTCCTGGCCGCGCGCCAGCCACAGGTCGGGGCCGAAGACCTCGTGGTGGACGTCGCGGGGCGTGACGCCCGCCGCGATGAGCTGGGCGCGGGCGTCGCGCATGAACGGCAGCGGCCCGCACAGGTAGGCGACGGCCTCTCGGGGATCTCGACGCCGGCCAGGTCCATCCGCCCGGCCCGCGCGCCCTGCCCGGCGTCCTCGCCTCCCAGGTCCTCGTACCAGAAGACGCGCTCGCCCGCCGGCAGTCCGTCGGCCAGGCGGGCCATGTCGGCGCGCAGCGCGTGGGCCGCCTGCGAGGTGTCGGCGTGCAGGACCAGGACGCGGCGGAACGGGCGCCGGCCGGCCGCATCACGAGGCGCAGGGAGATGTCGGTGAAGGCCGTCAGCCGCATACCCCTGCCGTAGGCGCATCGGGCCACCACCCCGGCACGCCAAGGCATGCCGGGGTGGAGCGGGCCGCGACCGGGCTAGTTGGCGTGGGAGACGGCGGAGCCGATGGTGTGGACGCGCAGGGCGTTGGTGGAGCCGGGCGTGCCGGGAGGCGAGCCGGCCACGATGACGACCTTGTCGCCCTTCTCCAGCCGCCCGAGCGACAGCAGCGACGCCTCCACCTGACGCACCATGTCGTCGGTGTGGTGGACGAACGGCACATGGAACGTCTCCACGCCCCACGTCAGCGAGAGCTGGCCGCGCACATGCGGGGCGGAGGTGAAGGCGATCAGCGGGATCGGCGAGCGGTAGCGGGCCAGGCGGCGGGCCGTCTCGCCCGACATGGTGAACGCGATCAGCGCCTTGGCGCCGACTATCGCGCCCACCTCGGCGGCGGCGCGGGCGATGGCGCCGCCCGTCGTCTCCGGCAGACGCTCCAGGGAGTGGGTGGCGCGCAGCGAGTGCTCCTCGGCCGCGCGGGCGATGCGGTCCATGGTGGACACGGACTCGATGGGATAGCTGCCGACCGAGGTCTCGCCGGAGAGCATGACCGCGTCGGCGCCGTCCATGACCGCGTAGGCGACGTCGGACGCCTCGGCGCGCGTGGGGCGGGGCGCGTTCATCATCGAGTCGAGCATCTGGGTGGCGACGATGACCGGGCGGGCCTTCTCGCGGCACAGCTCGATGATGCGCCGCTGCACGATCGGCACCTGCTCCAGCGGCAGCTCCACGCCGAGGTCGCCGCGGGCGACCATGATGCCGTCGAACGCCTCGACGATCTCGGGCAGGCGGTCGACGGCCTGCGGCTTCTCGATCTTGGCGAGCAGCGGCAGGCGGACGGCCTCCTGCTCCATGATGTTGCGCACCACGTCGGCGTCGGAGGGGCGGCGGACGAACGACAGGGCGATCATGTCGCACCCGGTGCGCAGCGCCCAGCGCAGGTCGGCCTCGTCCTTGTCGGTGAGCGCGGGCGCGCTGACGTTGACGCCCGGCAGGTTGAGGCCCTTGTTGTCGGAGATCATGCCGCCGATGACGACGCGGGTGACGACCCGGTCGCCGTCGACCCGGGTCGCCTCCAGCACGAGGCGGCCGTCGTCGACCAGGATCGTGTCGCCGGGGCGCACGTCGCCGGGCAGGCCCTTGTAGGTGGTGGAGACCTGCTCGCGGTCGCCGGGAACGTCCTCGGTGGTGATGGTGAAGACGTCGCCGAAGCCCAGCCGGACGGGCCCCTCCTCGAACTTGCCGACGCGGATCTTGGGTCCCTGCAGGTCGGCGAGCACGCCTACACCTCGGCCGAGGTCGGCCGCCACCTCCCTGACCCGGTCGTAGATCTCCCGGTGCAGCTCATGGGTGCCATGGCTCAGGTTGAAGCGTGCCACGTCCATGCCGGCGGAGATCAACTCGCGCAGGCGCTCAGGGGACGAGGTGGCGGGGCCTAGGGTGCAAACGATTTTCGCGCGACGAGTCACGAGTCCTACCTTAATTGGTACAGACCACTTGGCAGTCATGGACGACGGAGAACGTAGCCCGCGTAGCTCACCGTCACGACGGCCGCGAGGGCCAGGCGGACCACGCCGGAATACTGCTCCGGGTAGATGACTCCCTCGATGTAGTGGTCGATGAAGCCGCTGCGAGGCAGAGCCGGCAGGCCGGCCCCACGGCGGCCCCAGTCTTCCAGGACCGTCAGCGGGCAGTCGACGCCCGCGGTGACGGACAGCAGTGCCCAGCATACGACTGCCAGGTGGGCCCAGATCGTGCGCCTCCACCGCCAGGCGACGAACCCGCCCACAACGACGTAGGCGAGGAACGTGAAGTGCACCACCATCGCAAGGTCAGCGACCAGGCGATACGTCATTACTCCACGCTATTACTTCTTGACGGTGGCCTACTTCTCGACGGTGGCGGCCTTCAGCGCGTCCACGATCCCGTGGCCGTAGAAGCCGTTCTTGGCGGCGTCGCCCTCGCAGGTCTGAGTCTCGGTCTCGCCGTACACCTTGTAGACGTACGCGCGGGGACTGGGGCAGGCCTTCTGCCGGGCGGTGCGGTAGAGCAGCCGCTCGGTGGTGGCGGGGTCGAGTCCCACGCCGCCCTTGCCGGGCTTGCCGAAGCGGCTGACCAGCAGGGCCGCGACGCCGGTGGCGTGGGGTGCGGCCATGGAGGTGCCCTCCAGGTACTGGTAGTACGAGCAGGCGCCCTTGGCGCAGCTGCGGACGATCTCGGCGGACTTGGGCTTGCCGGAGCCGTCGAGCTTGCCGGCGGCGCGCAGCGCCGACTCGGGCGCGGCGGCCAGGATCCCCCGGACGGCGGAGGTGCCCTTGCCGTCGAGGGTGTCGCCGCCGGGCGCGGACAGGTCGGCCTGCTCGGTTCCGTAGTCGCTGTAGATGGCCTTGCGCCCGGACGGGCCGACGGCGGAGACGGAGATGACGCCCTTGGACTCGGCCGGCACGTTGAGGCAGGAGTTGTCGATCTTGCGGACCTTCTCGTCGCCGCGCGGGTAGCCGGGGCTGTCCCGGTCGACCTTGGGCCTGCCGAGGTCGGTGGCGCCGTTGCCGAGGGCGGAGACGAGCGTGACGCCCTTCTTGCGGGCATAGTCGAGGGCCCGCTGCATGCCGGTGATGATGGCGCGCTGCTCCAGCTGCTCCTTCTTGCTGTCGGCCTTGTTGTGGGCGCAGTTGAACAGCCACGGGTCCACGTAGTAGCTCATGTTGACGACGTCCACGCCGATGTCGCCGGCGTAGGTGAGCGCGTCGAGGCTGGCCTTGAGGAAGAAGTAGCCGGAGTCCTGGCCGGCCCGGATGTTGACCAGCCGGACGCCGGGCGCGACGCCGGCGATGCCGATGCCGTTGATGGGCGAGCCGATGGTGCTGGCCACGTGGGTGCCGTGTCCGTCGTCGTCGCGGTCGACCGGGTCCTTGCAGCCGCTGACCTCGCACGGGCCGTCGAGGGTGTCGCCGTTGCCGTCCTTGGGCCGGTCGGTGACGAAGTTGCGGCTGAGCGCGCGGTCGAAGTTGGGCGCGATGTCGGGGTGGGTGCCGTCGACGCCGGTGTCGATGATGCCGACGAGCACCTTCCTGCTGCCGTTGGTCTTGGCGTGCGCCTTGTCGGCGCCGATCATCCGCATGTCCCACTGACGGGAGGCGAGCGGCTCGCCGGAGGCTTCGCCGGTCGCGATCGACGGCCCGTCGGGGAAGGCTCCCCGGGAGTCGCCGGCCGAAGAGGAGACGGCATTCACGGAGCCGGCATTCACAGTGGCGGCGTTCACGGAGCCGCCGTTCGCAGAGGCGGCGTTCACAGAGCCGCCGTTCACAGAGGCGGCTGAGGCCGGGGGCGCCGCCGCGGTACGGCCGGAGGGGAAGCCGCGCCAGGAGGCGCCGGTGGAGGAGGCGTAGCCGATCGCGCGGTCGGTGGACACGCCCACGACGGCCGGGTCGTCGCCCAGCGCGTCGACGAAGGCGTCTCCCCCGCCCTCGGCGAGCAGGTAGCCGAGCCGGGCGTCGCCGCCGACGGCGTCGCCCCCGGCGCGGCTCACGGCGGCCCTGGCGTCGTCCTGCCGTCCGCCGGCGTAGAAGACGAGGTAGGAGGCCATCGGCGCGGCGGCGGGCGTGCTCGCGGGCCCGCACGCTGTGAGCGCGGCGACCGCGGTGACGGCCGCCAGGCCCGAGACAAGTCGCCGCATTCTTCCCCCATTCGCCGCGCTTGCGCAGATTTCGCATCCTTCCGGCACATGGCCGAGGATGCAACTCAGGCGCCGACCGGCGGCCCGGGGGTGAAGCGCACGGGCATCGTCTCGTACCCGGAGACGAAGTTGGCGGGACGGAGGGCGGGCTCTCCCCCGGAGGCAGGCTCCATGTCGGGAAACCGCCGCAGCAGCCGCTCGACCATCGTGCGGACCTCCAGCCGGGCCAGGCTGTTGCCCAGGCAGAAGTGGCTGCCGAAGCCGAAGGCGATGTGGTCGTTCGGAGTGCGTGCCACGTCGAAGCGGTACGGGTCGGCGAAGACGGTCTCGTCGCGGTTGGCCGACGGGTAGAGCAGCAGCACCTGCTCGCCCTCGCGCAGCCGCCGGCCGCCCAGCTCCGTGTCCGCGGTGACGGTGCGGTTCATGTTCTTGATCGGCGAGACCCAGCGAAGCATCTCCTCGACCGCCGCCGGGATGCGGGAGGGGTCCTCGGCGAGCGCTTGGCGCTGCCCGGGGTGGGTGAGGAGCTGGTAGACGCCGCCGGACAGGACGTGGCGCGTGGTCTCGTCGCCGCCGATGAGGATGAGCAGGCTCTCGTAGACGAGCGAGTCGTGGTCGAGCCGGTCGCCGTCGACCTGGGCGTGGACCAACGTGCTGATGAGGTCGTCGCGGGGGCAGGCGCGCCGGTCGGCGATCACCCGCCCCGCGTACGCCTCGTACTGCTCGAATGCCTCGCCGGCCCGCACGAGCAGCTCGCTGTCGGACTGCCCGACCAGGCCGCGCAGCATGTCGTCGGACCAGCGCATCAGCGCGTCCCTGTCCTGGGGCGCCACGCCCAGGGCGTCGCCGATGACGATCAGCGGGAGCGGGGCGGCGATGTCCCAGACGAAGTCGCACTCCCCCCGCTCGCACACCCGGTCGAGGATCTGGTCGCACAGCCGCCTGATCCGCTCGGCCTGGCCCGTCACACGGCGCGGCGTGAAGCCTCTGCTGACGAGCCGGCGGCGCAGGTGGTGCGCGGGGTCGTCCATGTCGATCATCATGGGGAGGGGGCCGGAGTCGGGCCGGATGCCCTGCGCGCTGGAGAACGTCCGGGGGTTCAGCGAGACGTGGCGGACGTCGCGGTAGGAGGCGACGCCCCACACCTGCCCGTCCCAGTAGACGGGGGCGTTCTCCCGCATCCAGCGCAGCTCCGCGTGCGGGTCGCGGCCCCAGAAGGCGCCGCTGGTGAGGTCGATGGCGTCGTTGACCGGATGACCTGGCACTGCTGCTCCCGCCCCTTCGCCGGCTGCCGCCTGTGCCACCCCACTCAACCAACCAAGCGATAGGTTGACAACCCCGGAACTGCAACTTTCAGGCCCCGCCCCGTGGGCTCACGGGAGCGCTCGGACAGGTGGGGGCCCGGCCGCGCCGCCGTCCCGTCCCGGCGCGCTCCGGCTTTCGCGCGAGAAGCCTTCGCAAAAGCGCCCCGGCTCTTTACGATGCGTTTCAGGAAACCGCTTTCCCGACTTGAGCGATAATTCGCCCCGTTTGACGACGGCCCGAAAGGACGGAAAGGCACCATGGCATTCAACACGCGGAAACTCCCCGCCTTCCGGCGAGCGGCGATCACCGGAGCCGCCGCCCTTCTCGCCCTGACCGTCTCCCACCCCGTCCAGGGCACGGCCCGGAACAGCGCGCCGGCGGCCGCCGCCGACGTGCCGCTCGGCTTCGCCTCCGTCAACGCCCTCGGGCAGAACGGCACCACCGGCGGCGCGGGCGGCCGGACCGTCACCGCGACGAACGCCGCCCAGTTCCTGGAGTACATCGACAGCCTCGAACCCCTGGTCATCCAGGTGTCGGGCACCATCTCCATCACCAGCAAGCAGGGGGTCCGCCCGAACAAGACCATCGTGGGCGTCGGCTCCTCCGACCACATCACCGGCGGCGGCCTCGACTTCTACCGGTCGTACAACGTGATCGTGCGCAACCTCCGCTTCACCGACGCCGAGGACGACGCCGTCAACATCGGGCAGCAGTCGCACCACATCTGGATCGACCACAACACCTTCTCCGGCGCGGTGGACGGCTCGGTCGACATCGTGCGGGGCGCCGACTATGTCACCGTCTCCTGGAACCACTTCGACCATTCCGACAAGAGCATGCTGATCAGTCACTCCGACGGGGCGGCCGGCACCGACGTCGGCCACCTGAAGGTGACCATCGACCACAATTTCTTCGACCACAGCCGCCAGCGGCATCCGCGCGTCCGGTTCGGCGAGCCGGTGCACGTGCTCAACAACTACTTTCTCAGCAACGAGCTGTACGGCGTGGCCTCGACGGAGAACGCCGGGGTGCTGGTCGAGGGCAACTACTTCGAGAATGTCGCGCATCCGCTCCACTCGGCCGGCGGGTACGCCGACAGCGGCCCCGGGCGGGCCGTCCAGCGCGGCAACGTCTTCGTCGGCTCGGGCACGCCGGAGACGGCGGGCACGGTCGTGGAGCCGCGCACGTACTACCCGTACACGGTGGACCCCGCGCAGAGCGTCCCGGCGGCGGTGCGGGCCGGCGCGGGCGCGGGCAAGCTCGCGGTCGCGGCCGGGCAGGGCGCGCCGCTCTGACGGCGGACCGCGAGCTCGCCGACTGCGCGACCGGCTCCATCACGTGGTCGGTGGACGGCGTGGTCACCCGCACGCTGACGGCCGCCGCGGCCGGCACCATGTGGGGGCAGTCGTTCCGCCACGTCCGCGTCCGCCAGAAGCCGCCGGCCTGACAGGTCCCGCACACGCCGGAACGCCCGCCCGGACCAGGTCCGGGCGGGCGTCGCCGTGCGGCAAAGGGCGCGTCAGACGAGCGGGCGCGCCGTGGGCAGGATCGGATACGGCAAGGCCGTCTCGCCGGTGAGGTACCGGTCCACGCCGGAGGCGGCGGCGCGGCCCTCGGCGATGGCCCAGACGATCAGCGACTGGCCGCGGCCCATGTCGCCCGCGACGAAGACGCCGTCCACCTTGGACATGTACGTCTTGTCGCGCGCCACGTTGCCCCGGGGGTCGTAGAAGCCGTCGCCGGCGACCTCGGCGAGGTCCTCCAGCAGGGCGCCCTTCTCCGGGCCGAGGAAGCCCATGGAGAGGGTGACCAGCTCGGCCGGGATCTCCCGCTCGCTGCCCGGGACGGGGCTGAAGCCGTTCTGCGGCCCCTCGACCTCGACCAGGCGCAGCGCGCGGACGTTGCCGGCCTCGTCGCCGACGAACGCGGTGGTGGAGACCGCGTAGACGCGGTCTCCGGCGCCGCTCTCCAGCTCCTCGTGCGCGCTCTCCATCTTGAACAGGATGGGGAACGTCGGCCACGGCTGGCTGCCGGGCCGCGACGCCGGCGGCCTCGGCATGATCTCCAGCTGGGTGACCGAGCGGGCGCCCTGGCGGATGGCCGTGCCGATGCAGTCGGCGCCGGTGTCCCCGCCGCCGATCACCACGACGTGCTTGTCCTTGGCCGTGATGGGCGCCTCGGCGAGGTCGCCCTCCTGGACCTTGTTGGACAGCGGCAGGTACTCCATCGCCTGGTGCACGCCGTTCAGCTCGCGGCCCGGGACGGGCAGGTCGCGCCACTGGGTGGCGCCGCCCGACAGCACGACCGCGTCGAACTGCTCGCGCAGCTCGGCGGCCGTGACGTCCACGCCGACGTTGACGCCGGTGCGGAACTCGGTGCCCTCGGCGCGCATCTGGGCGAGCCTGCGGTCGATGTGCCGCTTCTCCATCTTGAACTCGGGGATGCCGTAGCGCAGCAGGCCGCCGACGCGGTCGGCCCGCTCGAACACCACCACGTCGTGCCCGGCGCGGGTGAGCTGCTGGGCGGCGGCCAGCCCGGCGGGGCCGGAGCCGACCACCGCGACGCGCTTGCCGGTCCTGCGGACCGGCGGCTGCGGCGTCACCCAGCCCTCGGCGAACGCCCGGTCGATGATCTCGACCTCGACCCGCTTGATCGCCACCGGGTCGGAGTTGATGCCGAGCACGCACGCCGCCTCACACGGAGCCGGGCAGAGCCTGCCGGTGAACTCCGGGAAGTTGTTGGTGGCGTGCAGCCGCTCGATCGCCTCCCGCCAGTCGGTGCGGAAGACCAGGTCGTTCCACTCGGGGATGAGGTTGCCGAGCGGGCAGCCGTTGTGGCAGAACGGGATGCCGCAGTCCATGCAGCGGGCCGCCTGCTTGGTCAGCTTCTCCTGCGGGAAGTCCTGGTAGACCTCCTGCCAGTCGCTGATGCGGACGTCCACGGGGCGGCGCGCCGGCAGCTCGCGGTCGTACGTGAGAAACCCCTTGGGGTCGGCCATCGGTTACGCCTCCCTTAACCCTGAACCGCAGCGGACATGACCGCTTCGTCGACGTCGCGGCCCTCGACGCGGGCGGCTTCGGCCGCCAGCAGGACCCTCTTGTAGTCGGTCGGCATGATCTTGCCGAACCGGCCGAGCGCGGACTGCCAGTCGGCGAGCAGCTCCTTGGCCGCCGGCGAGCCGGTCTCGGCGAAGTGCTTCTCGACCGTCTCGCGCAGGAACTCGGCGTCCTCCTCGGTGAGCTCCTCCACGGCGACCATCTCGCGGTTGACCCGCTCGGGCCGCAGGTCGAGCAGGTAGGCGACGCCGCCGGACATGCCGGCCGCGAAGTTGCGGCCGGTCGGGCCGAGGACGACGACCCTGCCGCCGGTCATGTACTCGCAGCCGTGGTCGCCGACGCCCTCGACGACGGCGGTGGCGCCCGAGTTGCGCACGCAGAACCGCTCGCCGACGACGCCGCGGACGAACACCTCGCCGGAGGTCGCGCCGTACAGGGCGACGTTGCCGGCGATGATGTGGCCGTCGAGCGGCGCCTCGTCGTGCGGGCGGACCGTGATGCGGCCGCCGGACAGACCCTTGCCGAGGTAGTCGTTGGCGTCGCCGGTCAGCCGCAGCGTGACGCCGCGCGGCAGGAACGCGCCGAGCGAGTTGCCCGCCGAGCCGGTGAAGGAGATGTCGATCGTGTTGTCGGGCAGGCCGGCTCCGCCGTACCGCTTGGTCACCTGGTGGCCGAGCATGGTGCCGACCGTGCGGTTGACGTTGCGGATGGGCAGCTCCAGCGTGACGGGGGTGCCGTCGTTGAGCGCTCCCTCGGCGAGCTGGATGAGCGTGTTGTCGAGGGCGTGCTGGAGGCCGTGGTCCTGCTCGATCGTGCGCCGCAGCGGGGTGCCCTCGGGCAGCTCCGGCCGGTGCAGGATCGGCGACAGGTCCAGGCCGGCTGCCTTCCAGTGGTTCTCGGCCGCGGAGACGTCGAGCAGCTCGGCGTGGCCGATGGCCTCGTCCAGCGAGCGGAAGCCGAGCTCGGCGAGGTACTCGCGGATCTCCTCGGCGATGAACTCGAAGAAGTTCACCACGAACTCGGGCTTGCCGCTGAAGCGCTTGCGCAGCTCGGGGTTCTGCGTGGCGACGCCCACGGGGCAGGTGTCGAGGTGGCAGACCCGCATCATGACGCAGCCGGACACGACGAGCGGAGCGGTGGCGAAGCCGTACTCCTCGGCGCCGAGCAGGGCGGCGATGACGACGTCGCGGCCGGTCTTGAGCTGGCCGTCGACCTGCACGACGATGCGGTCGCGCAGCCCGTTGAGCAGCAGCGTCTGCTGGGTCTCGGCCAGGCCGAGCTCCCAGGGCGCGCCCGCGTGCTTGAGCGAGGTGAGCGGGGAGGCGCCGGTGCCGCCGTCGTGCCCGGAGATGAGCACCACGTCGGCGTGCGCCTTGGACACGCCCGCCGCGACCGTGCCGACCCCGACCTCGGCGACGAGCTTGACGTGCACGCGCGCCGCGGGGTTGGAGTTCTTCAGGTCGTGGATGAGCTGGGCGAGGTCCTCGATGGAGTAGATGTCGTGGTGCGGCGGCGGCGAGATGAGGCCGACGCCTGGCGTGGAGTGCCGCGTCTTGGCGACCCACGGGTAGACCTTGTGGCCGGGCAGCTGGCCGCCCTCACCGGGCTTGGCGCCCTGGGCCATCTTGATCTGCAGGTCGGCGGCGTTGACGAGGTACTCGCTGGTGACGCCGAACCGGCCGGAGGCCACCTGCTTGATGGCCGACCTGCGCTCGGGGTCGTAGAGGCGCTCGGGGTCCTCGCCGCCCTCGCCGGTGTTGGACTTGCCGCCGAGCCGGTTCATCGCGATGGCGAGCGTCTCGTGCGCCTCCATCGAGATCGAGCCGTACGACATCGCGCCGGTGGAGAACCGCTTGACGATCTCGGAGACCGGCTCGACCTCCTCGATGGGGATCGGCGTCCGGCCGGTCTTGAACGTGAACAGGCCGCGCAGGGTCATGAGCCGCTCGGCCTGGGAGTCCACCATCTCGGTGTACTCCTTGAAGATCTCGTAGCGGCGCGTCCTGGTGGCGTGCTGCAGCTTGAAGACCGTCTCGGGGTTGAACAGGTGCGGCTCGCCCTCGCGCCGCCACTGGTACTCGCCCCCGACCTGGAGCCTGCGGTGCGCGTTGGGCACGTGCGGGTAGGCGTGGCGGTGCCGCTCGGCGACCTCGCGGGCCAGCACGTCGAAGCCGACTCCGCCGAGCCGGGAGGTGGTGCCGGTGAAGCAGGAGTCGATGACCTCCTGGCTCAGGCCGAGCGCCTCGAAGATCTGCGCGCCGGTGTAGGAGGCCACGGTCGAGACGCCCATCTTGGACATGACCTTGATGACGCCCTTGCCGTACGCCTTGATGAGGTTGCGCGCGGCCTTGCGCTTGTCGCCCGGGATGACGCCGGTCTCGACGAGGTCCTCGACGGTCTCGATCGCGAGGTACGGGTTGACCGCGCCGGCGCCGTAGCCGATGAGCAGCGCCATGTGGTGGCACTCGCGGGCCTCGCCGGTCTCGATGACCAGGCCGATCTTGGTGCGGGTCTTCTCCTGGATCAGGTGGTGGTGCACCGCGCCGGTCAGCAGGAGCGCCGGGATGGGCGCCAGCTCGGCCGAGGAGCCGCGGTCGGACAGCACGATGATGCGCGCGCCCTCCGCGATCGCCTCGGACACCTCGGCGCGGATCTCCTCCAGGCGGTGCAGCAGCGCCTCGCCGCCGCCCGACACCTGGTAGAGGCCGGAGACGACGTGCGGGTGGAAGCCGGGCAGGTCGCCCTCGTCGTTGATGTGGATGATCTTCGCGAGCTCGTCGTTGTCGATCACCGGGTACGGCAGGACGAGCTGGCGGCAGGAGGTGGGGCCGGGGTCGAGCAGGTTGCCCTCGGGGCCGAGCACGCTGGCCAGCGAGGTGACCAGCTCCTCGCGGATGGCGTCCAGCGGCGGGTTGGTGACCTGCGCGAACAGCTGCGTGAAGTAGTCGAACAGCAGCCGCGGCTTCTCGCTGAGCACCGCGACGGGCGTGTCGGTGCCCATCGAGCCGATCGGCTCGGCGCCCGTCTTCGCCATCGGCGACAGGATGATCCGCAGCTCTTCCTCGGTGTAGCCGAAGGTCTGCTGCCGCTTGACCAGCGCCTCGTGGGTCGGGACCTCCCGCTGGCGGGCGGGCAGCTCCTCGAAGCGCACCAGGCCGGCGTGCAGCCAGTCCTCGTACGGCAGCTCGGCGGCGAGCTCGGCCTTGATCTCGTCGTCCTCGATGATCTTGCCGCGGGCGGTGTCGATGAGGAACATCCGGCCGGGCTGCAGGCGGCCCTTGCGCACCACGTCGCCGGGGGCGAAGTCGAGCACGCCGGCCTCGGAGGCCAGCACGACCAGGCCGTCGGCGGTCACCCAGAAGCGGCCGGGGCGCAGGCCGTTGCGGTCGAGGACGGCGCCGGCGAGCGTGCCGTCGGTGAAGGTGATCGAGGCGGGACCGTCCCACGCCTCCATCATCGAGGAGTGGAACTCGTAGAAGGCCCGGCGGGCCGGGTCCATCTCGGTGTGGTTCTCCCACGCCTCCGGGATCATCATGAGCACGGCGTGCGGGAGGCTCCGGCCGCCGATGTGCAGCAGCTCCAGCGCCTCGTCGAAGCTGGCGGTGTCGCTGCCGTCCGGGTCGCAGATCGGGAAGAGCCGCGAGATGTCGCCCGGGATGTGGGCGGAGGACAGCATCGCCTCGCGGGCGCGCATCCAGTTGCGGTTGCCCTTGACCGTGTTGATCTCGCCGTTGTGCGCGATGTAGCGGTACGGGTGGGCCAGCGGCCAGCTCGGGAACGTGTTGGTGGAGAAGCGCGAGTGGACCAGCGCGATCGCCGTCTCGTAGCGCTCGTCGGCCAGGTCGGGGAAGAACGGCTCGACCTGCTCGGGGGTGAGCATGCCCTTGTAGACGATCGTCCGGGAGCTCAGCGAGGGGAAGTACACGCCGGCCTCGTGCTCGGCGCGCTTGCGCAGGCAGAAGGCCAGGCGGTCGAGCTCGATGCCCGACTCGCCGGCCGGGCCGGCGACGAACAGCTGCGCGAAGTGCGGCATGACCGCCCGCGCGCTCGGCCCGGGAAGGGCCCGGTCGACCGGCACCTCGCGCCAGCCGAGCACGGTCAGGCTCTCCTCGGCGGCGAGCTGCTCGATCAGCCGCACGGCGGCGGCGCGCTCGTCCTCGCCGGCCGGCAGGAACGCCATGCCGGCGGCGTAGCGACCGGCCTCGGGCAGCGCGAAGTCCACGCTCCCGCGCAGGAAGGCATCGGGGATCTGCGTGAGGATGCCGGCTCCGTCGCCGGTGTCCGGCTCGCTACCCTTCGCCCCCCGGTGGTCGAGATTGAGGAGCGCCGTCAGCGCCTTGACCACGATCCCGTGCCCGCGGCGGCCGGCGACGTCGGCCACCATGGCCACGCCACAGGCGTCATGCTCGTTGGCGGGGTGGTAAAGGCCCTGGGGCTCAGGAAACCCGAGGTGGGCAGCAGGCATTGAATCCCTCCCGTCGTCATCGTCTGTCCAGAACTGCTCAACAGGCGGGGACGACGTTGGCCCTGCTGCGTTGTGCGTAGAGGTTACCGCACCCATCTCACATGGTGCCCGCTCTGTCCGCATTGCGAACATTGCACCTATCTGGAGCTGGGCATATCCACTCGGGCAACACCGTAAACCATGCCCCGAATTCCCTTGCGCGGGGCCGATAGGGTTTCAGGCATGGACCGTGACGGAGTGGAGCGGCTGCTCACCGAGGCCGGGGTGGACAGCAGGCGGCTCAGGCACGCCCTCACCCTCCTGTGCGACGGCCAGTGGTGGACCCTGGCGGACCTGGTCCGGGAGACCGCCACCTCGCGGCGGACGATCGAGGCGCTGCTGCGCGAGGTGCGGCTGGAGCGCTCCGGCGACGAGCGCTTCCGGGTGCCGCCCGCCGACTCCCCCGGCTACCAGGACCTGCTGGCCATGGCCCCGCCGCCCGAGGACCCGGTCGCCCACCTGCTGCCCCACTACCGGCACGTGCTGGAGCGGCTGACGGAGCTCGTCGCGTCCGGCCCGCGCTCACGGCACGCGCTCGACCACGTGGCCGCCACCCCCGAGACCGTGCTGCGCCGGGCGCTGCTGCTCGGCGCCCGGTTCTGGCTGCCCGGCGCGCGGCTGCTGTGCGTGGGCGACCACGACCTGACCTCGCTGGCCGTCAAGCTCGTCCACCCCGAGACCGACGTCACCGTCGTCGACATCGACGAGCGCATCCTGCGCCACATCGACGCCCAGGACCTCGGGGTCCACACCCGCTGGGCCGACCTGCGGCTCGGCCTGCCGCCGTCCGCGACGGACCACGACCTGGCCGTCACCGACCCGCCGTACACGCCGGAGGGGGTGGGGCTGTTCGTGGCCCGCGCCCTGGAGGGCGTCAAGCCGGACGGGCGGGTGCTGCTGGCGTACGGGGCGAGCGAGCGCACGCCGGCGCTGGCCCTGAAGGTGCAGGGGGCGCTGTCAGCGCTCAACCTCGCCTACGAGGCGATCTATCCGGACTTCAACCGCTACGACGGCGCGGAGGCCATCGGCTCGGCCGCCGACCTGTACGTGCTGCGGCCCACCTCCCGCACCCGTCCCGCGGTGGCCGCCCGCGTCGAGCGGCTCTCGACCGCCATCTACACGCAGGGCCCGCAGTCGGTCGAGTCCGCCGCGCCGGTCTCCCCGGTCCCGGCCGAGGCCGCCGAGGGGGCCGACCTGCTGGTCGGCGACTGGCCCAAGGAGCTGCCGCAGCCGCGGGTCAAGATCACCACGTGGCTCGCCAAGCCCTACGCCGCCGCCGTCCGCCGGGTGGCCGTCGCGGTGCCGCCCGGCCTGGAGGCGGCGCTGCCGCGCCTGCTCCTGGCCACCCGCGCCGAGCACGTGCGGGCCCGCCTCGCGGAGCAGGCCGGGCCGCTGCCGGAGTTCCTGTCCGCGGTGTACGCGACGACCGGCGCCGGCGACGTGGTGGAGGCGGTACGGCAGCCGCAGCCCGCGGACGCGGCGGGAGCGGCGCTGCGGCGCATCCTCGACAACGCCCACGGACGGCTGGCCAACACCTGGCGCGAGGCGCTCATCGCCCTGGCCCGCGAGCAGGGCGCCACGCTCACCAAGAACGAGGCCCGCGCCCTGATCCGGCAGACGGCCCCGTGGGCGGAGGGCCTGACGCCGCTGGAGGCGCCCCTGCACCGCCTCGAGAGCCTCCCCGCCCAGGTGGCCGCCACGGTCAGGGCCCTGTCCGGCACCCTTCCCGGCTGACGGGCGCGCGCCGGCCGACCGCGTGACCTCCTACGACGCGACGGGGGACGGCTGGACCGGGTCGGCGGCCAGGGCGAACGTCTCGACCAGCTCCGTGCACGTCCCGTGCTCGCCCATGACGCACAGCGCCAGCGTGTCGTACGTCGCGGTGAACGACTCGGCCGGCGGCAGGGTCCCGTCCTCGGCCCGCCGTCCCCGCTCCCGGAACCGGGTGATCGTGACGTGCGGGCGGAACAGGTCGCCCACCTCGTCGTAGCCGTACCTGTCGAGGTTGTCGCGGGCGGGGGGCGGGGCGGTGAGCCGGTGGTCGGCGAGCACGCGGCCGACCGGGTCGAGGCGGCGCAGGCCGGTGCGCAACGGGGCGAGGGCGGCGATGACGTCCTCCTGCAGCCGTGTGACGGCGCCGGTCTTGACGTAGAACAGCTCGAACATGCCGTGCTCGTTGCCCGCGAACCGGTCGGCCACCAGATGGAGCGCGGGCGTGCGCGCGCTGATGTCGCGCAGCCGCTCGACCGCGGCGGCGCACCGGGCCGCCGTGAAATTGGCCATGTAGAGCGAGACGTGCGGGTACGGCCCGTCCTCGCGCAGGACGAACTCGGTGGGGGCCGGCTCGGCGCATCTCCGGCTCAGCTCGGCGGAGCGGGCGTTGACGTCCGGCGGCGGGAGGAGCACCACGTCGTAGACCGGGAGATCGTCCATACCGCCCATGGTAGGGACCGTTCGGAGAATCAGTGATCCTCATTCCTGCTTCGCCGGCATCTGCCCCGATCGCTCGAGGTCTTACGTCACCTCCACAGGCGGTTAACGTCTCCGGGGAACTGCCCGGCGACGTGGATCCATGCGGCGTCCTGCTCGAGAGTCATGGCGTTGAGCAAGTTGCGGGCGGCGTTGACATCCCGGTTGTGACTGAGGCCGCAACCGCACGTCCACGACCTGTCGGCTAGCGTCAACTCCCGGTTGATGGCTCCGCAGCCACCGCACAGCCTCGAGGACGGGAACCAGCGGTCCGCCGCCCACACGCTCGATCCGTACCACGCGGCTTTGTACTCGAGTTGGCGAAAGAACTCGCCGAACCCGAGATCGGAGATCGCTCGAGCGAGCCGCCGGTTCTTCACGAGCCCGGCGACGTTGAGGGTTTCGACAGCGAGGGCTCGCTTGGATCTCGCGAGCATCGTCGTCGTCTTGTGCAGGAAGTCCGCCCTCCGGTTGGCCACTTCAAGGTGGACCTTGGCAAGCTTCTTGATGGCCTTGGCCCGGTTGCTTGAGCCGAGACGTTTCCTCGAGATCACCTTGCCCGCCTTTTGCACCTTGCGGAGCGCGGCCTTGAGCGGCCTGGGAGCGTCGATCTGCGTCACAGTGCCGTCGTCGTCCACGATCGTGGCGAACGTCTTCACTCCGACATCGATCCCGCACGCTGGCGCGTCGCTCGAGACTGCGCGCTTGGTGTTGATGCCGGTCCGGTCGATCTCGAGTTGGAACGACACCCACCAGCGGCCCGCCTGCTCGCGGACCGTGGAGCCGATGACCCGAGCCTGGCCGTCCGCGATGCGATCGGCCAGCCACGACATGTCCTCGAGCGTGTGCACCCTGCCAACGCCTGGCAGCCTGACCGTTCGAGCTGTCTCGGGACGGGCGCGGTCAGCGTCGTAGCGGAACCTCGAGCCCTGCTTGCGCTTGCGCCAGCCCGGGAAGCCGACCTTCCGACCTTTGCGTCTACCGGATCTGGAGTCGAAGAAGTTCTTGAACCCGGCCGCCCGGACCCTGCACGCCTCCTTCGGTACCCTCGATGACAGTCTCTCCCCGGCGAACCACGGGTAGCGGTCACGATGCTCAAGACGCCACAGGCACTCGAACGCAGGAGCCGACCACGGGACTGGAGTCAGATCTGCGGCGGGAATGCCGTAGGTCTTCTCAGCCTCGCGCTGCTCAAGCGCAGCCTTCACCTTCTCCAGGCAGAAGTTCTCCACCACCCGGGAAAGGCCCGCGTGCTGCCCGAGCCGTGCACGTTGCTCGCGAGTCGGGGCCAGTTCGACACGGTAGCCCTGCCGGACGCTCACCGCGCCCACTCGGAAAGCTTCACACGCCAACGATCCCAGTTGCAGCGTTGAAATACTGATGACTTCGCTAACAGCAAGAGGCCCCAGGCGCGATCCGCTCGCCCGCGAGGCGCCGTCCTATCATGGGAGGAGCGCCGTAAGGGGGTGCCGCATGCGGGTCGACGTGGTCGTGGAGACGCCCGGGGGGTCGCGCAACAAGTACGAGATGGACCAGGCCATCCAGCGGATCCGGCTGGACCGGCTGCTGTTCACCGCGACCGCCTACCCCTACGACTACGGGTACGTCACGGAGACCCTGGCCGAGGACGGCGACCCGCTGGACGCCATGGTGCTCCTGGAGACGCCCACGTTCCCCGGGTGCGTGATCTGCGCGCGGCCGATCGCGGCGTTCTGGATGACCGACGAGGGCGGGCCGGACGCGAAGATCCTCTGCGTCCCGGCCGGCGACCCGCGCGCGGACCACGTGCGCGACCTGGAGGACGTGCAGTGGTACGTGCTCAACGAGATCGGCCACTTCTTCGACGTGTACAAGGACCTGGAGCCCGGCAAGAGCAGCAGCACCCGGGGCTGGGAGCCCCGGCAGTGCGCCGAGGAGATCATCGGCGAGGCGGTGCGCCGGGCCGGCGAGGGCCGCTGACCCCTCGCCCCGTGCCCCCCATCACACGAGGCTCTGGCCGCCGTCCACGGTGATCACCTGCCCCGTGACGTACGGGTTGGCCATGAGGAACAGGGCCGACGCGGCCGCCTCCTCCGCGGTGCCGTACCTGCCGAGCAGGGTGCCCGAGCCGGCGGCGGCGATGGCGGCGTCGGTGGCCAGCCCCGAGGCGCCGCGCATCAGCGGCGTGTCGATCACGCCGTAGCGGACGGCGTTCACCCGCACCCGGCGGGCCGCGAGCTCGACGGCGAGCCCGCGGGTGAAGGTCTCGACGGCCCCGATGGCCGCCAGCGGGCCGGTCATGCCGGGGGTCGGGCGCAGCGCGTACGTACCCGAGCTGAACGTGATCGAGCCGCCCGCGGGGAGCCGCCCGGCCGCCAGGCGGGCGGCGGTGAAGGCGCCCCAGACCCGCTCCTCGAAGACCGCGCGGACGTCGCCGGCCGAGACCTCGGTGACGGGCCCGAAGGCCACCAGGCCGCCACTCGTGACGAGCACGTGGTCGACGGAGCCGGCCCCGTCGAAGGCACGGGCCAGCGCCTCCTCGTCGCCCCCGTCGGCCGCCACGCCGAGCACCCCGTCGTCCGCCGGCGCGTCACCGTCCCCCTGCGCCTTGTCGTCTCCCCGGGCCTGGCCCTGGCCGTCTTCCCGGGCCTGGCCGTCTTCCCGGGCCTGGTCGTCCTTCCGGGCCTGGTCGGCGGCGGACGAGCCCGCCGCCTCGCGGACGCGGGCGACCGCCGCGGCCAGCCGTGCGGGGTCACGGCCGACCAGCACCACCCGGCCGCCGAGTCCGCGCAGCAGGGTGGCCGCGGCCAGGCCGATCCCCGAGCTGCCGCCCACGACGACGGTCGTCGAGCCGCCGAGGCCCGTGGGCAGCGGTGAGCGTACGGGAATGGAAGAGGGAGCGGGTGGGGTGGCGATGGCGGTCGTCATGACGTTCCTCCGAAAGTAAACCATCTGGTTGGTTTAGACCCTGCCCGCATTCCGCCACCAGTGTCAACTGGATGGTTTAATTCAGGGCATGGGCTACGACGCGGAGGCCACCCGGCGGCGCATCTTCGAGGCCGCCACCGCCGAGTTCGCCGCCTGCGGCCTGGCCGGGGCGCGGGTCGAGCGGATCGCCGCCGCCGCCAGGGCCAACAAGCAGGCCATCTACCTGTACTTCGGCGGCAAGGAGAAGCTGTTCGGCGCGGTCGTGCGCGCCAAGGTGGACGAGGTGTGCCACACCGGCTCGATCGACCCGAACGCGCTGGGCGAGTCCGTCGGGCAGCTCTTCGACTGGTACCAGCAGCATCCGGAGTTGATCCGGATGCTGCTGTGGGAGGCGCTGGAGAACGGCGCCGGCCCGCTCCAGGGCGAGGACGAGCGACGCGCCGCGTACCGGGACAACGTGCGCGACCTGGTCGGCTCGGGCGTCGCCGCGGACCTGGACGAGCCGGCGCGCACCCGCGCCGCGCAGGACTGGATGTTCACGCTGCTCGGCCTGGTGGCGTGGAACTTCGCGGTGCCGCAGCTCTGCCGCCTGGTGCTGGACGAGGACGACGAGCGGGCCGCCCTCGCACGCCGCCGCGCGGCCGTGGTCGCCGCCGCCCGCGCCCTCGCCGCCCAGCGTCCGATGGAGGCGAGCCGTCCGAGCTGAGGTTTCAGGGCTCGCCCGGCGGCCGTCACGCTCGAACCCGCACGGGCCGGTCAGGCGTCCACGGGCCGGCGGTCGGTGTCCGGCACCCACCGCCGCGGGTCGCCCGGCGCGGGGAGCGCGGGGCCGCGGCCCAGGCGCCGCAGCAGCGTCCGCAGCGGCGGGCGCGGGTCGTGCCGGCGCCAGACGATCGACCACGGCATCAGGATCTCCGGATCGGCGATCGGGACCCGGCGCAGCTCGCTGCCGGACGCGTCGATGCTGCTCTCCCCCAGCCCGACGGCGGCCTTCTCGCGCAGGAACCCCTCCACCAGGTGCCGCTGCCCGATGGCCGGCTCGGTGAAGCGGAGCGGGAGGCCGAACCGCTCGCACAGCCGCCTCAGGTAGCCGCGCCACTCCGCGGCGCCCGCCGGGTCGGGCATGGCGATGCCGTGCTCTCGCAGGTCCGCGGGGCTCAGCACCGCCCTGCCGGCCAGGAGGTGGTCCTCGGGCAGGAAGGCGTGCAGCGGCTCCAGCCGTACGAGGCGGCACGCCAGCTCGGCCGGCCACGGACCCGGCGTGTCGTGCACCCGGCCGAACGCCGCGTCGAGCTCCCCGCGCCGCAGGGCGGGCAGCGCCACGGACAGCCCTTGTCTCATGCTCAGCTCGACCCGCAGGGGCGGGTCCGGCTCAGCCGCCTCGCGCAGCATCCGCAACGGGGTGAACCGCTCGTCGTAGACGTCGACGCGCAGCGGCTCGTCGTCCGCGCGGGCGCCCCGCACGGCGCGGTCGAACGCGGCCAGGGCCTCCACCGCCGCGGGAAGCAACCGCCGTCCGGCCGCGGTCAGCTCCACGCTGCGCGTGGTCCGCTCGAACAGCCGCGTCCCCAGGGCGTCCTCCAGCCGGCGGACGCGTTTGGACAGCGCCTGCTGGCTGAGGTGCAGCCGCGCCGCCGCCCGCCCGAAGTGCAACTCCTCGGCGGCGACGGCGAACGCCCGCAGGCCGTGGATGTCCGCCTCCATGCCGGACGAGCCTGGACCGACAACCACCGGTTGTCAATCCGGCGTGAACCGCTGTTGGACACGGGACCGGCCGGCCGCTTCGCTGGGACTCCGACGAGAGGGGGACATCGCTGTGGACATCGTGGAGATCCGCCCTGAGCTGCACCTGGTGGTGCTGGAGTTCGGGCAGATGTACGTGTGGGACGACGAAGGCGCGCTGACCCTCGTCGACACCGGCATCGCCACCTCGGGCCCGGACATCGCCGAGGCGCTCGGCCGGCTCGGCCGCCGTACGACGGACGTGCGGCAGGTCGTGCTCACCCACTTCCACGAGGACCACTGCGGCGCGGCGGCGGAGATCGCCGGCTGGGGCGAGGTGAGCGTGATGGCGCACCGGCGGGAGGCGCCGGTGATCCGCGGGGACGTGCCCGGCCCGGCGCCGGCCTTCACCGACGAGGAACGCGCCCTGCACCGCCACCTGGGCGCCCACCTGCTACCGCCCGCGCCGCCCTGCCGCGTGGACCGCGAGCTGGAGGACGGCGACGTGATCGCCTTCGGCGGCGGGGCCCGGGTGATCGCCACGCCGGGGCACACCGACGGCAGCATCGCCGTCCACCTGCCCGGGCCGGGAGTGCTGTTCACCGGGGACACCGTGGCGCACGTCGGCGGGCGGGTGCTGCCCGGGGTGTTCAACTTGGACCGCGCCGAGGTGCTCCGCTCGTTCGCCCGGTTGGCGCGGCTCGACGTGAAGGTCGCCTGCGTCGGGCACGGCGAGCCGATCCCGGACGCGGGCGCCGCCCTGACCGCCGCCGCGGCCGCCCTCTGAGCCTCCTCACCCCGGACCCACCCGAGCCCCCGCCGTCCTGACGGTCGAGGGGGGAGCCGCCCACGTGAGCCTTCTCGGGTGCCGGCCGGAGAAATGTCGGTGGCGCGCTGTTGAATGCGTCCCATGGACACGGAGACCGGCCGACACGCCACAGATGCGGGGACGGACCGGCGCGGGACGATCTGGGACGTGATCGCGGGGCGCGTCCCGCCGTCGCCCGCGGCGGCCACCCTGGGATGGGAGCTCATCGCGGTGGACCCGGAGCAGGGCACGATCGAGGTGGCGTTCGAGGCCGGTGAGCGGTTCACCAACCCCGTGGGCGTGATCCAGGGCGGTTTCCTGGCCGCGATGCTCGACGACACCATGGGTCCGGCGCTGGCCCTCACGCTGCCGGCCGACCGGTTCGCGCCGACGCTCGACCTCCACGTCCAGTTCCTCCGCCCGGCCCGTCCGGGACGGCTCGTGGGGCGGGGCCGGGTCGTGCGGCGCGGCAGGGAGGTGTGCTTCCTCGCGGGCGAGCTGACCGGCCCCGACGGCAGGCCGGTGGCCACGGGCACGGCGACCGCCTACATCCAGACGATCCGCCACTGACCGCGGCCCACCCCCCCGCTGCCGAGCCCCGTCCCCTTCCGCCGGCCCGGAGCAGGCCCGCTTTCCACCGACCGGGACCCGGGGCAGGCCCCCTTTCGACCACGGCGGCCCCGCGCCCCCGGTCCTCCTAGCGGGTGGGGTGCCGGCCGCCCGCCACCGACAGGATCTCGCCGTTGACGTGCCTGTTGGCCGCCGAGCCGAGGTAGGCCGCCGCCGACGCCACGTCCTCCGGCGTGCAGATACGTCCCGTCGGCGTCTCCGCGCTCCCGGCGTCCACGGCGCCCTGCCCGAGCCACGGCGTGGACAGCACCCGGTCGGTGAGGGTGAAGCCGGGCCGTACGACGTTCGTGAGCACGCCGTGCCCGGCCTCCCTGACGGCGAGCACCTTCGCGGCCGCCTCCAGCGCGCCCTTGGCCGCCGGGTAAGTCGCGCCCGCCGGCCGTCCCGCCTGTCCGCTACGGGCCGACGGCGTCCATCGAGCCGGCCGTGTCCGGCTGCTGGGAAGACGCCCTCCTCCCACGCTCGACGGTGCGTCCCTCGGGATCGTCACCGGAGCGAACGCGAGACAACGGCTCAGCGTCGGCCGCGGCGAGCGGTGCCGAAGATGGATCTGGTGATCTCCCGGCCGAAGGCGGACGCCGCCGACCGTGCCAGGGAGCGGAGCTCCTTCGACTCCAGCACGTTGTCCAGCACGGACCGCTTCGGCTCCTCCCGCTCCCGCTGCCCTTCCGGCTCGCGCCGGGTCTGGCCGGAGGGGGCCGCAGGAGTCTCGGCGGGCCGCTCCGGGGCCAGCTTCGCGGCGAGGATCTCGTAGGCGGACTGGCGGTCGATCGCCGTGCCGTACTTCTGCTGGAGCGGCGAGGCGGCGATGACGTTCGCGATCACGTCCGGGCTCGACGGCGCCATGAGCGTCCGAGGGGCGCGCAGGCGCGTCCAGGCCACCGGGGTCGGCGCGCCCGTCTCCGACAGGACCGTGACGACGGCCTCGCCGATGCCGAGCTCGGTGAGCAGCCGCTCCAGGTCGTAGGAGGAGGCGGGGAAGGTCGAGACGGTGGACTTGAGCGCCTTGGCGTCCTGCGGGGTGAAGGCGCGCAGCGCGTGCTGCACCCGCGCGCCGAGCTGGGCCAGCACGTCGCCCGGCACGTCGTTCGGCGTCTGGGTCACGAAGAACACGCCCACGCCCTTCGACCGGATCAGCCGCACCGTCTGGGCGATCGACTGCAGGAACGCCTTGGACGCGTCGTCGAACAGCAGGTGCGCCTCGTCGAAGAAGAACACGAGCTTCGGCTTGTCGGCGTCGCCCACCTCGGGAAGCTCGTGGAAGAGGTCGGCGAGCAGCCACATCAGGAAGGTGGAGAAGAGCTGCGGCCGGTCCTGTACGGCAGGCAGTTCGAGGACGGAGACCGTCCCCTGGCCGTCCGGCGTCACCCGGAGCAGGTCGCGCACGTCGAACTCCGGCTCGCCGAAGAACGCCTCGGCGCCCTGCGCCTCGAAGTTGGTCAAGGCGCGGAGGATGACCCCGGCCGTCGCCGCCGACAGCCCGCCGATCCCGCTCAGCGCCTCCGGCGTGGCGGTCAGATACCGGATGACCGCGATCAGGTCCTTGAGGTCGAGCAGCGGCATGCCGTGCTTGTCGGCGAAGTAGAAGATCAGTCCGAGTGACGACTCCTGCGTCTCGTTGAGTCCGAGGACCTTGGCCAGCAGGGTCGGCCCGAAGGCGGTCATGGTGGCGCGGATCGGGATGCCGGACCCGAGCCCGCCCAACGAGAAGAACTCCACCGGGCAGGCCACGGGCTGCCAGGTCTGCCCGACCTCGGCGGCACGCCGGGTGACGCGGTCGGAGGCCGTGCCCGGCGAGGCGAGCCCGGACAGGTCGCCCTTGATGTCGGCGAGGAAGACGGGGACTCCCTGGGCCGCGAGCTGCTCGGCCATGAGCTGGAGGGTCTTGGTCTTCCCGGTTCCGGTGGCGCCGGCCACCAGTCCGTGCCGGTTGAGCATGCTCAGGGGGATCCTGATCCGCTCCGCCGGATCGGCGGCGCCGTCCGCGCGCACCAGCGCGCCGAGTTCCAGCGCCGGCCCCTCGAAGTCGTACCCCTTCATCGCTCCCCCCGCCTGGATCGACCGCGCATTCTCACATGGAGGCGGAGCCGCAATCGTTGCCGAGGTAAGTGAGGGCGGCGTCCCCTATTCTGCTCCATTCCTGGAAGTTGTCCTGGTCGACAATGAATCTGACGCCCTCCAGAAGCATCCCCGTGGCGAGCGCCCGGCAGGAGAAACTCCGCATGTTCTCGTTCTGGAGCGCGTATCCAACGGTGATGAACGAGTCGCCCACGAAAGCCCAGTTCTGGAGGAGTTCCGTGAAGGCGGGATTGCCGCCGGCCTCGGTGTTGTGGAGGGAGAAGCTCCCCCACTGCCCGACCTCCTGGCCGTCGACCTCGTAGGTGTAGCCCTGCGGCGCCGAGATGCTGCCCGTGAGCGTGGTCTGCTCGGAGCCTTCGGCGATGACCAGCTCGATGCCGTCCGAGAACCCCGCCGTGAGGGTTCCCACCTCTTTTCCGTCCTGGCTGAAGCCGGAGATGACCAGACCTGAGTCGCCGTCGGACGCCGTGCACCACGCGATGCCGGTGGCGTCCTGGAATTGCTGAGGCGCGGGCACGATGATCAGCACATCGGCATCCTGGCCCATGGCGGCATTCCTTTCACGCGGGCGACGCTGCGTGGGAATTCCTCCCCTTGCCCCAACCGGCGACACGCGGGGGTGGCTAAAATGCGCGTTTCCTCATGCTCTCCCGACGACAAGCGGTTTTATCCGGGCACCGGGTCAGGCGGCCAGGTTCAGGGCGCGGGCCACTTCGCCCGTCGCCGCTCCCGTCCGCGTGGAGGTGTAGCCGTCCCGCAGGGAGGCGTCCGGGTCCTTGAGGCCGTCGCCGCTGAGGGTGATGACGACGCGCCGCCCCGCGGGCAGGTTGCCGCGCTCGTGCTGGTCGAGGAGGCCGGCGACGCCCGCGGCCGAGGCGGGCTCGGCGAAGACGCCGTCATGGCGGGCGATCATGCGGTACGCGTCGAAGATCTGCTCGTCGGTCACCGCGGCGATCAGGCCGCCGGACTCGTCGCGGGCCGTGACGGCGCCGTCCCAGGTGGCCGGGTTGCCGACGCGGATGGCGCTGGCCGCCGTGGCGGGCTCGGCGACGGGCGCGCCCAGGACGAGGGGGGCGGCGCCCGCCGCCTGGAATCCCCACATCCGAGGGGTGCGCGTGGCCGGGCCCTCGGCGGCGTAGGCCCGGTAGCCGCGCCAGGTGGCGGTGATGTTGCCGCCGTTGCCCACCGGCAGGCAGTGGAGGTCGGGCGCGTCGCCGAGGGCGTCGACGATCTCGTACGCCACGGTCCGCTGCCCGGCCAGCCGCAGCTCGTTGCGCACGGAGTTGACCAGCGCGACGGGGTGGTGGGCGGCCAGCTCGCGGGCGACGCGCAGGCAGTCGTCGAAGGTGCCGTCGATCTCCACGATACGCGCCCCGTACCGGACGGCCTGGCCGAGCTTGCCGAGCGCGACGGCGCCGCGCGGGATGAGGACGGCGGCGGCGAGCCCGGCGCGGGCGGCGTAGGCGGCGGCCGAGGCGCTGGTGTTGCCGGTGGAGGCGCAGATGACCAGCTCGGCGCCCGCCTGGGCGGCCCGGCTGACCGCGATGGTCATGCCACGGTCCTTGAACGACCCGGTCGGGTTGGCGCCCTCGACCTTCAGCCACACGTCGCAGCCGGTCAGCGCCGACAGGTGGGCGGAGCGGAGCAGCGGGGTGTTGCCCTCGTGGAGGGAGACGGAGGGGGTGTCGTCGGTGACGGGGAGCCAGCGCCGGTAGGCGCTGTCGATCAGTCCATGCCAGGTGCCCATACCCGTGACCATAACATTCGTTTCATCCACCTGACCAAATCGGGTCTGGTGTAACATCTGTCAACATGGAGTCCGACGCGCTGGCGGCCCGCCTCGGTGAGGTCTATTCCGAGCTTCCTCCGGGCGAGCGGGCGATCGCCCGGGTGATCCTGGACGACTATCCGTTCGCGGCGCTCGGCTCGCTGCGCGCCCTCGCCGAGCGGGCCGGCGTCAGCCCGCCGACCGCCTCCCGTCTGGTGGGCCGGCTGGGCTTCGCCGGCTTCGCCGAGTTCCAGGCCGCGGTACGGGCCGGCGCCCGGGAGGCGGACCGGTCACGGCTGCGGGAGTTCGTCACCCGGCCGCCCGACCCCGTCCGCGCCGCCGACGAGCTGCGGGCCGGCCTGGAGGGCGCCCTGGCGGCGGTGACCGGGCCGCTGCTGGACGCGGTCGCGACCCGGCTGGCCGCGGCGGGCGGCGTGTGGGCGCTGGGCGGGCCGCTGAGCGAGCTGGCCGCCGACTACCTGGTCCGCCAGCTCGCCGGCCTCCGCCCGGGAGCGCGCCGCGTCCCCGAGACACCGCCGGCCCGCGCACGGGCCCTGCTCGACCTGGGACCCTCCGACGTGGTGGTCGCCTACGACTTCCGCCGCTACTCCCCCGACACGGCCCGGTTCGTCCGGGCGGCGCGGGGGCGCGGAGCCCGGCTGATCCTGGTCACGGACGCCTGGGAGTCGCCACTGGCCGACGAGGCCGAGGTGCTGGTACGGCTGCCCCGCGAGGCGGCCGGGCCGATCGCGCCCCTCACCCACGAGATCGCGGTCACGGAGCTCATCCTCGTCGCCACGGCCACCCGTCTCGACGCCTCCCCCCGGCTCGCCGACCTCGACACGCTCACGCGGGAGCTGTCCTCGGAGGCCACCTGACCGCGTAGGAGCCCCGGAAGGCCCGGGGCGCGTCAGGCGGCGGCGAGGACGCGGGACTGGACCACGTGGCCGAGCCGGTCGAGGGAGATGAGCGCGCTCACCAGGTCCGCGCCCTTCCCGCCCTCCGACGTGCCCACCCAGCTCACCGTGACGTAGTGGCCCATCGCCCGCGCCGCGGCCCGGCTGCGGGCGGCGTCGAAGGACGCCGCGGGGCGGACGAAACCGTTCTTGCCGAGCGCCGCCACGAGGGCGTCGGCGGCCCGCCCGTCGGCCAGGTTGAAGATGACGAACTGGCCCGCCACCCCCTGCGGTCCCTCGTACGTGGCCCGCAGCGCCTGGGTGCACCCGGCGGCGGAGACCCCCCACAGCGCGTCCTCGCAGTCGTCGAGCTGCTCGGCCGACACGCGCCGCAGCGTGCCGAGGGTGGCGGTGCCGGCGGTGAAGACCTCGTCCACCGTCAACGGCCGCGCGTCGGCCTGGCGGGAGTCGATGACGGAGTACAGGGCGGAGGTTCGCTCACTGCGGAGCGCGGCCGGCCGGGGCTGGTCACGGCCGAGCCAGAGCCAGGCCCCGGCGGCGACCACCGCGAGCCCGGCGACGGCCGCCGGTGCCACGATGAGACGGCGCCGCATCAGGACCTCGGTCCCGTGATCGTGACGACCCGCCGGTAGACGGCCTTCTCGGCGCCGCGCAGCGCCAGCGCGAGGGAGACGAAGTCGTCCTTGGCGGTCGGCTCGGACCCGTCCGTCTTGGCCAGCCACACCAGGCCGACGTAGTGGCCGAGCGCGTAGCCGGCGCCCTCGGAGTGGCCGCCCCGGGGGAACGCGGTCGCGCCGGCGGCCAGCGGCTGGACCCAGCCGCCCCGGTAGCCCAGGTTGAGCGCGTCGACGAGCTGCCCGGCGGCCTGCCCGTCGCGCAGGTTGAGCAAGGTGTACTGGCCGATGTAGCGCCCGTCGGAGCTGGTGTAGAGGCCGCGCGCGGCCTGGCTGCACTCGGCGTCGGCCACCTGCTCGCGCAGCTCCTCGCCCCACACCGCGGCCGCGCAGTCGGCGTCGAGCCGGTGGGCGGCGAGCTTGAGGGTGAGCTTCTTCTCGCCGGTGAGGGTCTTCTGGGCGAAGACCTCCTTGTCGGTGAGCGGCTTGGCGTCCTTGGCCCGGTCGAGGACCGGCTCGAACAGCTTGGGCGAGGCCCAGGCGTGGTAGGTGGCCGGCAGCAGCGCGTCGCCGCCGACCGTGCCGCCGGGCTCCCGCTTGGAGATGTAGCCGCTGCCGAGCGAGGTCACGGCGACGACGAGCGCGTACGAGGCGGCGACGACGCCGATGACCGTGGCGACGATCACAATGATCTTCTGCTGCTTGGGGGCGAGGCCCAGGTCGGTGAGCAGCGGAAGCTGCCAGTCCGAGCGCGGCGGGCGGCGCCGCTTGCGCGGCGCCTGCTTGGTGGTGGTCACAGCCCGGACGCCCCGATCAGGCTGCCCAGGGCGAAGGTGAGCCCGGCGGCCAGCGCGCCGACGAAGAGCTGGCGCAGGCCGGTGTACCACCAGCTGCGCGCCGTCACCGTGGACACCACCGCGCCCGCGGCGAACAGCGACACGCAGGACACCACGGCCGACAGCAGCAGACCTGTGACGCCGAACAGGTAGGGGACGAGCGGCAGGATCGCGCCGACCGCGAACGACAGGAACGACGAGAGGGCCGCCACCCTGGGCGAGGGCAGGGTGTGGGGATCGACGCCGAGCTCGTTCTGCGAGTGGACCTCCAGGGCGACCTCGGGGTCGCGGGAGATCTGGGCGGCCACCTCGGCGGCGGTGTCGGGCCGGACGCCCTTGTCGACGAGGGCCTGGGCGAGCTCCGCCTGCTCGGCCTCGGGGTTGTGCTGGAGCTCGCGGCGCTCGACGGCGATCTCGGCCAGGGCCAGCTCGCGCTGGCTGGCCACCGACACGTACTCGCCGCCGGCCATGGAGAACGCACCCGCCGCGAGGCCCGCGCCCCCGGCCAGCAGCACGACCTTGGTGTCGGAGGTGCCGCCGGCGACACCGGCGATGAGCGCGAAGTTGGACACCAGGCCGTCCATGGCGCCGAACACCGACGGCCGCAGCCAGCCGCCGGTGACGTCGCGATGCTGGTGGTGGATCTCCGCGCGTCCGGTCATCGCGCGTGCTTCTCCTCTGCCCTGGCGTGCTCACCGGGCGCCCGGTCCGGCCCCTCCGCCTCCGGCTCGCCCTCGGGATCAACGCTACCCTCCGGGCGCTCCCCCGGCTCCACGGCACCCGTACGGGCGGAGCCGCCCGTCTCTTCGTCGTCTCCCGGGGAGGAGGCCGCCGGAGCCTCGGTCTCGTCCGCCTGGTCGGCGGGGTGGGCGGGGTCCGCCGCCTGCCCGTCCTCGCCTTCGAGTCCTGCGAGTCCTTCGAGGGAGTGGGCCTGCGGCGGGACCACGTGCTCCACGGCGTCCTTGTTGCGTGTCGCCCAGAAGTAGATCAGCGCCCCGACGAAGACCACGAGCGCGGTCCACTGGTTGAGGCGCAGCCCCAGGAACATCACGGCGTGGTCCACCCCGCCCACGGGGTCGATCCGCAGCCCCTCGATCCAGAACCGTCCCAGGGTGTAGCCCGCCACGTACAGCGCGAACAGCCGGCCGTGGCGCAGCGTGAGCCGGCTGCCGATCAGCAGCAGCCCGAAGCCCAGCGCCAGGTCCCACAGCGACTCGTACAGGAACGTCGGGTGGTAGAGCACCCCCGGCTCCCCGCCGTGCATCTGGTCGATCTCCAGCCCCCACGGCAGCGTGGTCGGGCTGCCGTACAGCTCCTGGTTGAACCAGTTGCCCCAGCGGCCGATGGCCTGCGCGAACGCGATGCCCGGCGCCACCGTGTCGGCCACGGCGCTCAGCGACAGGCCGCGGCGGCGGCAGGCGATCCACACGCCGACGCCGCCGAGGGCGATCGCGCCCCAGATGCCGAGGCCGCCCTCCCAGATGAACAGCGCCTTGTAGGCGGGCTTGATCGCGCGCTCGCCGAAGTAGGTCTGCCAGTCGGTGATGACGTGGTAGAGGCGGCCGCCGATGAGGCCGAAGATCACCGCGGGCACGGCGATGTCGATGATCGTGCCCTTCTGGCCGCCGCGGGCGCGCCAGCGGCGCTCGCTCAACCAGACGGCGAAGATCACACCCGCGACGATGCACAGGGCGTAGGCCCGGATCGGGATGATTCCGAGATACCAGACCCCCTGGGCAGGGCTGGGAATCGAGGCAAGGGGCATGTCGGTGAGGGTAGCGGACACCGGACTACTTGGCCGCCTTCGTGACCTGATCGCGTAGCTGCTGAGGCGCGAAGGCGACATTGTTGGGCAGGTCCGTGCCGTTGAGCTTCACGGTGGGCGTGCCCTGGATCTTCTGCTCCTTGATGATCTTGGCGCTGTACGCGCTCTGGGCCTGGGCGTGCTGCTGCGAGGTGACGCACTGCTCGAAGCCGGAGGCGGTGACGCCGGCCTCCTTGCCCCAGCTCACGAGGTCGCTGGTGGTGAAGCCCTTGACGGTCTCCGACGGCTGGTTCTTGTAGAGCAGGTCGTGGAAGGCCAGCCACTGCCGGCCGTCGGCGACGCAGCGGGCGGCGGCGGCGGCCCGCTGGGAGTTGCCCTTGGTGGGCTCCTGCTGGAAGATCGAGATCGGGTGGTAGACGACCTTGGCCTTGCCCTCGGCGGCGAGGTTCTTGAAGGTCTGGCCGCTGACCGTCTCCAACTGCTTGCAGGCGGGGCACTGGAAGTCCTCGTAGACGTCCAGGACGGGCTTGTCGACGCCCGCCATGGCCATCACCACCGAGCCGTCGGGCTGCACGGTGACCGGCGCCTGCGTGCCGCTCGCGGCCTCCTCCGACTGCGACCTGCTCGCCGCGTACAGCCAGCCGGCCCCGACGGCGGCCACCGCGACGACGCCCACGGTGACGTAGGTCATGGTGCGCCTGCGCCGCTCACGCACGCGCTCCACGGCCTGCTGTTCCTTGATCTTCTCGCGTGCCGACTTCATCCGCTCCCCCTTGCTCATGGTCATGCCTCCCCCTCCGTGTCGGCGCGGTCGCCGTCGCCCTGCCCGCGCTGCCCCGTGTCGCCGGCCAGGCCGAGCGGCGAGTCGAGCGCGAAGGCGCCCGGCGAGAACCGGACGATCCAGGCGCCCAGCAGCACGAGGCCGAAGTCGCGCAGGATGTCGAGCAGGTAGGACGGCTCCTGCCCGACGCCGAGCTGACCGCCGCCGCCGAAGCAGCCGCAGTCGATGCGCAGACCGTGGGCCCACGCCCAGCCGATGCCGAAGACGAAGGCCAGCATCAGCAGCGCGGCGACCACCCCGGCCACCCTGGTCATCAGGCCGACCACCAGCAGCACGCCGACCACGATCTCGAGGATCGGCAGGCCGTAGCCCACCGTCGTGGCGACCGAGTCGGGCAGCAGCTGGTACGCCTTGACCGCCACGACGCTGTCGGACGGGTTGCCGATCTTCAGCCAGCCGGCCGCGATCAGCACCCCGCCCAGGACGAGCCGGGCGGCGGTCGTCACCAAGGGTATCGCTGATCTCGCTGGCAGTGACACAGACGACGCGATCACGGGCCCTCTCCTCGTCTCCACGCTGCGGCCGCGCCGGGATGCGCGCGGGTTGCCCGGAGACCATCCGATCACGGAGCCGATAAGCGTCGGTTAAGGCGGAAAGGTGGCTCCGCCTGGAGTTTCGCGACGTCCCGGGCCTGATCCAGGCTAGCAGCGGAAACGCGTGCCTTCCCGGTCAGCGTGGTCGTTTCCCACGCCGTCTCCGCCGTCGTCCACCACAAGCTAGACATAACGGCCACCACGGCGGCCGGCCGTCAGCTCGCACGGCGCCGTCGCCTCGCGGGACCCGGCTCGCCGCACGTCCTCGCGGCCGGTGGGAACCGGCCGGTCACCTCGCCCGCCGCACGTCCTCGCGGCCGGTGAACCGGACGGTCACCTCACCCGCCGCTCCTGCTGGAACCCCGGCGTGTCGGCCGGCGGCGCGCACGCCCCGGTCTCGGGGGCCTCCCCCAGGTCCCTGACGGCGAAGTCGTCCAGGACGAGGTCGGCCCCCTCCTGCTCTGCCTGGAGCGAGCGCAGCCCCACCCACACGTCACCGCAGCCGGCCACCACCCGCTCGGCGAACCGGGTCGTGACGCGCCGCTCCGGCAAAGGCGTGCCGCGCGTCTCGACGGACTCGCCGCCCTTGTCGTAGCCGGTCACCCAGGTGTAGGCGCCGGCCAGCGCGCTCTGGTACCGGAACGACACCTCGTAGGCGTGGCCCGGCTCGAACCGCGCGGTCCACGGGACCGTGCGGTAGACCAGGCCACGCCGTTCCTCGTGCGCCTTGAGCGAGAACCGGCCGGCGATGACGTCGTCGACCGCCTTGCCGTTCCAGCCCGCCCGCGTGTACGGCTCGTGCCGTTCGGACAGGTGGGTGCGGGCGTCGAAGGCGCCTCCGGCGTCGCCCTTGACGAACGGCCCCCATCCCGGCTCCGGCGACTCGAACGTCTCCACCGGCCCCGGCGCGGCGGTCCGCATGAGCCGCACGTCGTCCACGCGCACCCGGCCGGAGCCGTCGCCGGCGGCGATCCGGAGCGTCACGGAGGACCCCCGGGGCGTGAACCGCAGCGGCACCCGCTGGAAGAAGGTGTCGTGCTTCTCGTCGGAGGCGATGTAGTTCCTGGCCGTCGAGCGGGTGAGCGTCACGCTCCGGCGCAGGCCGGGGCCGGTGACCTCCAGCGTGGTCGGGCGGGTGCGGCCGGGCTCGATCTCCACGGCGGCCGACACGGTGTGGGGGACGCCGGGGCGCAGTCCCGTCAGCCGCTGTTCGAGGCTCGCCGGGGCGTCGCCGCCGAGCAGGGCGACGCGGTGGCCGAGCGCGTTCGTCTCGACGCCGACGGCTCCACCGGTCGTCCACGCGCGGAGCCGGTCGTCGCCGAAGCCGGGGTCGCGAACGCCGCTCCCCTCGCCCCACGCGGGGTCCGGGAGGGCGGGCGCGCGGCCGGGGTAGAGCACATAGGGCACGCCGGGCTCGGCGCGCAGCGTGATCCGGCCGTCCACCGGGGTCACGGTCCCGGTCCGGACCCGGCCCTGGTCGGTGAGCCGGTAGACGGTCAGCGGCCGGTCGGCGTCCCAGGTGGTCTCGCCTCCGGCGGCGTTGTAGTGGTAGAGGCGCCCGTCCCACGGCAGCAGGTACGCGCCGCCGTCGAGGACCATGTGGCCGCCCGCGTACAGGTGCCGCCGGCCGGCGGCCGTGGTGCCGCGCACCCCGCCGGAGAAGACGATCTCGTCGGCGTTCCAGTCGAGGATCTGGTGGCGCTGCAGGAACTTGGCGGGCAGGTTGTTCTCCCAGATGTTGCGGGAGAAGGCGGTGTAGTCGTTCTCCGCGGTCCATCCCTCGAACTCGACGATCCGGGCGTTGCCCAGGATGGGATGGGCGTTCCAGACGTCCTTCTCGCCGTTGCGGATGAACCTGATGATCTGTGAGTTCAGTCCCTTGTTGGTGGCGCCGCCGTAGTTGAGGTCATTCGCCCAGTGAGACCACAGGGAGGAGCGTTCGAGCTTGTCCGACCACTCGGTGGCCACCTGGAAGCCCTGCTCGCGCAGTTCGCGCCCGGTGCGGTCGGCGACCCAGCCGAACGGCCGGAACACGTCCACGTACAGCAGCGCGAGGTTCGGGTCGGTCTCCTGGCGCAGCCGTCTGAGCCGCGCGGCGAGTGTGCCGCGGGTCAGGTCGCCGCGCTGGTCGATCAGGTACGCCTGGTCGAGCCAGTCCCAGCCCTTGGCCTTCGGGTCGGCGAGCGGCTGGCCGAAGGCGCGGGCCTCCGGGTGTGCCTCGGTGGCGTTGATGTGGGCGCCGAACGTGGCGTTCCACCGCCGGCCGGCTCTCAGCAGCGTGTTGAGGTCGTCCAGGCCACCGGCGCGCTCGTTGTAGTGACCGCCGTAGTCCGGGTGGGCCGAGTCGTGGCCCTCCGACTGGTAGCCCTTGAGGATGGCGAGCTGGCCGAGGCCGTCAGTGGCCAGGGAGACGCGCTTGACGTCGTCCAGGGTGCGCAGGAACGGGTGGGTGGCCTGGCTGGAGAAGTTGAACGGGATGTGCGTGACGACCCGGTCCTTGGTGCTGTCCGCGCCCGGGGCCTTGACGCCGATCTCGCGGAACGCGACGGCGCCGTCCTGCCAGTCGAGGTCGCCGTCGCCGTTGGCGTCGCCGGTGACCACGACCCTGGCCCAGGGACGCTCCTCGGTGAACGGGGAGCCGGTGGCCCGGTGGGTCCATTGGCCGCTCCACACGCCGACCCTGACAGTGCCGTCGGCGTCCTTCCTCGCCTGGTGCCAGAGGCGGGCGGCGTCCTTGCCGGTGGGGCCGGCCGGCCGGTCGTAGCTGGAGTCGGACTCGACGGCGGCGGCCAGCCGGCCGGTGTTCACGATGGCGTACGTGGCGCCGACCGGCGCGGCGTCGGCCGGGGTCGCCCCGGTCACGGCGGCGAACACGTCAGCGGTGCGGGTGGAGTCGGGGTCGAGGCGGGTGAACGCGGTGGCCGCGCCCGGCTGGTCGCTCGCCACCGAGACCAGGTCGTGGCCGGGCAGGTCGATCGTGTTGACGCGGAAGGCGGCGGTGTCGGCGACCTCGTCGACGGCGAACGTCGTCACCCGGCCGCGGACGCTGACGCTCGCCGTCAGGCGCACGCCGGGCAACTCGGGGAAGGCGAGGCGGTAGCGGGCGCTCGCGGCGTCGTGACCGGCCTGCCGGACGGTGACGTCGTAGGGCTGCCCGTTCACCACCACGGCGGGCACGCCGGTGCTGCCGCCGAGCGTGGCCCCGGTGGCGCGGTCGGTGTAGCCGAGGACGCGCGGGAAGGCCGGGTCGAGATCGACGGTGAGCCGGTCGGAGGAGATCGTGAAGGGCGTGGCCACGGTGGTGGGCCGGGGTGCGAGGCCCTGGATCGTGGTGCCACCCGACGACTCGGGGTCCGGCTCCGGCTCTGCCTCCGGTTCCGGCTCCGGTTCGGGGGAGGCCAGTTCGTACGTCGGCGGCGCCGGGGCGGGCGTGGGTGCCGGCGGGGATGCGAGCGCGGGGAAGGAAGCGAGGGGGGAGAAGACGGTGGATAACGCGAGGGCGGCTGCGAGCGCGGCGGGACGGCGCATACGTGTCCTTCGTCGGAGACTCTCCCCGAGATACTGACATCTCCCGACTCGCACGTGTCAAGACGCGCCACCATCGGCATGGGACGGACACGACCGGGCCGCACCTCATCGGCGCGAGCCCGGGCGTGTCGTCAGCGACGACAGGTCCGCCAGAAGGGCGGGCGGAGCCGGGAGGTCAGGCGCGGGAGCGGACGCTCTGGGACATCTCGCGGGCCAGCTCGCCGATCGAGGCGCGGCCGGCGGCCTCGTCCGGCGCGTCGAGCATGCGGCGGATGAACGCCGACCCCACGATGACGCCGTCGGCGTAGCCGGCGACCTCGGCCGCCTGCTTGCCCGTGCCGACGCCGAGCCCGACGCACACCGGCAGGTCGGTGTGGGCACGGGTGCGCTTGACCAGGCCCTCGGCCGCGACGTTGACGGATTCCCTGGCTCCGGTGACGCCCATGAGCGACGCGGCGTACACGAACCCGGTGCAGCAGTCGACGACCGCCTGGATGCGCTCCTCGGTGGAGCTGGGCGCCACCAGGAACACCGTGTCGATGCCCGCGGCGGCCGAGGCCTCGCGCCACGGGCCCGCCTCCTCGGGCGTCAGGTCGGGCGTGATGGTGCCGACGCCGCCGGCGCTCGCCAGGTCGCGGGCGAACCGCTCGGCGCCGTAGCGGTCGATCGGGTTCCAGTACGTCATGACGAGCGTCGCCGCGCCGGTGGCGGCCACGCCCTCGACGGTGCGCATGACGTCGGCGATGCGGGTGCCGTTGATCAGCGACCGGTGGACGGCGTCCTGGATGGTCGGCCCGTCCATGAGCGGGTCGGAGTAGGGCAGGCCGATCTCGATGACGTCGCAGCCCGCCTCGACGAGGGCGGCCGCGGCGGCGATGGCGCCGTCCTTGGACGGGAAGCCCGCGGGAAGGTAGCCGACCAGCGCGGCCCGGTTGTCCGTCTTCGCCTTGGCGAACACCGTCTGAAGAGTAGTCATGATCGTCCGTTCTCGGTGGTCGGAGGCCGCTTCGCCGCCGACCTTCCCATCATGCCGTCACCAGGGCCCCGCCCGCGCCGGGCGAAGGAGACCCCGCCCGGGCCGCGCCTGGGGCGGAGGAGACCTCGCGGAGCCGGCTCACGGCCCCGCGAGGGGGTGGGCCGGTGTCAGAGGTTGAAGTACTTCATCGCCGTGCCCATGTCCTTGTCGCCGCGCCCGGACAGGTTGACCAGGATCGTGGCCTCGGGCCCGAGCTCCCGGCCGAGGTCCAGCGCCCCGGCGAGGGCGTGGGACGACTCGATGGCCGGGATGATGCCCTCGGTCCTGGCCAGCAGCGAGAAGGCGGCCATCGCCTGGTCGTCGGTGACGCCGTGGTAGGTGGCGCGGCCGGTGTCCTTCAGCCAGGCATGCTCGGGGCCGACGCCCGGGTAGTCGAGGCCGGCCGAGATCGAGTGGGACTCGATCGTCTGGCCCTCCTCGTCCTGCAGGACGTAGGTGCGCGAGCCGTGCAGCACGCCGACGGAGCCGGCGGTGAGGGTGAGCGCGTGCTCGCCGCTGTCCAGGCCGTGGCCGGCGGCCTCGTAGCCGTGGAGCTGGACGTCGCCGTCGCCGATGAAGGCGTGGAAGATGCCGATCGCGTTGCTGCCGCCGCCGACGGCGGCGCAGATCGCGTCGGGCAGCGCGCCGGTCAGCTCCAGCATCTGGCGGCGCGCCTCGACGCCGATGATCCGCGCGAAGTCGCGCACGATCTCGGGGAACGGGTGCGGTCCGGCCACGGTGCCGAACAGGTAGTGGGTGGTGTCGACGTTGGTCACCCAGTCGCGGAACGCCTCGTTGATCGCGTCCTTCAGCGTGCAGGAGCCGTTGTGGACGGGGACCACGGTGGCGCCGAGGAGCTTCATGCGGGCCACGTTGAGGGCCTGGCGCTCGCAGTCGACCGCGCCCATGTAGATGACGCACTCCAGGCCGAGCAGGGCCGCCGCGGTGGCCGTGGCCACGCCGTGCTGGCCGGCGCCGGTCTCGGCGATGACGCGCTTCTTGCCGAGCCGCTTGGTCAGCAGCGCCTGGCCGAGCACGTTGTTGATCTTGTGGGCGCCGGTGTGGGTGAGGTCCTCGCGCTTGAGGATGATGCGCGCGCCGCCGGCGTGCTCGGCGAAGCGCGGCACCTCGGTCAGCGTGGTGGGCCGGCCCGCGTACGTGCGCAGCAGGTGGTCGAACTCCTGCAGGAACTGCGCGTCGGTCTTGGCCTTCTCGTAGACGGAGGCCACCTCGTCGAGCGCCGGGATCAGCGCCTCCGGCACGTAGCGCCCGCCGAAGACGCCGAACTTGCCGTTCCTGTCGGGATCGTCGCCGTGGACGCCGTTGCCGGCCAGGTCGGCGGCGGTCAGGATGGAGCCCTCGTGTGTCACTGCTGTCCCTCTGCTCCGTGGTCGGGGCGCGTCGCCGGATGGGCGCCGGCGGTCACCAGCGCCTCCACCGCCTTGCGCGGATCCTTGCCGGTGACCAGGCTCTCGCCCACCAGCACGGCGTCGGCGCCGGCGCGGGCGTAGGCGAGCAGGTCATGCGGTCCGCGGACGCCCGACTCCGCGATCTTGATCACATTATCCGGGATCTTGGGCGCGATCTTGGCGAAGACGTCGCGGTCGACCTCGAGTGTCTTGAGGTTGCGCGCGTTGACACCGATGACCCGGGCGCCCGCCGCGACGGCGCGGTCGAGCTCCTCCTCGGTGTGGACCTCGACCAGCGGCGTCAGCCCGATGGAGGTGGCCCGCTCGATCAGCGAGACCAGCGCCTCCTGCTCCAGGCACACGACCATGAGCAGCACCAGGTCGGCGCCGTGGGCCCGGGCCTCCCAGAGCTGATAGGAGGTGAGGACGAAGTCCTTGCGCAGGATGGGGATGTCGACCCGGGCGCGGACCGAGGCGAGGTCGTCGAGGCTGCCCCCGAACTTGCGGCGCTCGGTGAGCACGCTGATGACGTGCGCGCCGCCCTCCTCGTAGTCGGCGGCCAGCGCCGCGGGGTCGGCGATCGCGGCGAGCGCGCCCTTGGACGGGCTGGAACGCTTGACCTCGGCGATCACCGAGACCCTGGAGCCGCCCAGCGCCGCGAGCGCGTCCCGGGGGGCGGGAGCCCGCTCGGCCTGCCGCTTGAGCTCGTCGAGCGACACGGCCTGCTGGCGTGCGGCGAGGTCGGCACGCACCCCGTCGAGGATGTCGTCGAGGACGCTCGGTCCTTCCGTCCGCTCACTCACGCGCTTGGGATCCCTCCGGTCGGCAGTAGGGGATGGCAGGAAGTTCGCGTCGCGTCCGCTCCCGGCCTGTCTTTGCGATGGTATCGGCCCCGGCGGCGTCGCTCGGCCACCGGCCCCGGCTAGGGCGCGAGGAATGCCCCGAAGGGAAGGTTTCGCACCAGCCAGTAGAGCAGGACCACGGCGAGGAACGCCCAGAGCCATGCCGGATGGGCCAGCGTCGTCCTGCGCGGCCGGCCCTGCCAGGCGCGCACCAGCCAGCGTCCCCACCAGAACACCAGGAACGGGATCATCGCGACAGCGAGCGGGTTGAGCCCCACGGCGGCGACGGGGTCGAGGTGGGCCAGCGCGTGGATGGTGCGCAGCGTGCCGCAGCCGGGGCAGTACAGGCCGGTGGCCCACAGGAACGGGCACGTCGGGTAGTGACCCGGCTCGTTGGGGTCGATCGTGCCCACCACGGCGAAGACCACGCCCGTGGCGGCGGCGACGCCGAGTGGCGCGAGCACCGACCGCAGCCGGTCGTGGCCGCGCCACTCGATGTTCGCCATACCCATCAGTACGTGGTGCTCGGGGCGTTCGCCGCGACGATCACGAAGAGGACGACGTACCCGATGATCACGAGGACCCACCAGATGATGCCCACGATCAGCGAGCGCTTCCACCAGGTCTTGGCCTCCTCCGACGCCTGCACCGCGCCCTGGTAGTCGCCGACCTGCCACTTGGAGTTGACCTGCGACGACTTCACGATCGACACGATGCCGAGGGGGAGGCAGCAGAACAGCGTGGTCAGGATGGCGGCGACCAGGTGGTTGTCCGGCGGGGTCTGCGGGGCGCCGTAGCCGCCGGGCTGGCCGTAGCCGCCGCCGGGGGGCTGCTGGCCGTAGCCACCGCCGTAACCGCCGCCGCTCGGGGGCTGCTGACCATAGCCACCGCCGCTCGGAGGCTGCTGACCGTAACCACCGCCGCTCGGAGGCTGCTGACCATAGCCGCCGCCGCTCGGAGGCTGCTGGCCGTAACCGCCGCCACCACTCGGGGGCTGCTGGCCGTAACCGCCGCCCGGGGGCTGGGCGCCGTAGCCGCCGTCGCCCTGGTTCCCGTAGCTCATGCTGTGACTCCTCATGTGTTCATCTCAGGCGAGTTGCGCGCGGCAGCCTAGCGACAAACCATCTCGGACGTGGGTATACGTCCACTTTGCGGACAATTTGTGATCAGACCGGAAGTATCCGTGATCGGGTCACGCGGCTCACCAGAGGTGGGGAGAGGTCAGGACGACCCTGCCGCGCCGGCCGTGGCCAGGCCCATGAGCGCCAGCCACATGCTGCCGAACAGCAACCACAGGACCACCCAGAGCACGATCGTGATGTACGACGTGACCAGGCCGCCCATGGCCATGCCGTGCCCCTCCTCGCCCGTCCGCTTGATCCGGCTGAGCGCCATGTGGCCGACGATCGCGCCGGGGATGCTGGTCAGGCCGCAGAACACCAGGCCCACGATGCCGAGGACGAGCGAGGTGACCGCCAGGCCGTTGGTGGTGCGGGGCTGGGGAGCGCCGTACGCCCCGTAGGGGGCCTGCCCGTACGGCTGCTGGCCGTAGCCCTGCTGGCCGTAGCCCTGCTGGCCGTACGCCTGCTGGTCGTACCCCGGCTGGCTGTAACCCTGCTGCCCGTAGCCCTGCTGCCCGTAGCCCTGCTGCCCATAGCCTTGCTGGCCGTACCCCGGCTGGCTGTGACCCTGCTGGCCATAGCCCTGCTGGCCGTGGCCGCCGGACGGCTGCCCGCCGTAGCCCCCGCTCGCGGACTGGCCGCCGTACCCCCCGCCGTATCCGCCGCTGCCGGACTGCTGGCCGTAGCCCTGGCCGCCGCCCGGCGGCTGGCCGTAGCCGCCGTCGGGCGGCGGCTGGCCGGGGCCGCCCGTGCTCGGAGGCTGCTGACCGTATCCTCCACCGGGCGGCTGAGAACCGTATCCTCCGCTGCCGCTCTGGTCCCCGTAGCCCATGTCGATCCTCCGTCGTCGTGGCCCGTTTCAGGGGCAGCTTATTGACAAGGGGAACGGCGGTCCGCCGGGCGGGGACACCGACGGCGAGTTGTAACCTCGGCGCGACAGCCGCGACTGCGACAGACGCCTCAGAGAGGTCGTTCCAGGACGAAACCGGCGCCGCCGGGCAGGTGCTGGAGCCTCAGGTGGGGTCGTCGCCCCGGTCGAGGGCGTCCCACAGAGCGCGGTCGTCGGACACCCGTGGGCGCCCGGCCGCCGGGGTCCGCTCGTAGCGGTCGGACATGCCCGCCCAGCGGGGGCCGCGCACGGCGGCGAGCACCCCGCCCGCGACCATCAGCGCCGCCCCGATCGCGGACAGCGCCGGCCAGGCCGCCACGACCTCCCACGTGAAGGAGCCCAGGCCGCGCAGCGCGTCGTGCTCGCGCAGCCACACCGTCGGGGCGTCGCCGGCCACCGCCAGCCACGTGGCGAGCCCGGCGCCCAGCCCGCACAGCGTCAGCAACGCCCCCACCAGGCGGCGCGTGAGCCCCTTCGAGGCCAGCGCCGCCACCACGCCCGCGAGCCCGGCCAGCGCCAACGGCGTCAGGACGGGGGCCAGGTCGCCGCCGGAGGGCGTCACGGGATCGGCTCCCGCGCCGCCCGGGACGCCGGTGGCGTGCCCGGCCCGCACCGTGATCCAGGCGCGGGTGGCCGCGAACAGCACCAGCGCGCAGCCGGCGGCCGTCAGGGCCACCCACCGCCACAGCTCACGGCCACGCCCCCGCGCCCTCGGGGAGGCCGGCGGGGCCCCAGCGGCGTCCTGGGAGCCGGAGGCGCGGGTGGTCTCCAGAGGCTCGCGGGCCCCTGCGTCGGCCTGGGTCGCGGGGTCCCCTGCGGTCTCGGAGGCATGAGGGGCTCGCGAGGGCTCGGCGGCTCGGGCGGCGTCCCTGTGGCCGGGGTCGTGCGGACCGGTCATGGCGTGGCCGACACCTCCAGCGGGTCGGCGTCGAAGCAGGTGCGGTCGCCCGTGTGGCAGGCGGCGCCCACCTGGTCGACCTGGACGAGCAGCGTGTCGCCGTCGCAGTCGAGCGACACCGCCTTGACGTGCTGCGCGTGACCGGAGGTCGCGCCCTTCACCCAGTACTCGGCGCGGCTGCGCGACCAGTAGGTGGCCCTGCCGGTGGTGAGGGTGCGGTGCAGCGCCTCGTCGTCCATCCAGGCGAGCATGAGGACCTCGCCCGTGTCGTACTGCTGGACGATCGCGGGCACCAGCCCGTCGCCGTTGCGCTTGAGCCGCTCGGCGACCTTCGGGTCGAGGGACATGCCGCCATTCAACCAGCCGTCATGACCGCCCGCCGCACCGGCGGCAGGCCGGACGAGACCTCCCTCCGGTGCGGCCCGGCGCTCAGGAGCGGGCGGCGGAGACCCAGGAGGCGTGCAGGGCCGCGTAGACGCCGTCCTCCTGCCGGACGAGCTCGTCGTGCGGCCCGCGCTGCACCAGCCGGCCGCCGTCGAACACCAGCACCTCGTCGGCGTTCTCCGCCGTGGACAGCCGGTGGGCGATGGAGACGGCCGTACGCCCACGGGTGACACCTTCCAGCGCCCGGGCCAGGCGCACCTCGGTGGCCGGGTCGACGGCGGAGGTGGCCTCGTCGAGCAGCAGCAGGTCGGGGTCGGCGAGGTAGGCGCGGGCCAGGGCGACGAGCTGCCGCTCACCGGCCGACAGCGACTCGCCGCGCTGCCCCACGGGCGTGCCGAGCCCGGCCGGCAGGCCGTCCACCCAGTCGGCCAGGCCCAGCTCGGTCATGGCCAGCTCGATCTCCTCGCGGGTGGCGCCCGGCCGGCCGTACCGGACGTTGTCCTCCAGCGTGCCGTCGAACAGGAACCCGTCCTGCGGCACCATCACGATGCGCTCGCGCAGCGAGGAGAAGCGCACCTCCCGCAGGTCGTGGCCGTCGACGGTGACGCGCCCGGAGACGGGGTCCATGAGCCGCGTGAGCAGCTTGGCGAACGTCGTCTTGCCCGACCCGGTCTCCCCCACGACGGCGATGCGGGAGCGCGGCGGGATCTCCGCCGTGACGTCGCGCAGCACGGGCGGCCCGCCGGGGTAGGCGAAGCCGACGCCCTCGAAGGCGACGGAGATGGGACCGCGCGGCAGCTCCACGCCGCCGGGGCCGGGGTCGGCGACGTCGGGCGGCGTGTCCAGCACCCCGAGGACGCGCCGCCAGCCGGCGACCGCGTTCTGGGCCTCGTTGAGCACCTCGGTGGCGGTCTGCATCGGGGAGACGAACAGCGTCACGAGGAACAGGAACGCCACCAGCCGCCCGGCCGTGATGTCGCCGGACAGCCCGAGCCGGACGCCGAGCAGCACGATCCCGGAGATGGCCAGGGCGGCCACGATCTCGGTCAGCGGGAAGACGAAGCCGACGATGGTCTGCGCCCTGGTCTGGGCCGCCTTGTTGGCGTCCACCGCCGTGTCGACGCGCTCGGCGGTGCGCCCCTCGGCCGCGTGCGCGCGGATGACGGCGGCGCCGACGACGGACTCGCTGACGGCGGCGAGCATGTCGCCGGTGCGCTCGCGGACCGTCGTGTACGCGCCCGACAGCCACCGCTGGAAGCGCGGCAGGGCGACCATCAGCGGCAGGAAGCACGCCCACACGACGAGCGTGAGCTGCCAGGAGTAGACCAGCATGAGGACGCTGGCGACGAGGACCTGGCCGAGCGACACGATGATCATCAGCCCGCCCCACTGCATGAACGTGCTGATCTGGTCCACGTCGTTGGTGACGCGGGAGACCAGCGCGCCGCGCCGCTCGGTGTTCTGGGTGAGCACCGACAGGTCGTGGACGTGGCGGAAGCCGCGCACGCGCAGGGTCGCCAGAGACGACTCGGTCGCCTTGTAGAGGCGGACGTTCATGACGTAGCCGGCCAGCGCGGTCAGCACGACGGCCGCCGCGCACAGCAGCACGGCGCGCGTCACGTACGAGACGTCGGGCGAGGAGTTCTTCAGGCCGGTGTCGATCGTCTGCTGCACCGCGACCGGCACGATGACCTTGCCGGCCGTGGCCACCACCGCCAGGGCGAGCGTCCCGGCGAGCCCCTTGCGGAACTCGGGCGTGAGGGACAGCCCATGACGGATGGTGGCCAGCGCCGATCGCTCGGCGCCTGCGCCGATGCCCCGGGCGTCGCTCACGCGATGATCCCCTCTTCCTCGGCGGCCGCGACGGCGGCCTGCTCGGCTTCCTCCCGCACGGCCGCGCTGCGGGCGGCGGCGGCTTCCTCCTCCTCGGCCGAGAGGGCGGCGCGCTCGGCGTCCTCGCGCTCATAGGCGGTGACCAGGTTGCGGTAGCCCTCGCAGCGCCCGATCAGCTCCTCGTGCGTCCCGTGGTCCACGACGCGGCCCCGGTCGAGGTAGACGACCTCGTCGGCCAGCGCGATCGTGGCCATCCGGTAGGCGACGACCACGACGCTGGAGGAGGAGGCCGCGTCGCGCAGGCCGTGCAGGATGCGGGCCTCGACCTGCGGATCGACGCTGGAGGTGGCGTCGTCGAGGATGAGCAGCCGCGGCCGGCGGGCGACCGCGCGGGCCAGCGCGAGCCGTTGCCGCTGCCCGCCCGACAGGGTGGCGCCCCGCTCCCCCACGCGGGTGTCCAGGCCGGACTCCAGCCGCGCCACGAACCCGTCGGCCTGCGCCAGGCGCAGCGCGGCCCACACGTCCTCGTCGGCGATGGGCAGGCCGAGCGTGATGTTGCCGCGCACGGTGTCGTCGAACAGGAACGTCTGCTGCGGCACCAGCGCCACCGACTCGGCGACCGCGCCGTACGGCAGCTCGCGCAGGTCCACGCCGTCGAGCAGCACCCGCCCGCGCGCCGGATCGACGAGCCGGACGAGGAGCTGCACCAGCGTCGACTTGCCGGAGCCGGTCGGGCCGACCAGCGCGACGGTGCGTCCCGGCGCCACCTCGAAGGCGACGTCCCGCAGCACCTCGCCGGCGCCGTAGGAGTAGGACAGGCCGGCGGCCTCCAGCCGGGCGGGGCCGGAGCTCGCGGGCGGCGCGGTGGCGCCGTACTCCATGGAGCCGCGCGCCTCCAGCACGGCCCGCACCCGCTCCCAGCCGACCACGCTGCGCGGCAGCTCGGCGAGCACCCAGCCGAGCGCCCTGATGGGGAAGGCGAGCAGCGTGAACAGGTAGGCGACCGGCACGAGGTCGCCCGCGTCGATGGAGCCGGAGGCCAGCCGCGCGGCGCCGACGGCGAGCACCGCGAGCACGCCCAGCGTGGGCAGCGCCTCCAGCATCGGGTCGAACAGGCCACGGACCCGCCCGACGGCGATGTTGGCGTCGCGCAGCTCCTCGGCGCGGCGGCGGAAGCGCTCGGTCTCCAGCGCCTCCCTGCCGAGGGTCTTGACGACGAGGGCGCCGTCGAAGCTCTCGTGCGCGATCTCGCTGACCTCGGCGCGCAACTGCTGGGCGCGGGTCGCGAGCGGGCTGAGCCGGCGCTGGTAGACGAGGTTGAGCACGGCGATGGCCGGGAAGATCAGGAAGCCCACCGCGGCGAGCGCCGGGTCGGTGAGGACCATCGCGACGGCCGCGGTGACCAGCATGACGACGACGCCCACGGCCATGGGCAGCGGCGCGAGCGGCGCCCAGGCGGCCTCGGCGTCGGAGCTGGCGTTGGACAGCAGCTGGCCGGTCGGGTGGCGGTGGTGCCAGGCGAGCGGCAGCCGCAGGTACTGCTTGGTCACCTCGCGGCGGGAGCGGGCCTGCATGCGGTACTGCATGAGCCCGGCCAGGATGCGCCGGCCCGCGACGCCGATCGCCTTGAGCAGCGCCGCGCCCATGATGAGCAGCACGCCCGTCCACAGGACGCCCGTGGTGACGGAGCCGGTGGAGAAGGCGGGCAGCACGACGTTCTCCGTGGCCCAGCCGAACGCCCAGGCGGAGCCGACCGTCATGCCCCCGTACACGGCGCTGGACAGGACGGCGGCGGTGAAGACCGCTTTCTCCGCGCTGATGGCCACGCCGAGGACACGTAGTCCCTGACGCATGACGGCCGAGGTCACCTTGCTCGCCACTCGTTGGGTTTCCTTCCGTCGCGGCTGCTTTGTCCCTAAGACCCAATCACGCCCGATCATGCCGTTATTCCCGCGGGTAAGCTGGAGAACGTGACTCACGCTCGCGGCGAACGCGCGGCCCTGTGCGACCTGCTGGACCGGCTCGGCCCGGACGCCCCGACCCTGTGCGACGGGTGGACGACCTACGACCTGGCCGCCCACCTGGTGCTGCGGGAGCGCCGGCTCGACGCGGCGGCGGGCATCGCGCTCAAACCGCTGGCGGGCCACACCGCCGCCGTCCAGTCCGCCCTGAAGGCGCGCCACCCGTACCCGGAGCTGGTCGGCCTGGTGCGCAGGCCGGGCGGCGTCTACGGGCTCGTGCCGTTCCTGGACGACGCGGTCAACACGCTGGAGATGTTCGTCCACCACGAGGACGTGCGCCGCGCCCAGCCCGCCTGGGAGCCGCGCCAGATGCCCGAGGACCTCGAACGGCTCATGTGGAAGCGGGTCTCGGCCGGCGGGAAGCTGATGCTGCGCCGCTCGCCGGTGGGCGTGGTGCTGCACCGGACCGGCGGCGGCGTGGCGCTCGGCGGCCCGAGGATCGGCCCCAAGGTGGAGGTCACCGGGCCGGCGGCGGAGCTGCTGCTGTTCTGCTTCGGCCGGCAGGAGCACACGCGGGTGGAGCTGACGGGCGACCCCGAGGCGATCTCCCGCCTCAAGAGCGCCCGCCTCGGCATCTGACCGCCCCCGGCCCCCGCGGACCCTGTCTCAGTCCTCCCCGTAGGCGCGCAGCGCGACGTGCGCCTGGGCGAGCCGGCGCAGTCCCGTGAGCAGGGTGTCGCCCACGAGCGTGCCGAGCACCACCACCTCCAGCGCCCGCTCCCGGTCGCTCAGGTCGCCGACGACGGTCATGTCGGCCTCGGCGATCCGCTCGGCGGCGGCGGCGTACTCGGGCAGCACGCCGAGCATGTCCGCGCGGCCGAGATCCTGCAGGCTGGCGATCACTCCCGCCACCGTGGCGTACGCGGGGTGGTCGCGCATGTCCTTCCACCCGTGGCGGGCGCAGATGTCGTCGAGGATCCGGCGGGCCTCCTCCAGGTGCGGCCCCGGCTGGGGCTCCTGCCGGGCGGTGACCGTGAGCTGACCCAGCCCCAGCAGGTCGTTGCCGCTGGTGTCCGGGTCGTCCAGGTGCTGGACCAGCTCGCGGATCGCGGCGATGCTCAGGCCGCCGTACTCGGCCAGCGCGCGGACGAGCTTGAGCCGCCGGACGTGCGCGGTGCCGTACTCGGCCTGGTTGCGGCCCACCGGCCGCCCAGGGGGCAGCAGGCCCTCCCGCAGGTAGTACTTGATCGTCGGAACGGGCACTCCGGTGTCCGCGCTCAGCTCGGCCATGCGCACGTATGACTCCCCTCTTGTGGTCAGTGGAGAGTTTAGCTATAGATAGTAGCGAGTGACACTATCCGCTATCTATATCGAGGAGACGCCCGTGTCGCACTGGCACCGACCGCTGATGGTCTCGGCGGGGCTCATGTCCGTCCTGGCCGTGGCCACCGCGGTCGCGCTCGTCCTGGACGACCGCACGCTCGACGGCATGCCCGTCTGGGCCAAGCCGCTGAAGTTCGCCATGTCCGTCGCCGTCTACTCCTTCACCTGGGCCTGGCTGCTCTCCCTGCAGCGCCGCGACCGCCGCTGGGGCCGCCGGGCCGGCACCGTCCTCGCGGTGGCCGGCGTCGCCGAGGTCGCGGTCATCACCTTCCAGGCGGCCCGCGCGCACCGCAGCCACTTCAACGCCGCCACTCCCTTCGACTCCGCGCTCTTCGGCGTCATGGGCGTCATGATCATCGGCCTCATGGTGGCCAACATCGTCGCCGCCGTCGCCGTGCTCCTCGACCGCCAGGCCGACGGGCCCTCCACCTGGGCCGTGCGCTGCGGGCTGGTGATCTCCACGCTGGGCCTCGCGAGCGGCGGCCTCATGCTCGGCCCCCGTCCCGGCCAGAGCCTCGCCGGCGGCGTCATCGGCGCCCACACCGTCAGCGCGCCCGACGGCGGGCCCGGCCTGCCCCTCCTCGGCTGGAGCACCGTCGCCGGCGACCTGCGCGTGCCGCACTTCGTCGGCATGCACGCCCTCCAGCTCCTCCCGCTGCTGCCGCTCGCGCTCGCGGCCCTGTCCCGCCGCTTCCCCGTCCTCGCCCCCGAGCGCGTACGGCAGGGTCTGACGCTCACGGCGGGCGGCCTGTACGCCGGTGTGTTCGCGCTCGTCCTGTGGCAGGCGCTGCGCGGCCAGTCGCTGGTGCGCCCCGACGGGCCGACCCTGGCCGCGGCGGGCGTCCTGGTCGTGCTGGGGCTCGCCGGAGTGGCAGCCTCGACCCGTGCCCCCGGCCGGTCCACGACGCGAACCGCCACCACCGGCACCGCCACCACCGCCACCACAGCCACCGTGGAGGCCGCGCGATGAGCACCGCGACCCTGTTCGACCTCAGCTTCTACGCCGCCGCGCCGTTCTGGGCGCTGATGATCCTCGCCCCCGCCTGGTCGCTCACCCGGAGGGTGGCCGCCTCCCCGCTCATCGTGCTGCCCGCCCTGGCGGTGAACCTGGTCCTGCTGGTGCCCGTGCTCGGCGCCGTCTGGCCGGTCGTGACCAGGCCGTCCCTGGCGGGTCTCACGGCCCTCGTCGCCACCCCCGAGGTCCTGGCCGCGCTGTGGGCCCAGATCATCGCCTGGGACCTGTTCCTCGGCCGCTGGATCTACCTGGACAGCAGGGAGCGGGGCGTGCACCCGCTGCTCATGGCCCCGGTCATGATCCTGACCATCCTGCTGTCGCCGATCGGGCTGCCGGTCTACCTCCTGCTGCGCCTGCCGTTCGGGGGCAACAACTCTGAGACCTCCGCGACAGGGCCCGAGATCACTAGCATGGCGTGAGAAGGAAGCCCCCCGGTTAGGATCAAGAACATCTTCATAGAAGATGCCAGTGATCGCCCAGATCCGGGTATATACGGCTGGGAATGGACTGCAGGAGGCCCCCATGCAGGTCAAGAAGGTAGCCACTTACGTGCTCGTGGCGTTCGTGATCTTCTACCTGTTCACCCGGCCGGCCCAGGCCGCGTCCGCGGTCAACGGCGTGTTCGACGGAATTGTCCATGGTGCCAACCAGTTGGCCGTCTTCTTTACCAATGTTCTAGCGTGAGCGGGACACCTGTCTGCGTTGGACGCTTCCCCGTACCGGCGGAACGTGTTACGCAGGCAGGATGAGAGATCGCCCGACCGCCACCAAGATCATCCAGCCTGATCCCCACGTGCGGCGCGTCCTGGAGCGGGCCGAGCTCGAAGGTGTCGAGCTCGTCCGCTTCCTGTACGCCGACCACGGCGGGGTGATCCGCGGCAAGGCGGCGTCCCGGTCGCGGCTGGCCGAGCGCCTCACCACGGGCATCGGGCACACGGTGGCCATGATGGCGATGAACATGCTCGACCAGTTGCAGGACGTCGAGCACATGGGTCCGGTGGGCGAGGTGCGCATCGTCCCCGACCCCACGACGTACGTCCCGCTCCCCTACGCACCGGGCGCCGCCGCGATGCTCTCCGATCTGCGGCGGCAGGACGGCTCCCCGTGGGAGGCCTGCCCGCGCACGTTCCTCAAGGACGCGATCGACGCCCTGGCCGCCGAGGGCTACACCCTGATGGCCGCGTTCGAGCCGGAGTTCACACTCGGGCGGCGCCTGCCCGACCCCGCCGGCGGCCCCGACCGGATCGTGCCGATCGACGACACCCTCTGCTACGCCGGCACCGGGTTCGACACGGCCCACGACTACACGATCAAGCTCATCCGGGCCCTGGAGACGCAGGGCCTCCGGGTCGAGCACTACCACCCCGAGCTCGGCCCGGGCCAGCAGGAGCTGTCGATCAGGCATGCCCCCGCGCTGCGCGCCGCCGACAACCACGTCCTCTACCGCGAGACCGTGCGCGGCGTGGCGCTGCGCATGTCCATGTGGGCCACGCTGGCTCCCAAGCCCCTCGCCGAGCAGGCGGGCAACGGCGCCCACCTGCACCTGTCCCTGTGGCGGGGGACCACCAACGTGTTCGCCGGCGACGGCGGGGAGCTGGAGTCCTTCGTCGGCGGGCTGCTCGCCCACCTGCCCGCCCTGACCGCCCTCACCTGCGGCACCGTCAACGGCTTCCGCCGCCTGGCGCCGCGCTCCTGGGCCGGCGCGTACGCCGTCCACGGGCCCGACAACCGGGAGGCGGCCGTACGGATCTGCTCACCCCTGGGCGAGACCGGCGAGCCCAACCTGGAGCTCAAGCCGTCCGACTCCTCGGCCAACCCCTACCTGTCGCTCGGGGCCGTCATCCACGCCGGCCTCGACGGGCTGCGCCGCAGGCTCGACCCGGGCGAGTCGGTAGACGTGGACCCCGACACCCGGCCGGGACGCTACCCGCGGCTGCCGGCGTCGCTGGACGAGGCGCTGGACGCGCTGGAGGCCGACGAGGTGCTCATGGAGGCGCTCGGCCCGCTGCGGGGCAGCGCCTACCTGGCGGTCAAACGCTCCGAGGCGGCCGCGTTCGCGGCCATGGACGAGGCGTACGAGCTGTTCCAGCACATGAAGGTCTTCTGAGGCGCCCCACCCCCGGTCCCTGTGAGGCGTCGCGGCCTCTCCCCCGCGCACCGCGATGGCGTCGTGCCCGCACGCCGACGCCCGCGCCGGGGCCCCGGGGGCTCACCCCGGAACGCCCGGCCGGACGGCCCGCGTCTAGCGCACCGGATGGCCCGCCGTGCGGAGCGTCTCCTTCACATCCGCGATCTTGAGGGTGCCGAAGTGGAAGACCGACGCGGCCAGCACCGCGTCCGCGCCCGCCTCCACCGCCGGCGGGAAGTCCTCCAGCCGGCCCGCGCCGCCGCTGGCGATCACCGGCACGCGCACCACGGCCCGCACCGCCCGCAGCATCTCCAGGTCGTAGCCCTCGCGGGTGCCGTCACCGTCCATCGAGTTGAGCAGGATCTCGCCCACGCCCAGCTCCTCGCCGCGCGCCGACCACTCCACCGCGTCGATGCCCGTGCCGCGCCGCCCGCCGTGCGTGGTCACCTCGAACCCGCTCGGCGTGCCGGGCGCGCGGCGCGCGTCGACCGACAGCACCACGCACTGCGCGCCGAACCGCCGCGACGCCTCGGTCAGCAGCTCCGGCCGGGCGATGGCCGCGGTGTTGAGCGAAACCTTGTCGGCCCCCGCCCGCAGCAGCCGGTCGACGTCCTCGACCGCGCGGATGCCGCCGCCCACGGTCAGCGGGATGAACACCTGCTCGGCCGTCCGGCGGACGACGTCCAGCATCGTGTCCCGCTCGCCGGAGGAGGCGGTGATGTCGAGGAAGGTCAGCTCGTCGGCGCCCTCGGCGTCGTAGCGCCTGGCCAGCTCGACGGGGTCGCCCGCGTCGCGCAGGTTGGCGAAGTTGACGCCCTTGACCACCCGGCCCGCGTCGACGTCCAGGCAGGGGATCACCCTGACGGCCACGGTCATGCGCGCACCGCCTCGATCTCGACCTCGACGAGCATCCGCGGGTCCACCAGCCCGGCGACCCGCACGCCCGTGCAGGCGGGGCGGACCTCGCCGAACACCTCCCCGATCGCCTGGCCGACCAGGTCGAAGTGGCGCTGGTCCACCACGTAGTAGCGCACCATCACCACGTCCTCCTTGGTCAGTCCGGCCAGCTCCACCGCGTCCACCGCGATGCCGATGGCCGTCAGGCTCTGCCGGTAGGCGTCGCCCACGTACCGCACCTCGCCGTCGATCGTGGCGGTGCAGCCCGACACGATGACCCGGTCCCCGACGACGACCGCCCGGGAATAGCCGTAACGCTCCTCCCACACGCCGCCCGAAAACACCCGCGAACCGGTGCTCTCCATGCTCATGCTGCTCACCACGGCCCCTCCTACCCTCTACCGCGCACCGCGGCCAAGGCGCTCTCCAGTGTGAACGCCTGGGCGTACAGCGCCCTGCCTACGATCGCACCCTCCACGCCGTCAGGCACGAGGCCCGACAGCGCGACGAGGTCCTCCAGGGAGGAGACGCCTCCACTGGCGACGACCGGCCTGTCGGTGCGGGCGCACACCTGGCGCAGCAGGTCGAGGTTGGGTCCGCGCAGCGTGCCGTCCTTGGTGACGTCGGTGACGACGTAGCGGGGGCAGCCGTCGGCCTCCAGCCGGTCCAGCACCTCCCACAGGTCGCCGCCCTCCTCGGTCCAGCCGCGCGCCGCCAGCGTGGTGCCGCGCACGTCCAGGCCGACCGCGATCCGGTCGCCGTGCTCGGCGATGATCTTGCGGCACCATTCGGGGTTCTCCAGGGCGGCCGTGCCGATGTTCACCCGGCGGCACCCGGTGGCCAGGGCGGCGGCCAGCGACTCGTCGTCGCGGATGCCGCCGGACAGCTCCACGTTCACGTCCAGCCGGCCGATCAGGTCGGTGATCAGCTCCCGGTTGGAGCCCCGGCCGAACGCGGCGTCGAGGTCGACCAGATGGATCCACTCCGCCCCGGCCTCCTGCCAGGCCAGCGCGGCGGCCAGCGGCTCGCCGTAGCCGGTCTCGGTCCCGGCCTCACCCTGGACCAGGCGTACGGCCTGGCCGTCCGCGACGTCCACGGCGGGAAGGAGTACGAGCGACATCAGATCCTCCGGTCGAAGGCAAGGGTCACGACAACAGGGACGAGCAACAGGGACAGGACGAGGGCGCCGAAGCTGACGGCCGGGGACCCCCACACGACCCATACCACCACTTGGACGAGCGCGAACGCGATCGCCACGACAGTGTTCTGGACGCGGCGGCGGCGGGCGAGCAGGCCGCCCTGACGGGCGATCCGCACCGGGCGGGGCGTGAGGCGGGCCGCGAGGGCGCGGCGGCGGGAGGCGCGGGACTGGCGCTCCTCGTTGCGCCGCGCGGCGCGCTCCCGCTCGGCCTCGCGCTCGGCGCGGCGGCGCGCCCGCTCCTTACTCACGACTCACGGCACCACGACTCACGGCACCACGACTCACGGCACCACGACTCACGGCACCACGACTCACGAGATCAGCACTCACGGGACCAGGACTCAGGGCACAGCACCGACGAATCACGGCACTCATGGACCGGGGCCTCTCACCCGGGAAGGTGCGCGGCCGTCGCTCACAGGACGCCGAGCCAGTTGGTCAGCAACGCGGCGCCCGCGTCACCGGACTTCTCCGGGTGGAACTGGGTGGCCATGAGCGGACCGTTCTCGGCGGCGGCCACGAACGGCACGCCGTGCTCGGCCCACGTCACCAACGGCTCGGCGAACCCGTCGCCGGGCCGCAGCTCCCACTCGCGCACGCCGTAGGAGTGGACGAAGTAGAACCGCGTGTCGGCGTCCAGCCCGCGGAACAGCACGCTGCCCTCGGGCGCCTTGACCGTGTTCCACCCCATGTGCGGCAGCACCGGGGCCTCCAGCGGCTCGACCGTGCCCGGCCACTCGCCGCAGCCCTCGGTCTCGACGCCGTGCTCGACCCCCTTGGCGAACAGGATCTGCATGCCCACGCAGATGCCCAGCACCGGCCGCCCGCCGGCCAGGCGACGGCCGACGGCGCGCTCGCCGCGCACCCCCCGCAGCCCCGCCATGCACGCCGCGAACGCCCCGACCCCGGGCACGACCAGGCCGTCGGCCTCCATCGCCGCGTCCAGGTCGGACGTCACGGTCACGTCCGCGCCGACCCGGGCCAGCGCCCGCTCGGCCGAGCGCAGATTGCCCGACCCGTAGTCGAGCACCACCACGCGCTTCACCACCACATCACCCCCGCCGTGATCGCCAGCACCGCACCGACCGCGCAGACGGCCGCGCCCACCTTGAGCCCCTGCCTGAACAGCGAGAACACACCGCCGACCAGGAACAGCCCGATGAACACCATCACGATGGCCAGCGTGTTCTCACTCACAGGACGCCCTTGGTGCTCGGCACCCCCGTCGCGCGCGGGTCCAGCTCGGACGCCTCGCGCAGCGCCCTGGCCAGGGCCTTGAACTGGGCCTCGACGATGTGATGGGCGTTGCGCCCGTACGGGACGTGGACGTGCAGGCAGATCGCCGCCTGCGCGACCAGGGACTCCAGGATGTGGCGGGTCATCGTCGTGTCGTACTCGGGGCCGATCATCGGCGCCATGCCGTCGGGCTCGGAGTGCACGAGGTACGGCCGGCCGGACAGGTCGACCGTCACCTGGGCGAGCGACTCGTCCAGCGGACACGACGCGCTACCGAACCGCCTGATGCCCGACTTGTCGCCCAACGCCTCGCGGAACGCCGCACCCAGCGCCAGCGCCGTGTCCTCGATGGTGTGGTGCGCGTCGATGTGCAGGTCACCCTCGGTCTTGACCGTCAGGTCGAACAGCCCGTGCTTGCCGAGCTGCGCCAGCATGTGGTCGAAGAACCCCACGCCGGTCGCCACGTCCACCCGCCCGGTACCGTCGAGACCCACCTCGACCAGGACCGACGTCTCCTTCGTCACACGCTCCACGCGGCCGACCCGACTCACAGAACCCCCTCCAGAGCGGCACGGAACGCCGCCATCTCCTCGCCGGTGCCGATCGACACGCGAAGCCACTCGGGCGGCCCCACCTCACGGATGAGCACGCCCCTCGCCAGCAGGCCCTCCCAGACCGCGCGGCGCTCGGGAAATCTCCCGAACAACACGAAGTTGGCGTCGGAGTCGGCCACCGTCAAGCCCTTGCCGCGCAGCCACTCCACCGTGGCGTCACGCTCGCGGCGCAGCGCGTCCACCGTGCCCAGCAGCTCCGCGCGATGCCGCAGCGCCACCCGCGCCGCCGCCTGCGTCAGCGTCGACAGGTGGTACGGCAGGCGCACCAGCAGCAGCGCCTCCACCACAGCCGGGTGGGCCGCCAGGTAACCGAGCCGGGTGCCCGCCATCGCGAACGCCTTCGACATGGTCCTGGTCACGATCAGCCGCGGGTGCGACGGCAGCAGGCTCAGCGCCGACGGCGTGCCCTCCCGCGCGAACTCCGCGTACGCCTCGTCCACCACCACCATGCCCGGAGCCGCCTCCAGCACCCTGGCGATCGTCTCCAGCGGCAGGGCGGTGCCGGTCGGGTTGTTCGGCGAGGTCAGGAACACGATGTCCGGCCGGTGCTCCTCCACCGCGGCAGCCGCCTTGGCCGGGTCGAGCGAGAAGTCGTCCTCCCGCGCGCCCCCGATCCACTCCGTGCTCGTGCCCGTCGTGATGATCGGGTGCATCGAGTACGACGGCTCGAACCCCAGCGCCGTCCGGCCGTAACCGCCGAACGCCTGCAGGATCTGCTGGAGCACCTCGTTGGAGCCGTTGGCCGCCCACACCCGGCTCGCGTCGAGCCCGTGCCCCAGATAACCCGCCAGGTCGGCGCGCAGCTCCAGCGCGTCACGGTCGGGGTAGCGGTTGAGCGCGCCCGCCCCGCCGCGCACCTCCCCGGCCAGGTCCTCGACCAGCTCCGGGGAGGGCGGATACGGATTCTCGTTGGTGTTGAGCCGCACCGGCACGTCGATCTGGGGCGCGCCGTACGGCGTCCTGCCCCGGAGATCGTCCCTGATCGGCAGGTCCTTCAACGTCATGTCGTGCGGCGTCATGAGGGGATCCCCCAACCGAAGCGCGCCCGCACGGCCGCGCCGTGCGCCGGCAGGTCCTCGGCGTCGGCCAGCACCGACACGTGCGCGGCCGCGCCGGCCAGCGCCTCGCGCGTGTAGTCGACCACGTGGATGCCGCGCAGGAACGTCTGCACCGACAGCCCGCTGGAGTGACAGGCGCAGCCGCCGGTCGGCAGCACGTGGTTGGACCCCGCCAGGTAGTCGCCCAGCGACACCGGCGCGTACGTGCCCACGAAGATCGCGCCGGCGTTGCGGATCCGCGCCGCCACCGCCGCCGCGTCGGCCGTGTGGATCTCCAGGTGCTCGGCCGCGTAGGCGTTGACCACCTCCACGCCCTCGTCGAGGCCGTCCACCAGCACGATCCCGGACTGCCGGCCGCGCAGCGCCTCGGCGATCCGCTCGGAGTGCTTGGTCGCCTCCACCTGGCCCGGCAGCTCCCTCTCCACCGCCTCGGCCAGCTCCACGCTGTCGGTCACCAGCACCGCGGCCGCGATCACGTCGTGCTCGGCCTGGCTGATCAGGTCGGCCGCCACGTGCACCGGATCGGCCGTCTCGTCGGCCAGGATCGCGATCTCCGTCGGCCCGGCCTCGGAGTCGATGCCGATGCGGCCCTTGAGCAGCCGCTTGGCCGCCGCCACCCAGATGTTGCCCGGCCCGGTCACCAGGGTGGCCGACGGGCACTCCTCCGTGCCGTACGCGAACATGGCCACCGCCTGGGCGCCGCCCACCGCGTACACCTCGTCCACGCCCAGCAGCTCGCACGCCGCCAGGATCGTCGGGTGCGGCAGCCCGCCGAAGTCCTTCTGCGCCGGGCTCGTCACCGCCAGCGACGGCACCCCGGCCTCCTGCGCGGGCACGACGTTCATCACCACGCTGGACGGGTAGACCGCCCGGCCGCCCGGCACGTACAGGCCCACGCGCTCGACCGGCACCCACCGCTCGGTGACCGTGCCGCCCGGCACCACCTGCGTCGTCACGTCGGCGCGCCGCTGGTCGCGGTGGACCAGCCGGGTCCGGCGGATCGACTCCTCCAGCGCCGCCCGCACCTCGGGCCGTAGCCCGGCGAGCGCCGCACGCAGCGCCTCACGCGGAACCCGCGCGTGCTCGATCTCCACGCCGTCGAACCTGGCGGTCAGCTCCCGCACGGCCGCGGCCCCGCGATGGCGGACCTCGTCGCAGATGAGCCGCACCTTGTCCAGGGCGGCCTCGACGTCGAGCTCGGCGCGGGGCAGCACGTCGCGCAGGTCTCCCGGCAGGGAACCGCGCAAGTCGATACGGGAAATCACGCACCCCAGTCTACGGAGTCCCACCCGTGGATCCTCTTCCGTCCACCATCCGGACATCCAGATCACGTCAAGCCTCGGACCGGCCGATACCATGACCCCCGAATTCGGGAGGCCGGGAATGCAAGAGGCCGGTCATGGTGATGGAGCTCTCATGGTGATGGAGAACGAGCTGCGGCACCTGCGCCGCTGTGTGGAGCTGGCCGCCGAGGCCCTGGCCGTGGGCGACGAGCCGTTCGGCTCCGTGCTCGTGTCCGGCGACGGCGAGGTGCTCGCCGAGGACCACAACCGGGTGGCCGGGGGCGACCACACGAGGCATCCGGAGTTCGAGCTGGCGCGCTGGTCGGCCGCCCACCTGACCCCGGAGGAGCGCGCCGCCGCGACCGTCTACACCTCCGGCGAGCACTGCCCCATGTGCGCCGCCGCGCACGGCTGGGTCGGGCTCGGCCGCATCGTGTACGTCGCCTCGTCGGCGCAGCTCGTGGACTGGCTGAGCGAGCTGGGCGTGCCGGAGCCGCCGGTGCGTCCCCTGCCGGTGTCCGAGGTCGCGCCGCGGGTCGTGGTCGAGGGGCCGGTCCCGGGCCTCGACGAGGAGGTACGCGAGCTGCACCGCAGGTTCCACCGCGCCGGCTGAGCGCCTTTACAAAGTAGATCACGGGAAGGGGCAGACGTGGGCAAGGCGAAGGCGCCGGGGGGAACCCCGGCCACGGTGGCGCTGACCAAGGCCAAGGCCGAGTTCAGCCTCCATCCGTACGACCACGACCCCGCCGCCCAGGCGTACGGCGAGGAGGCCGCCGACGCGCTCGGCGTGCCGTACGAGCGGATCTTCAAGACGCTGGTGGCCGAGGTGGAGAGCGGCCTCGCGGTGGCGGTGGTGCCGGTCGCGGGCAGGCTCGACCTCAAGGCCCTGGCCTCCGCCCTCGGCGGCAAGCGCGCCGCCATGGCCGACGCGGCGAAGGTGGAGCGGGTGACCGGCTACGTCGTGGGCGGCATCAGCCCGCTCGGGCAGCGCAAGCAGCTGCCGACGGTGGTGGACTCCTCCGCGCTGGACTTCGGGACGATCTACTTCTCGGCGGGCCGGCGGGGGCTGCAGATCGAGACCGCCCCGGCCAACCTCATCGCGCTCACCCGCGCCGTGACCTCCCCGATCGCCAAGCGCTGACTTTCCTACCTCGGTACGGTCCCCGCCCCGGAGCCGGGGGCGGGCGCGGGCACCGGCGCCCCGGGAACGGCGGCCCCCGGCCTGACGGGCACGGTCCCCGTCCGCCCCGGCGGCCGCACAGGAACGGTTCCCGTCCCGCCCGGCCGCACGGGGACGGTTCCCGACCGGCCCGGCCGGTGCGGGCGGCCGTCCGGCCTCTGCTCGCCGAGCACGTTCGTGCCGGGCGGCCACAGCAGGTGGCCGTTGCGGCGCGCCCACCGCAGCCATTGACGCTGCCTGCGGACCATGGCCCGCATCTTCTCCGCCTCCTCGGCCTCCTTCAGCCCCGGCGTGAAACCACCGCCGAAGCGTGACATGTCAGGACCGTGGAAGTCGCCGGGTGGGGTGTCGCGCAGGGCCGACTCCATCGAGTCCACCCAGATCGGCCCCGGCAGCGACGCCCCCTGGACCGACCCGTAGTACTGGCCGCCGATCTCCACATTCTGCAGCGGGAACCGGTAGGAACCCCGGATGTCCCCCACGCTGACCGCCGCCGCCAGGTCCGGGGTGTAGCCGGCGAACCAGGCCGAGGTGTAGCCGTTGTTCGTGCCCGTCTTGCCGGCGGCCGGGCGGCCGATGCCCTGCCCGGTCATCGTGCCCTTGTCGAACACGCCCTGGAGCACGTGGTTGACGGCGTCGGCCACCTTGCGGTCGAGCGCCTGCTCGCAGGTGGGCCGCACGCGGGTGCTCCGCCCGTCACGGCCGGCGATCTCCACGATGGCCTGCGGCCGGCAGTACCTGCCGCGCGCCGCGAACGCCGCGAACGCCGCCGCCACCGTCACCGGGTCCATCTCGTTGACGCCCAGCGTGAACGTCGGCACCTCGCGCAGCGGCCGGCCGTCGGCCCGGGTGATGCCGAGGGCCTTGGCGGTCCGCACCACGTTGCACAGGCCGACCTTGCGCTCCAGCATCATGTAGAAGATGTTGACCGACTTCCACGTGCCGGTGGACAGGCTGTACGGGCCGCCCTCGCCCTCCCCGCTGGCGTTGTGCACCCGCACGCCGGGCGCGTTCACGGGCCGGCCGCGGCAGTCGCGGTAGCCCTGCGACGGCACGAGCACGCCCGGCGTCTCGTAGCCCTGGTCGAAGCGCCAGCCCTGCTGGAGCGCGGTCGCCAGCGTGAACGCCTTGAACGTGGAGCCTGCCTGCAGCCCCATTCCCCCGCCGTGCGCCATGTCGGCCACCAGGTTGAACGTCGTCCGCGACCCGTTCTTGTGGTCACCGGGGTTGCGGCCGAAGTCCTTGCTGGCCGCCATCGCCCGGATCCGCCCCGTGCCCGGCTCCACCATGGCCTCGGCGGCCACCTCGGTGTCCCTCGGGCTCACCCGCGCGCGGATCGCCCGCTCGGCCGCCCGCTGCGCCACCGGGTCCAGCGCCGTCCTGATCACCAGCCCGCCGGTGGCGAGCCGGGAGCGCCGCTCCGCCGCGGTGGCGCCGAACGCCACGTTGGTGAGCAGCTCCCGCTGGACGTACAGGCAGTAGAACGGGTACGCGCTCTGCGCGCAGCCGCCGGGCTCGGGCCGCAGCTGGATGTCGAGCGGGGTCGCCTTGGCGGCGGCGGCCGCCCGCGCGTCCACCATGCGCAGCTCGGCCATCCGGTCGAGCACGAGGTCGCGCCGCTCCTTCAGCCGCGCCCGCTGCGCCGCGCCGATCGACGGGTCGGTGGAGTACGGCATGCGGACCGCGCCGGCCAGCGTGGCCGCCTGCGTCAGGGTGAGGTCCGCGGCCGTGGTGGAGAAGAACCGCCTGGCCGCCGCCTCCACGCCGTGCGCGCCGGCGCCGAAGTAGGCGATGTTCAGGTACCTCTCCAGGATCTGGTCCTTGCTGTACTTCTGCTCCATCGCCAGCGCCAGGCGCAGCTCGGTGATCTTGCGGCTGAGGTTGGGCGCCCGCGCCCGGTCGCGCTCGTCGTCCGTCCTGGCGCTCTCGACCAGGATGTTCTTCACGAGCTGCTGGGTGAGCGAGGAGCCGCCCTGCCGGATGCCGCCCGCCTGGGTGTTGGTGAGCAGCGCCCGGAGCGTGCCGCGCACGTCCAGGCCGCCGTGCTCGTAGAAGCGGGCGTCCTCGATCGCGACGATGGCCTGGCGCATCACGGGGGCCACCCGGGAGAGCGGCACCGCCCGCCGGTTGGCCTGGTAGAACTGCGCGAACGGCTTGCCGTTGCGGTCCAGCAGCCGGGTCACCTGGGACAGCGGCTCCTCGCGCGGCGCCGGCGGCAGGTCCACGAACGTGTGCGCGACGCTCTTGGCGGCGAGCCCCGCACCGCTGACGGCGGGGGCGACGAGGGAGGCGGCCAGCACCCCGCAGAGCGCTCCCACGAGCCCCAGCGCGCTCACGCATCGCAACACTCTCACGCACACGATCTGCGGCGACCGGCTCCTCGGCAAACCCGGGGAGCCGACACCTTTACTGTTCGCGGCGGATGTTCAGACCCAGCGACACGAACTGCTCGAACGGCTTGTGGTAACCGCGGACGATGTGGTGCACGCCGCGCAACGTGGACGTCCCGTCGGCCACGGCCGCGGCCAGCACCGCGGAGAAACCCGCCCGGATGTCGGGCAGCGTCACGTCGGCGCCCGTGAGCTTGGACACGCCGCGCACGACCGCCGAGTGCCGGGCGTTGGTGTCGTGGTAGCGGCAGGCGGGGCCGCCGAGGCACTGGTCGAACACCTCGATCTCGCAGCCCATCCGCTGCAGGGCCGGCACGTACACCAGGCGGTTCTCGAAGACCGTCTCGTGCAGCACCGACATGCCCTGACTCTGCGTGAACAGCACCATGAGCGGCGTCTGCCAGTCGGTCATGAAGCCCGGATGGGTGTCGGTCTGCACGGCCGCCGAGCGCAGCCCCTCGGGCGGCGCGGTGGCGCACAGGTACTCGTCGTTGATGTCGAAGCGGGCGCCCATCCGGGCGAGCGTGGTGATCGCCGTGACCAGCCGGTCCTGCGGGCAGCCGTGCACCCGCACCTCTCCCCCGGTGATCAGCCCCGCCGCCAGGTACGAGAACGCCTCGATGCGGTCGCCGGCCAGCCAGATCGACGCGCCGCGCAGCCGCTCGACGCCCTCGATGACGATCCGGCGGTCCGGCGAGAGCTCGATCCGGGCGCCCATCCGCTGCAGGAACAGGGCCAGCTCCACGACCTCCGGCTCCATGGCGGCGTTCTTCACCACGGTCTTGCCCTCGGCCAGCACGGCCGACATGAGGATCGTCTCGGTGGCGCCCACGCTCGGGTACGGCAGCTCCAGGCGGGTGCCGCGCAGCCGCTTGGCCTTGGCGAAGATGCCGCCGTCACCCACCTCGACCTCGGCGCCCATCGCGCGCAGCGCCTCGACGTGGAAGTTGACCGGCCGCCGCCCGATGGGGTCGCCGCCGACCAGCGGCACGAACGCCTCGCCGGCCAGGTGCAGCAGCGGGCCGAGCATGAGGATCGGGATGCGGTTCAGCCCGGTGAACGCGTCCGGCACGCGCGGCCGGATCTCGGCGCCCGGCGCGACGCGGATCTCCTTCTCGGTGATCTCCACATGGATGCCGAGGGACTCCAGCATGGCCGCGGTGATGCCGACCTCGCCCACCTCCGGGGCGTTCTGGATCGTGCTCTCACCGTCGCCCAGCATGGCGGCGACCATGTGCTTGGAGACCGCGTTCTTGGAGCCGCGCACCTCCACATCCCCGCGCAGCGGGCCGGAAGGATCGATCAGCCAGACCTCGTCATGATTCACGAAGCGAGCCTAACCGGGAGATACCATCAACCTGTTCCGGTGATCCGGTTCAGAGCCCGACTTTCGGGAGCCCGAATCTCGGGAGCCCGAATCTCGGGAGCACGGCTTTCGCGAGCACGGCTGAGGGGGAATCGCGTGGCGAGGCAAGTGCGGGCGTTCGCGGTCACCGTCCTCGCCCTCGCCGGGCTCGCCGTGCTCGCCGGGCTGCTGTGGTCGGCGCTCTCCCCGCGCGCCCCGTACGAGGTGACGAGGCAGGGGCCGATCCTGGCCGACCCGACCACGCAGGCGCTGATCGCCGCCGACGGCTGGTTCGCGGTCGTCACGGGCGGGCTGGGGGTGCTCTGCGGCGCGGCCGGTTGGTTCCTCAGCCGCCGCGTCCAGCTTCCCGTGCTGCTCGCGCTGTGCGCCGGCGGGGTGCTGGCGGCGTTCGTGACGTTGTGGGTGGGCTCGACCTTCACGCTCGGAGCGGTGACCGTAGAGGCCGCCGCCGTGCCGGGGGCGCAGGTGGTCGCGGGGTCGCTCCGGCTGACCGCCAGGGGCGTGCTGGTGGCCTGGCCGCTGTGCGCGGTGGCGATCTTCGGCCTGATGGAGGGCATGCACGGCTACCGCGAGTCGCCCCTGCGCACCCCGTACGGGCTCGGCGGCTGAGGCGGCCGCCGGCGGCGTTCACAGGGGCGGGCGGCGCAGGCCGTGCCCGGTCGCCCGCTCGAACGCGGCGGCCACGCGCAGCACCTGGGCGTCGGCGAACGGCCGCCCGACGATCTGCACGCCCACCGGCAGCCCGTCCTCGGTGAAGCCGGCCGGGACGGACGCGGCCGGCGCGTGCAGCACGCTGATCCAGTACGCCGAGCGCATCCAGGCCAGGTAGTCGGGCATCTCCACGCCGTCGATCCGCCTGACGTACGGCTCCTCGACCGGGAACGGCGGCACCTGGCTGACCGGCGCGATGAGCACGTCGTAGGTGTCGAAGAAGCCGGCCATGCGCTGGTAGAGACCGCTGCGCAGCCGCTCGGCGCGGGCCAGGTCGGCGCCGGTGACCTGCCGTCCCCGCTCGACGTTCCAGCTCGTGTTCGGGCCGAGTCCCGTCAGGTCGCCGAACGCCAGGGCGTAGTACCAGGCCCGGTACACGCGGAAGGCGTCCTCGGCGTCGGACAGGTCCAGCTCCACCCGCTCCACCCGCGCCCCCAGCCGCTCGAACACGGCGGGCGCGGTCGCCGTGACCGCCGCCGTCGCCGGGTCCACCGGCAGGCCACCCAGGTCGGGACTCCAGGCCACCCGCAGCCCGGCGACGCCCTCCTCCGGGTCCGGGGCGAACCTCTCCGTGATCGCGAACGGCGAGCGCGGGTCGAACCCGGCGATGGCCGACAGCATCAGCGTCACGTCGCCGACCGTGCGCGCCATCGGCCCCTGGACCGCCAGGGTGTACCAGGCCGCCACGTCGGAGGGTTCGGGCACCCGTCCGGGGGTGGGCCGCAGCCCCACGACGTTGCAGAACGAGGCCGGGTTGCGCAGGGAGCCGCCCATGTCGGAGCCGTCGGCGAGCGGCACCATCCCGGCGGCCAGCGCCGCCGCCGCGCCGCCGCTGCTGCCGCCCGCCGAGCGGGACAGGTCGTACGGGTTGCGGGTGGCGCCGAACACCTCGTTGACCGTGTGGGAGCCGGTGCCGAACTCGGGGGTGTTGGTCTTGCCCACGGTGATCGCGCCGGCGTGCCGGAGCCGGCGCACGATCAGGTCGTCGGCGCCGGGCACGTGGCCGGCGTAGTGGGGCGAGCCGTACGTGGTGCGGATGCCGGCCGTGTCGACCAGGTCCTTGTGCGCCACCGGGACGCCGTGCAGCGGACCCTGCGGCTCGGTCGCGTCGGCCGCCTTGGCGGCGTCCATGGCCTGCTCGGCGGCCAGGGTGACGACGGCGTTCACCCGGGGGTTGACCTGCTCGATCCGGTCGAGGCACGCCTGGAGCAGCTCGACGGCGCTCACCTGCCGGGCGCGGACCAGCCGGGCCATCTCGGCGGCGGTGAGGTAGTGCAGTTCGGTCACCCTCCGATCCTGCCCCACCCCGCCACCGGCGGACCACGGCGAGCCTCACCGACTCGCCGCCGCCGTTCCGTCAGCTCCTGCCCTCCCGCCGCCCCGGCTCGGGGCGCGGGGGGTCAGCCGCCGAGGCAGGCCGGGCCCAGCAGCTCCTTGAGCTCGCCCGTCAGGGCCGGCGACCGCGTCACCCGCAGCCGGTCCGCCACCCGCATGACCGTCGTCCTCGGACCGTCGCGCACCTGGAGGCGCACCTCGGAGGTGCCGGGGTGGGTGGCGAGGATCTCCTTCAACCGGGCCACGACCGGCGGCGTGCACCGGTCGAGCGGCAGGCTGACCAGCAGCGGGCCCTCCTGGGTGAGGTCGGGCGCCGTCACCTCCGTGGCGACGAGCTTGGCGACGTCCTCGCGCCGGTCGATGCGGCCCTTGACGAGGACGATCGCGTCCTCGGCCAGGATCGTCGAGCAGAGCCGGTAGGCCGACGTGAAGATCATGACCTCGATCGAGCCTTCGAGGTCCTCCAGCCGGGTCAGCAGCCAGGGGTCGCCCCTCCTGGTGAGCTTGCGCTGGAGGCCGCTGAGGATGCCGCCCACGGTGACGATCTGCCCGTCGGACCGGCTCTCGTCCTGCAGGGCGGCGATCGTGCAGTCGACGCCGGAGGCCAGGACGTGCTCCACGCCGGACAGCGGGTGGTCCGACACGTACAGGCCGAGCATCTCCCGCTCGAACCGCAGGAGCGTGTTCTTGTCCCACTCGCCCACCGGGATCTCCACGTCGAGCGCCCGGTCCTCGCCGCCGCCGGCCGCGCCGAACAGGGGGTCCTGCCCGGCGGCCTCGTTCCGCTTGATGCCGGCGATCGCGTCGACGGCCTGCTCGTGCACCATGACCAGGCCCTTGCGCGCGTGCCCGAGCGAGTCGAACGCGCCCGCCTTGATCAGCGACTCGATCACCCGCTTGTTGCGGACGATCGCGGGCACCTGGCGCAGGAAGTCCTCGAAGTCGGCGAAGCGGCCCTTCTCCTCGCGCGCCGCGATGATGCCGTCCACGACGTCGCCGCCGACGTTGCGCACCGCCGACAGGCCGAAGCGGATGCCGGCGCCGCGCGGGGTGAAGTCGAAGTCGGAGTCGTTGACGTCCGGCGGGAACACCCTGATGCCCATGCGGCGGCACTCGTGGAGGTAGAGGGCCGACTTGTCCTTGTCGTCCTTGACGCTGGTCAGCAGCGCCGCCATGTACGCGGCCGGGTGGTTGGCCTTCAGGTAGGCGGTCCAGTAGGCGACGAGGCCGTAGCCGGCGGTGTGCGCCTTGTTGAAGGCGTAGTCGGAGAACGGCAGCAGGACGTCCCACAGGGCCTTGACGGCGGCGGCCGGGAAGCCGTCGTCCCGCATGCCCTGCTCGAAGGACTGGTACTGCCGGTCCAGCTCCGACTTCTTCTTCTTGCCCATGGCGCGGCGCAGCAGGTCGGCGCCGCCCGCCGAGTAGCCGGCGACCTTCTGCGCGATGGCCATGACCTGCTCCTGATAGACGATCAGGCCGTAGGTCGTGTCGAGGATGTCCCTGAGCGGCTCCGCCAGCTCGGGGTGGATCGGGACGATCTCCTGCACGCCGTTCTTGCGCAGCGCGTAGTTGATGTGCGAGCCGGCGCCCATCGGGCCGGGGCGGTGGAGCGCGAGGGCGGCGGAGATGTCCTCGAAGCCGTCGGGGCGCATCAGCCGCATGAGCGAGCGCATGCCGGCGCCGTCGAGCTGGAAGACGCCGAGCGTGTCACCGCGCGCCAGCAGCTCGTACGTCCGGACGTCGTCGAGCGGCAGGTCGAGCAGCTCGATCCGCTCGCCGGTGGTGGCCTGGACGGCCTTGAGGCAGTCGTCGATGACCGTGAGGTTGCGCAGGCCCAGGAAGTCCATCTTCAGCAGGCCGAGCGCCTCGCAGGCCGGATGGTCGAACTGCGTGACGATCGCGCCGTCGGAGTCGCGGCGCATGATCGGGATGTGGTCGGTCAGCGCCTCGGCCGACATGATGACGCCGGCGGCGTGCACGCCGGTCTGCCGGATCAGGCCCTCCAGGTCCCTGCCGAGGTCGATCGTCGCCTTGACCTCGGCCTCCTCCTCGTAGAGCCTGCGCAGCTCGCCGGCCTCGGCGTACCGCGGGTGGTCCTTGTCGAAGATGCCCGACAGCGGGATGTCCCTGCCCATCACCGCCGGAGGGAACGCCTTGGACACGCGGTCGCCGAGCGCGTAGGGGTGGCCGAGGACGCGACCGGCGTCCTTGACGGCGGCCTTCGCCTTGATGGTGCCGAACGTGACGATCATGGCGACCTTGCCGGCGCCCCACTTCTCGGTCACGTACCGGATCACGTCGGCCCGCCGGCGCTCGTCGAAATCGATGTCGACGTCGGGCATGGAGACGCGCTCGGGGTTGAGGAAGCGCTCGAAGATCAGGCCGTGCGGGATGGGGTCGAGGTCGGTGATGCCCAGCGCGTAGGCCACCAGGGAGCCGGCCGCCGAGCCCCGGCCGGGGCCGACGCGGATGCCGTTGCTCTTGGCCCACATGGTGACGTCGGCCACCACGAGGAAGTAGCTCGGGAAGCCCATCCGGAGGATGACGCCGAGCTCCTCCTCCGCCCGGGCGCGGTGCTCCCCGTCCACGCCGCCGGGGAAGCGGCGCTCCAGGCCCTTGCGGACCTCCTGCCGGAAGTACGCCTCCTCCGTCATCCCGTCGGGGACGGGGAAGGCCGGCATCAGGTTCTTGACCGCGAAGAACCCGGCCGGATCGACCTTCTCGGCCACCAGCAGCGTGTTGCGGCAGCCCTCGGCCCACAGCTCGGAGGAGTCGACGGCGCGCATCTCGTCGGCGGACCTGATGGAGTAGCCGCTGCCGTCGAACCGGAACCGGTCGGGGTCGGACAGGCGCTTGCCCGTCCGGACGCACAGGAGGGCGTCGTGGGAGGCGGCGTCGGACGCGTAGGTGTAGTGGGAGTCGTTGGTGACCAGCGGCGGGATGTCCAGGTCGCGGCTGATGCGGGTCAGCCCGTCACGGACCCGGCGCTCGATGTCGAGGCCGTGGTCCATGATCTCCAGGAAGAAGCCGTCCTTGCCGAAGATCTCCTGGTACTTCGCGGCGGCCTTCAGCGCCTCGTCGTACTGGCCCAGCCTGAGCCTGGTCTGCACCTCGCCGGAGGGGCAGCCGGTGGTGGCCATCAGACCGCCGGCGTGCTCGGCGAGGAGCTCCGCGTCCATCCGCGGCCACTTGCGGACGAAGCCCTCGGTGTAGGCGCGCGAGCTGAGCTTCATGAGGTTGTGCAGGCCGGTCCTGTCGCGCGCCCAGATGGTCAGGTGGGTGTAGTGGCCGCCCCCGGAGACGTCGTCCTTCCTCTGGTACGGCTCGCCCCACAGGACCGGCTCCTTGTCGTGGCGCAGCTCCGGCGCCACGTAGGCCTCGATGCCGATGACCGGCTTGACGCCCGCCGCGGTCGCCTGCGTGTAGAAGTCGTGGGCGCCGTGCATGTTGCCGTGGTCGGTGATCGCGATCGCGGGCATGCCCAGCTCGCCGACCCGCTCGAAGATCTGCTTCAGCCGCGCGGCCCCGTCGAGCATGGAGTACTCGGTGTGCACGTGCAGATGGACGAACGAGTCGCTGGACGGCATGGAGCGGCGCCTCCCGCCTGATGTTCTACGCCCCCGACTTCCATGCTCCCCGCCGACAGCCCGCCTACCCCTGCGCCAGGCTTCCGTTCGCGGGCGTGCCGCGGCGCGCGGCGCGGGTTACGCTCCTCGTGCGGGCCGGCGGAACGGGGTGTCACGACCGATGCGTCCGGACCGGCGTGGGGGTCGTCGCGTTCGGGGAGGCCGGGCTGGAGAGGCGCAGCAACGTCCGCATCGTCCCCGCCGTTCCCCTCGCCTCCATGGTCGCGGCCGCGGTCCTCGGCGCGCTGCTGGCCGTCGCGGGGCTGCCGCTCGGGGTGTACGAGCGGCTCGCCTGCGCGGCGCTCCAGGCGGGCTGTCCCGCCACGGCGCCACCGGCGGGCAGCCTGCCGCGGGCGACCCGGCTGACGGCCGTGCAGGTCGCGCTGAGCGGCTCCTACGCGGGCCTGGGCGACTCGTACTCCTCCGGCGAGGGCGTGTACGCCCCGGCCGAGCCCGGCGGGAACGCCGGGGACCCGGGCGGCGAGCCGGCCGGGGAGGGCGCGGCCCGCTGCCACCGCGCGCAGGGCTCGTACGTGCCGCTGGTCGCGGGCGCCCACCGCTTCGGCGGCGGCGCGGGGTTCTGGGCGTGCAGCGGCGCCACCACCGGCCAGCTCCTCCGGGGCCAGTACGGGCAGCGCCCCCAGGTCGCCCGGGTGGACCCCTCGACCAGCCTGGTGACGGTCACCATCGGCGGCAACGACGCCGGGTTCGCCCGCGTGCTGACCGCGTGCATCGTCAAGCTGCCCTGGTCGTCGGCGTGCGTGGACCAGGACGGCGAGGTGGCCCGGCGGGTCGCCGGGCTGCGGGAGAGCCTGCTCGGGGTGCTGCGGGAGCTGCGCGTCAGAGCGCCGCGGGCCCGGATCGTCGTGCTCGGCTACCCGAGGCCGTTCCCCGCCGGCCCGGCCGACCGGGTGGACAACCTCAGTCCCGAGGACCAGCTCTGGCTCAACGGCGTCACCCGCCGGCTGAACGACGTCATGCGGGAGGCGGCGCTGGGTCTCGACCGGGCCGTCGCCGCGTTCGGCGGGCCGGGGAGCGTGGAGTTCGTGGACGCCTACGACGCGTTCGACGGCCACGAGGCGGGCACCGCCCGGCCGTACCTCAACCGGCTCATCGTGCACGTGAAGGAGCTGCGGGTGGACAGCCGCAGCTTCCACCCGACGGGCGAGGGCTACCGGCGCCTCGCCGAGCTGGTCGACCGCCAGATCGTCACGGGCCCGGGCCGCCCGATGAACAACCTCGTCCTCACCCGGCCCTGACCCGGCCGCACCGGCCCGGTCTCGTCGCGGGCCGGGTCGTCACGGGCGGCGGCGCTCCTCGGCCAGGTGGAGGCCCGCCTCGATGACCGTGTTCATGACGGCCGCCAGCCGCTCCTCGCCCAGTCCGGGGGCGCGGCGGGCCATCCGCGCGACCAGCGACCGCTCGCGCTCCGGGTCGCGACCCGCGAAGCCGCCGACCGGCTTGAGCGTCTGCACGACGCCGGCCAGCGCGGCACGCCGCTCCAGGAGCGTCGCCAGGGCCGCGTCCACCCGGTCGATCGCCTCCCGGCACTCCGGCAGCGTGGCGGGCGCCTCGGGCCGCAGGAGCGCCCCCACGAGCGTCACCGCCTCCCCCGCGGCCCGCAACGCCTCCGCGTCCACGACACCCGGGGCGGACGGGTCCGGCGCCGCGGGGAGGCCGCCCAGGACGAGCCCGTCCGCCCCCGCCGCTACCGCCGCCGCCGACAGGCCCGGCGCGCCCGTCACGTCCGCCAGCACCGGGCGCCCCGACGCCTCCCGGGCCGCCCGCAGCAGCCCCAGGTCCAGCCGGCCCCCCTCGCACAGGATCACCTCGCCGCTGCCCTCCAGCGCGCAGTAGTCGGCCAGCGCGAGCCACTCCTCCAGCGACGCCGAGGGCCGCCGCTCCACCACGACGGGCATGCCGAGGGCCGCCGCCGCGCGCACGAGGGGGATGTCGCGGGTCCAGGAGGCGCCGACCACCACGCCGTCCGCGCGCTCCGCGATGGCGGGCAGGTCGCCGGCGTCCGCCGGCTCGACCAGGGGAACGCGGGCCTCCCGCCCCGGCGGCGCCTCTGCCCCACGGCTCCCCGGCCGTTCACCCCACTGGTCGCCCTGCCGTTCTCCCCGCCAGCGGGCCGCCGCGACCGCCTCCTGGAGGGACGGCGCCGGGCCGCCGGAAACGACGGGACGGGCACGCAGGCTGATCCGGCCGGCGACCACCACGGCGGGCCCGGCGCCCACGCGGGTCCCGCCCAGCGCGACCGCGCGGTGCTCCAAGGTCGATGACATCTCGGCTCCTCATGCAGGGCCGGCTCGCCGGAGCCGGCGAAACGAAAAAGGCAGAGACGAGGCGTCTCTGCCTGTGCCGACTCCAGGTGGTCGCTAGCTCACGACCGGCTCTCCCGGAGCCGGCTCGGTAAACGCGTGGCGACAAGTCATGTCCGGAACCCTACACCCGCTCTCCACCTGCTGGACTCCCGTTCTCACATGACGGACTGTCCTTCAGGCGAGTCGCCGTTGATCCCTGGCTATGGGAGTATTTCTTGGCCTAGAGGGAGGGTTTGAGGCCGTTGATGTCGGATCGTAAACGGGATGGACGCCGCATCGCCGGCCGGTACCAGTTGCAGGAACCCATCGGCAAGGGCGGCATGGGGATCGTGTGGCGGGCGTATGACGAGCTCCTGGACCGGGAGGTCGCCGTCAAGGAGGTCCGCTACGCCGCCGCTCTGGGCGACGAGGTGCAGCTCCTCAACCGGCGCACGATGCGTGAGGCCAGGGCGGCTGCCAGGTTCGAGCACCCCAACGTGATCGTCGTTCACGACGTGATCGAGGAGGACGACCGTCCCTGGATCGTCATGCAGCTCGTCGAGTCGCGCTCGCTCGGCGCGGTGATCAAGCAGGACGGGCCGCTGAAGCCCCGGCGGGTCGCCGAGATCGGCCTGGCCGTGCTGGAGGCACTGCACCGGGCCCACGAGGCGGGCGTGCTGCACCGCGACGTCAAGCCGGAGAACGTGCTGCTCGCCGACGACGGCAGGGTCGTGCTGACCGACTTCGGCATCGCCACGCTGGAGACCGAGACGCAGCTCACGATGACCGGCCTGGCCGGCACCCCGGCGTTCATCGCGCCCGAGCGGCTCAAGGGCCTGCCCGCGCGGCGCGAGTCCGACCTGTGGTCGCTCGGCGCGACGCTCTACACGGCCGTGGAGGGCCGCTCGCCGCACGAGCGCGGCATGGCGCTGGCCACCATGCACGCCGTCCTCACCGACCCGCCGGACCCCGCTCCGCACGCCGGTCCGCTGGCCGAGGTGATCGACCGCCTGCTCGCCAAGGAGCCGGTCCAGCGGCCCACGTACGAGGAGACGGCGCGGATGCTGCGCCAGGTCTCCACTCCCCCGGTCCCGCAGCCGCCTGCCGCCCCGGCGCAGACCGCGCGGATGCCCGCGGCGACCGCGCAGCTGCCGGTCCAGCCGCCGGCAGGGCCGGGCAGCCGCGACGCCGATCCGGACGCGCGGCCCCGGCGCCGCACCGGTGGCCGTTTCTCGCGCCAGGTCCCCCCGGTCCAGCCGCAGGCTCCGGTCGAGGACGACATGCCGACCGACCCGAACCTGGCCGTGCCGGACGGTCCTGCCGCGGCGCCGCCCACGCCCGCGCCCCGTGATCGGGCGTCCGGTTCGGGTGGCGCGGGGTCCGGCGGCCCAGGCCGTGAGCCGGACCTGCCGGAGACGGGTGTCCGGATCACCGCGGCGAGCTCCGAGCCGGAGCAGGCGGAGGAGCCCACGATCTCGTCGTCGCGCGCGGAGGGCGGCCGCAGGCTCGGCCCCGTCATCGCGGCCGCGGCCGTCGTCGTCCTCGTCGCGGGCGTGGGCGGCTACCTCGGCCTGAGCTCGGTTCCCGACGACAGCGAGGACGGCAGGTCCAGCGCCTCGGTGAGCGAACCCGCCACCGGCCCCAAGAGCGGCGACCCCGGCACGGGCTCCGCGCCGGCGACGCCCCCGGCGAGCACCGCGCCCCCGGCCTCGGGGTCCCCGTCGGCGTCCCCGTCCGAGACGCCCAGCGCCACGACCTCGCCGACACCCACCTCGTCGCCCTCCCCCAAGGCGTCCGACCCGGCCGACGCGCTGCCCGAGGGCTGGAAGATGTACAAGGACAAGAAGCTGGGCTTCTCCGTCGGGCTGCCCAAGGGCTGGGACGTGTGGGACCGCGCCGGCCGGCAGGTCAAGTTCAAGGGCCCGGGCGGCGCCTCCAACGCGTACCTCATGATCGAGGAGGCGGAGAAGCCCGGCACGGACCCGTACAAGGACTGGAAGAAGCAGGAGCCCGTCCTCAAGAACAACTTCGGCGGCTACGAGAAGCTCGACATCAAGAAGGTGGACTTCCAGAAGGCCGCGGCCGACTGGGACTTCACCTGGAACACCAACACGGGCAAGACCCGGGTCCGCAACCGCGGCTTCGTCACCGACAACGGGCGCGCCTACGCCATCTACTGGCACACCCTGAAGAGTCACTGGAAGGCCGATTACCACTTCTTCGAGGGGTTCTGCGCCACCTTCAAGCCAGCCAAGTAGGGTGCGTCGCGTGGACAGGGAGGTCGGCGGGCGGTACCGCCTCATCGAGCCGCTCGGCGAGGGCGGCATGGGCGTGGTCTGGCGCGCCCACGACCGGCTCCTCGACCGCACGGTGGCGGTCAAGGAGGTGCGCTACACCGGTGTCGGCGACGCCCAGCGGGCCGACCTCAACCGCCGCACCATCCGGGAGGCGCGGGCGGCGGGGCGCCTCGACCACCCGTCGGTGGTGGTGATCCACGACGTCGTCGAGGAGGACGGGCGGCCGTGGATCGTGATGCAGCTCGTCCCGTCCCGGTCGCTGGCGCAGGCGATCGGCGAGCGGGGGCCGCTCCCGGTCGAGCAGGTGGCGCTCATCGGCGAGCGGGTGCTCGGCGCGCTGCGCGCCGCCCACGCCACCGGCGTCCTGCACCGCGACGTCAAGCCGGAGAACGTGCTGCTCGCCGACGACGGCCGGGTGGTGCTGACCGACTTCGGCATCGCCACGCTGGAGGCGGAGCCGGGGCTGACCGCCACCGGCGGGCTCGTGGGCACGCCCGCGTACATGCCGCCCGAGCGGCTCAACGGCGAGCCCGCGCGGCCCGAGTCCGACCTGTGGTCGCTGGGCGCGACGCTGTACGCCGCCGCCGAGGGCGCCCCGGCGTACCGGCGCGACTCCTGGGCCGCCACGGTGGCCGCGATCCTGCGCGACGAGCCGGCGCCGCCCGTCCGCGCGGGCGCGCTCACACCGGTGATCATGGGGCTGCTGCGCCGCGACCCGGCCGCGCGGATGCCGGCGGGCGAGGCCGCGCACCTGCTGCGCGGAATCGCCTCCACCACCGGCCACGCCGCCCCTTCCGGGCATCCGGCCGGCCCCGGACACCCAGGCCTCGTGCATGCCGGTCACACCGTTCCCGTGCCCGTCACGGGGAGCCGGCCGTCCGTGGGGCGGCGGCTCGCCGTGCCCGCCGCGCTGGTCGCCGTCGCGGTCCTGGCCGCCGGCGGGGCGCTGCTGGCGGCCCGTATGACGGGCTTCCCCGGGGGGAACGGCACACCCTCCGCCGCCACGGCCACGACCGGCGGGGCGACCCCGCCCGTCACCGCGACACCCGCCGGACCGTCGGACGACTCCCCCACGGCGCAGGCATCGGCCACCAGGAAACCGCCCACCGGCGGGCCGTCGGCCACTCCCGCGGCGACGGCCACGGCGGCGCCGGCCGGCTGGGTCCCGTACCGGAGCTCCGCGGGCGGGTTCGCGATGGCCGTCCCCGCCCGGTGGAAGGTCACCAAGCACCCCACCCGCGACAGCGTGACCGTGCGCGGCCCCGGCTCCCCCGGCGCGTTCATCGTGGAGTGGACGGTGCCGGACCAGCCGTGGCTCGGCCCCGTACGGCACTGGCAGGGGTTGGAGAGGGAGATCCTCGGCCGGGGCGAGTTCCCCGGCTACCACCGGATCGGCATCGGCGCCACCACCTACCTCGGGCGGCCGGCGGCCGACTGGGAGTTCACCTGGCGGCGTGGCGGGACGGTCGTCCACGTCGTCAACCGCGGCTTCCGCACGGCGTCCGGCCGGCCGTTCGCCCTGTACTGGGAGGCGCCCGACTCCCGCTGGGCCCGCGACCGCCACTACTTCGACACCTTCACCAAGACCTTCACCCTGCGCTGACCGGCCCTATCCGGCCTGTTCTTTAATCGGCGGGGATGCGCGCTTGGGAGGGACTTTATCGGGTAGTCGGCCCGCATGTCCGATTCAGCGGTGATGGTCGGTGGACGATACCGGCTGCTCAGGACCATTGGCCAGGGCGGCATGGGCACGGTCTGGCACGCCCACGACGAGGTGCTCGGCCGCGACGTGGCCGTGAAGGAGATCCACCCGCCCCCCGACCTCAACGGGCCGGAGCGCGACGTCTTCAGCGTGCGCACCTTCCGTGAGGCGCGGGCCGCGGGCCGCGTCGCGCACCCCGGCGTGGCGGCCGTCTACGACGTGCTGGAGGAGAACGGCCACCCGTGGATCGTCATGCAGCTCGTCCGGTCGCGGACGCTGGGCGAGCTGGTCCGCGAGGAGGGCCCGCTGCCACCGGCCAGGGTCGCGGACATCGGGCTGCAACTGCTGGAGGCGCTGCGCGCCGCGCACACCGCCGGCGTCCTGCACCGCGACGTCAAACCGGACAACGTGCTGCTCGCCGAGGACGGCCGGGCGGTGCTGACCGACTTCGGCATCGCCACCACCGAGGACGAGGCGCCCGTCACCAGGACGGGCATCCTCGTCGGCACACCCGCCTTCATGGCGCCGGAGCGGGCGGCGGGCGGCCAGGCCGTGCCGGAGTCGGACCTGTGGTCGCTGGGCGTCACCCTGTACCTGGCCGTCGAAGGTCAGTCGCCGTTCCAGCGCGCGCACGCGCTGGCCACGCTGGGCGCCGTGATGCACTCCGAGCCGCCGCCGCTGGCCCGCGCGGGCGCGATCGGGCCGGTGCTGCTCGGGCTGCTGCGCAAGGACCCGGCGCAGCGGATGGGCCTGGACGAGGCGCGGTGGCGGCTGCACGCGTTCGTCGCGGGCAACGTGCCGGAGCCGACGGCCCCGGTCGCCATCCCGGCGGGCGGTCTGAGCGACCCGGGCCCCTCGTCCATGAGCGACACGCCGGCCGTTCCGGTCGCCGCCGCCACTCCCGTGACCCCCTCACAGCCACTCGCAGGGCCGCCCGACGGGCCGGCCGCCGGACCGTCGTCCGCAGCGTTCCACCCGGCGGTCCGGCGGCGCAGGCCACCGCTGTCGGCGCTCGTCGCGGGGGTCGCGGCCGTGGCGGTCCTCACGGGCGGCGCCGCCTGGTGGACGAACCGGCCGGCCGGCGACGCCCTTACGCCCACGACCGCCCCGGCCGTGGTCACCTCGGCGATGCCGTCCAAGCCCGCCTCGGAGCCGGTCAGCCACCCCGCCACGAGAACGCCGTCGGACCCGCCCACCCACAGCGGGCCCCGGCAGGGCACGGTTCCGACCGACGGCCCCGCCTCGCACCGGCCGACGGCCGAGCCCACGCGACACCGCCCGACGACCGGGCCGACCGGCAGGGCGACACGCGAGCCCACGAGGAAGCCGACCACGAAGCCCACCAAGAAGCCGACCACGAAGCCTTCGACGAAGCCGACGGCCAAGCCCACCAAGAAGCCGACCCCCGCCAAGTCGAGGAAGGAGGACGAGCAGCCCTCGTCGCGCACGCCGGGCCAGGTGGACCCCGTCGGCACCGGCCGTTCCGCCGGCCGGACCAAGAAGCCGAAGAAGGTCAAGAAGGCCAAGCACGGCAAGGCCTGACGGCCGGCGCCGGGAGCCTCAGGGCTCCGCGGGCCTCAGGACTCGGCGGGCCTCAGGACTCCGCTCGTACGAGGTCGAGGGCCTTCTGCAGGTCCTCGGGATAGTCCGTCTGGAACGACGTCCACGCGCCGCTCGACGGGTGCTCGAACCCGAGCGACACCGCGTGCAGCCACTGCCGCCCCACCCCGAGCCGCGCGGCCAGCGTCGGGTCGGCCCCGTACAGCAGGTCGCCCACGCACGGGTGGCGCAGCGCGGACATGTGCACCCGGATCTGGTGGGTGCGGCCCGTCTCCAGCTTGATGTCGAGCAGCGACGCCGCCCGGAACGCCTCGATCGTGTCGTAGTGGGTGACCGACGGCTTGCCGCCCGCGACCACCGCGAACCGGCCGTCGCCCGAGGGATGCCGGTCGATGGGGGCGTCGACCGTGCCCCGGAACGGGTCGGGATGGCCCTGCACCAGCGCGTGGTAGCGCTTGTCGACCGTGCGCTCCTTGAAGGCGCGCTTGAGGTGGGAGTAGGCGTGCTCGCTCTTGGCGACGACCATGGCGCCGGTGGTGTTGGCGTCGAGCCGGTGCACGATGCCCTGGCGCTCGGCGGCGCCGCTGGTGGCGATGGTGTGGCCGGAGCCCAGCAGCCCGCCGATCACCGTGGGGCCGGTCCAGCCGACCGTGGGGTGCGCGGCCACGCCGATCGGCTTGTTGACCACGACGATGTCGTCGTCCTCGTAGACGATCCGCATGCCGGGCACCGGCTCGGCGACCGGCATGGGCGTGCTGACCGGAGGCGGCAGCACGACCTCCAGCCAGGCGCCCGCGTGGACGCGGTCGGACTTGGCGGGCTCGCGGCCGTCGATCGTCACCTCGCCGGCGCCGATCAGCTCGGCCGCCCGGGTGCGGGAGAAGCCGAACAGCCGGGACAGGGCGGCGTCCAGGCGCTCGCCCTCCAGCCCGTCGGGCACGGGCAGGCTTCGCCGCTCGGTCACTTGCCCTCCCTCGATCCGTCGATCTGGTAACCCCGCCAGGCCAGCAGCACGGCCAGGATGCCGCCGCACACGATCGAGGAGTCGGCGACGTTGAACACCGGGAAGTAGTCGATCACCGGGAAGTGGCCGGGCAGGACCTCGACGAAGTCGACCACGTGCCCCTGGAACTGGGTGGACCTGCCGAAACCCGAAGGGTAGCGCAGCAGCCGGTCGGTCAGGTTGCCGAACGCCCCGCCCAGCAGCAGGCCCAGGGCGATCGCCCACGGCAGGCTGAGCAGCTTACGGGCGGTGCGGATGATGGCGACCACGACCGCCGCGGCGATGAAGGTGAAGACTATCGTCATTCCGGTGCCGAGACTGAACGCGGCACCGGAATTGAAGATCACCCTGAACTGCAGCACGTCGGGGATGACGACGAGCGGCGCCTTGCCCTCCAGCGCCCGCAGCACCACCGTCTTGGTGATGACGTCGATCACGTAGACGACGGCGGCCAGCGCGACGAGGACCGCGACGAGGCGGGTGCGCCGCTTCGCCGCCGCCGGCGCCGCGGCCGGTCCTGCTACCGGCGCTCCTCCTTCTGCTTGCAGGCCACGCACAGCGTCGCCCTCGGGAACGCCTGCAGGCGTTCCTTGCCGATCGGCTTGTGGCACGATTCGCACACTCCATAGGTCCCTGCGTCGATCCTGGCGATCGCACGTTCGTTCTGCGCGACCAGGTCGCGCGCATTCAGGGTAAGGGCGATCTCGCGTTCCCGCTCGTACGTCTTGGCGCCGGCGTCCGCCTGGTCGTCACCGGCTCCCTGGGTCACATCGCCGGAGGCGATCTCCGATTCGTGGCGGCGGATGTCCGCGTTGAGCTCGTCGATCTCGCGCTGCAGCGTGCCGCGTACCTCGGCCAGCTCCTCGTCCGACCACATCGACGGAGTGGTGGTCTGCGTGACTGCCGCCATGGGTGCCTCCATGCTGATCAAGGCCGGTGAATGGTGCGGGCAGCTTAGGTGCCCCATAACAGAACGGCAAACGACCCGCCGTCCCGATTACCTCTCCCGTACTATCCCGCCGCGCGCTTTCAACTCCTCCCGCAGCCACTCCATTCCCGCAACTTTGTCGCCGTTTACGACTTCCGTACCGGAGACAGGCACCTCACCAGGGAAACCGGGAAGACCAGGGCTCCACTCTGCGTTATGGTGTGAATCTGCAAGGCGTCGATGGGGCCCGGAATGTGAGGGACATCACCCCGGAGCCGCCGGAAGAACGGCTCCCCGGAGCTCATTAGACCCGGCAGCAGACCAATGAAGTGGGCCTCGCTCGCCGAGGCCAAGAAGGGTGGTACCGCGGAGCCGCACGGCTTCGTCCCTTCACGCATCCTGTCCGACAGTGACCGCGTGGAGGCGCGCCCCAGATGTCTTCCCCTAGTTTCCGCTCTCTTCCCGCGCAGGTCGACCTGCCCGCGCTCGAGCGCGAGGTCCTCGAACGGTGGCGGGACGGGAAGGTCTTCGAGCGCTCCGTCGAGCAGAACGACGGCAACCCCGCCTGGGTCTTCTACGAGGGCCCGCCCACCGCCAACGGCCTGCCCGGCGTCCACCACGTCGAGGCCCGGGTCTTCAAGGACCTGTTCCCCCGCTACAAGTCGATGCAGGGCTTCAGCGTGCCCCGCAAGGCCGGCTGGGACTGCCACGGCCTGCCGGTCGAGGTCGGCATCGAGAAGGAGCTCGGCCTCACCGGCAAGAAGGACATCGAGGCGTACGGCATCGCCGAGTTCAACGCCAAGTGCCGGGAGTCCGTGCTGCGGCACGTCGACGCGTTCGAGCAGATGACCGAGCGGATGGGCTACTGGATCGACCTGTCCACCGCCTACCGGACCATGGACCCCTCGTACATCGAGTCGGTCTGGTGGTCGCTCAAGGTCGTCTTCGACAAGGGCCTGCTGTTCCGCGACTTCCGCATCACGCCGTACTGCCCGCGCTGCGGCACCGGCCTGTCCGACCACGAGCTGGGCCAGCCGGGCGGCTACGAGAACGTCTCCAGCCCCTCGGTCTACGTCCGCATGCCCGCCACCTCCGGGCGGCTGGCGGAGCTGGGCGCCTCGCTGCTCATCTGGACCACCACGCCGTGGACGCTGGTGTCCAACACCGCGGTCGCCGTCCACCCCGACGTGACGTACGTCGCCGCCCGCACCGCCGACGGCGAGGTGCTGGTGGTGGCCGAGCCGCTGCTGTCGGTGCTGGGCGACGGCGCCACCGAGGTGGCCCGCTTCACCGGCCGCGAGCTGGAGCACACCACCTACTCCCGGCCGTTCGACCTGGTCGACATCCCGGGCGCCCACTACGTGGTGACCGGCGAGTACGTGACGGTCGAGGACGGCACCGGCCTGGTCCACCAGGCTCCGGCGTTCGGCGCCGACGACCTGGCGGTGATCAGGCGCTACGACATGCCGGTGGTCAACCCGATCGGCCCCGACGGGCGCTTCCTGGACGACGTGCCGATGGTCGGCGGGCGCTTCTTCAAGGACGCCGACGAGGAGCTGACCGAGGACCTGCGGGCCCGTGGCCTGCTGTTCCGCGGCGGCCACTTCGAGCACAGCTACCCCCACTGCTGGCGCTGCCACACGCCGCTGCTCTACTACGCGCTCCCGTCCTGGTACATCCGCACCACCGCGGTCAAGGACCAGATGCTGGAGGAGAACGCCAGGACCAACTGGTTCCCCGACACGATCAAGTGGGGCCGGTTCGGGGAGTGGCTGCGCAACAACGTCGACTGGTCGCTGTCGCGCTCGCGCTACTGGGGCACACCGCTGCCGCTGTGGGTGTGCGGCGAGGACGACACGCACATCACGTGCGTCGGGTCGATGGAGGAGCTCGGCACGCTCGCCGGCCGCGACGTCTCCGCGCTCGACCCGCACCGCCCGTACGTGGACGACGTCACCTTCCCCTGCCCCGACTGCGGGGCGGAGGCGCGCCGCGTTCCGGACGTCATCGACGCCTGGTACGACTCGGGCTCCATGCCGTTCGCCCAGTGGGGCGCCCGCGGCAAGCCGGAGGGCGTCTACCCCGCGCAGTTCATCTGCGAGGCGACCGACCAGACCCGCGGCTGGTTCTACTCGCTGATGGCCGTCGGCACGCTGGTGTTCGGCCAGTCGTCGTACGAGAACGTGCTCTGTCTGGGCCTCATCCTGGCCGAGGACGGCCGCAAGATGAGCAAGCACCTCGGCAACGTGCTGGAGCCGATCCCGCTGATGGACGAGCACGGCGCCGACGCGCTGCGCTGGTTCATGGCCTGCTCCGGCTCGCCGTGGGCGGCGCGCCGCGTCGGCCACAACGCGCTGGAGGAGATCGTCCGGAAGGTCCTGCTGACCTACTGGAACACCGCCTCGTTCTTCACCCTGTACGCCAACGCCGAGTCGTGGTCGCCCGCGATGCTGGCCTCGGCCCCGCCCGTGTCCGAGCGGCCGCTGCTCGACCGGTGGGCGCTGGCCGAGCTGCACCGCACGGTCGCCGACGTGACGGCCTCGCTGGACGAGTACGACACGCAGCGGGCGGGCCGCCGCCTGGCCGACTTCCTGGACGACCTGTCCAACTGGTACGTACGCCGCTCACGCCGCCGCTTCTGGCAGGGGTCGCACGAGGCGTTCGCGACGCTGTACGAGTGCCTGGAGACGGTCACCCGGCTGATGGCGCCCATCGCCCCGTTCGTCACCGACTACCTGTGGGACGTGCTGCGCGGCGAGAACGCGCCCAGCTCCGTGCACCTGGCCTCGTGGCCGGTCACCCGTGAGGACTTGCTGGACCCGGCGCTGTCGGAGCAGATGGCGCTGGTCCGCCGGCTGGTGGAGCTGGGCCGCTCGGCCCGCGCGTCCTCGGGCGTCAAGACGCGGCAGCCGCTGCGACGGGCGCTGGTCGGGGCGCACGGCTGGCCGGCGCTTCCGGCCGAGCTGCGCGACCTCATCGCCGACGAGCTGAACGTCCAGGCCCTGGAGGACATGTCCGGCTTCAGCGCCGACCTCGTGTCGTACACGGTGAAGCCGAACTTCCGGGCGCTCGGCAAGCGGTTCGGCTCGCAGACCAAGGTGGTGGCCGCGGCGGTCGGCGGCGCCGACGCCGCGTCGCTGGCCCGCACGCTGCGGGGCGGCGGCACGGTCACGCTGGAGGCGGGCGAGCTGGGCGAGGTCACGCTCGGCCCCGACGACGTGATCGTCACCGAGCAGCCGCGCTCCGGCTGGGCGGTCGAGACGGGCGCCATCGACACCGGCACGGGTGAGACGGTCGCCCTCGACCTGGAGCTCACGGACGAGCTGCGCCGGGCCGGGCTGGTGCGTGAGGTCATCCGCCTGGTGCAGGAGGCCCGCAAGGCGTCGGGCCTGTCGATCACGGACCGGATCACGCTGTGGTGGACGTCCTCGAACGCCGACCTGACGGCCGCCCTTGAGGCGGGCGGCTCGCTGGTGGCGGACGAGGTGCTGGCCACGTCCCTCACGGAGGGGGCACAGGACGGCCTGCCGGTGCACGAGGACGCGGACCTGGGCCTGAGGTTCCAGCTGACCCGCGCCTGAGCCGGCGACGCGAGAGGCGGGACATCCTTGCCGGGGTGTCCCGCCTCTCCGCGTGCCGGCCTCGGGTGAGGTCTTCAGATCATCGGTTCCGGCACTCCGAGATGAACAGTCGTCACTCTGGGTAATGGTGTGGTGTCCGGCCGCAGCTCGTGGCCTGGACGGTGCTCCGGGGGGACTGCCGGCCCTGTACGAGCGTATGCCGCCCTGTACCGGCCGAGGAGTGCCATGTCGCCCACCACCGTCGAGATCCCGACCGCCTACGGCCCGGTATCGGGGCTGATCGAGAACGGGATCGCGTCCTTCCGCGGGATCCCCTACGCCGCCGCTCCCGTCGGGCCGAACCGGTTCGCCGCGCCCGTGCCGCCTCGGCCGTGGGACGCGCCGCTGCTCGCTCACGAGTTCGGACCGACCCCGCCGCAGCCGCCGCTCAAGGGGAAGCTCGGCGAGCTGTTCCACAACCCGGTCGTCCCTGGGGACGGTTACCTCAACCTCAACGTGTGGACCGGCGCCACCGGCCCCGGCGCCGCCATGCCGGTACTGGTGTGGATCCACGGCGGCGCCTTCACCACCGGCTCCTCCGCGGTGACGACCTACGACGGCGCCACCTTCGCCCGCGACGGCGTCGTCTGCGTCACCATCAACTACCGCCTCGGAGTGGACGGCTTCGCCTACATCGAGGACGCTCCCGCCCCGGCCAACCGCGGCCTGCTCGACCAGATCTTCGCGTTGGAGTGGGTGCGGGACAACATCGCCGGCTTCGGCGGCGACCCGGGCAACATCACCGTGGCAGGCGAGTCCGCCGGCGCGATGAGCGTGCTGACCCTGCTCTCCCTCGGCCGGGAGCTGTTCCATCAGGCCATCGTCGAAAGCGGCACGGCGCACATCGGCCAGACCCTCCAGGACGCCGCCCTTCTCACCGCCGCCGTCGCCACCCGGCTGGGTGTGCAGCCGACCGCCCGGGCGCTCGCCGAGGTGGGCATCGCCGCCCTGATGACGGCGCAGGGTCAGGTGAGCGACGACGTCACCTCCAGCGCCGACCCCGAGCTGTACGGGGCGAGCACCATCGCCTCGTGCGGCATGTCGTTCATGCCGGTGATCGACGGCGAGGTGGTCCCGCGACTGCCGATCGACGCCATCGCCGACGGCCGGGGCGCTGACGTGCCGCTGCTGATCGGCACCACGACCGAGGAGTTCAGGACCTTCGTGGTTCCCACGGCCATGGTGGGCTGGCCCGGCGCGGCGCCGTTCAGGACCAGGACCGAGGTCTACGGCGCCCCGGCCGGCTTCTATGACCGTTACGCCGAGACCAACGTCGAGCCGTACCTCCGCAACGCCCCCTCCGGCATCGCCTGCGCGACGCTGACCGACCGCATGTTCCGCATCCCCACCTACCGCATCGCCGAGGCCCGCAGCGACGCGCCCGCCACCACCCATGTCTTCGAGTTCGGCTGGCGGTCACCCACCACTCCCAACAACCTCCGCGTCAAGCTCGGCGCCTGTCACAGCCTGCCGCTCCCCTTCGCGTGGGACACGCTCGACAACCCCCACAGCGCGGAGTTCACCGGCCCCAACCCGCCCCAGGCTCTCGCGGACGCTCTGCACGGACGCTGGGTCGAGTTCGTCAAGACCGGCGAGCTCGGCCGGTGGGCTCCCTACAACACCACCGAACGCCCGGTGATGACCTTCTACCGCGACAACAGGCCGAACAACGTCATCGTCCACGACCCGCGCCGCGACGAGCGGGAGATCTGGAAGAACGATCTCAACCCGAGCTGACCGGCAGCACGGTCGCGGCCTCCGGCGGGCGCGGTGCGCGCCGGAGGCCGGGCGGCCCCGACCTCTTACGGCTACGAGGGATGAAGCGGCGGCGAGGCCGAAAGATACGCGCCCATGAAGTCGAGGGGCCCAGGACGGGCGGGTCTAGGAGGTGGCGTCGCTGTCCTGGCGGCAGACCGAGCAGCTCGTCAGGCCGTCCTTCTCGGCCTCGGCGAGAGTCATGGTCCGGACGCCGCTGTCGCCCGCGGCGCGCACCAGAGGGCAGGCGGTGGCGTGGTAGCGGCTCGTGCCCTCGATCACCTTGACCGTGGTCGAGCCCTTCCCGGCCGCACCCTTGGGATCAGCGGCCGGCTCCTCGGCGGAGGCGTCGCCTGACGCGGCCGGAGCGGCCTTGCCCTGCTTGGAGCCGCCGCCCGGCCCGGCCGCCTTCTCGCCGCCGGTCTTCCCGTCGCCGGCACCCGCCCCTGCGGAAGCGCCGGACGCCCCGCCCGTGTCCCTGGACGTCTTGCCCGCGGCTCCGGACGTCCCAGCGGACGCCCCGGACGTCTTGCCCGTAGCCCCGGACGTCCCAGCGGACGCCCCGGACGTCTTGCTCGATGACCCGGACGTCTTGCCCGCGGCCCCGGACGGGCCCTCGCCGGGACGATCCCCGGACGTGGCGCCCTTGCGGGCGACCCCCTCCCCCGAACGCGTTCCCGCACCGGGAGGGGTGACCACGACCGTGTCCCCCGCACCGGGAGGGGTGACCACGACCGTGTCCCCCGCACCGGGAGGGGTGACCACGACCGTGTCGCCCGCGTCGGCCCCGCTCGCCGGGGACGGCTCGGCACCGGTCGGGAGGGGGCCGCTCGGCTTGGCCGAGGACTCCGCCGCCGACGCGGGACGCTCGGGAACGACATCCCGCTCACGCGACCCGGTCTTCCTGGCCGGTCGCTCGACCGGCTCACCCGTGGCGGACACGGCGCGCTGCGGCCTCGTCTCCGGACCCTGCTCGTCGTCCCCGGCCTCGGCACCCTTCGCGCGCTGCGAAGGCCCGTCCGCCCCTGCAGGGCGCTCAAGCGTGGGCTCCTTGGCCTCGGCGCCCGTGGCGGGACGGACGGGCTCGGGAGCACGGGCATCCCCGGGTCGCGGATCGGCGGGCCGGGAACCGGCCGCACCCGGCTTGGCGGGCGGCGCCTTGGGGCCGCGCGAGGCGGGTGTGAAGGCGATGGAGGGTGAAGTCTGCTGGTCGTCACCGGAGTCCGCTCCGGGAGCGGCGGCCGGCGTCCGCTCGGCGGCGCCCTTGCCGGTCGCGTCCTTGCCGGTCACGGTCTTACCGGTCGTGTCCTTACCAGTCACCGTCTTACCGGTCGTGTCCTTACCGGCCACGGTCTTACCGGTCGTGTCCTTACCGGTCGATCCCTTGCCGGGCGCGCCCTTCGTGTCGCCGCCGGTGGTGTCCCGGTCAACGGTGTCCCCGTCGGCCATGTCCTCGTCCGTGGACTCGGGGCGGGCGAACCACGCGTAGGGCGGGGAAGAGGAGGAGCCCGAGCCGGGCTTGGAGGTCGTCCCCGCGCCGGACTTGGATCCGGAGGGCTGGGAGGCACGGTCGGTGCCGGGGCGGGACGTGGGGTCCGGGCCCGGCTTGGCCGACGGCTCCGAGGTGGGGGTGGAAGCCTTGGAGGCGGGCTTCGGCGCGGCGGGGGGACGGCCCGTGCCGGTGGGGGCCGGTGGGCGCAGGATGCGCGTGGTCTCGGACGGCTCGGAAGCCTCGGAGGGCTCGTCGGGACCGGCCGACTCGGCACGGCTGCCCGTGGAGACCCCGGCCGGAGCCGAGGGAGCCTTGGAAGCCGAGGGAGCCTTGGAAGCCGCGGGACCGGTCGAAGCCGGGAAAGAGGGGGATGCCGCGGGCTCGGGATCGGCGACGGGCGGCAGCTGCCGTCCGCCGAGGGCGGCGTCGGGCAGGCACGTCGTGCAGGGCGTGAAGCCCTCCTCGCGCGCCTCCTCGTAGGTGAGCTCTTCGTGATCTCGCCCGACCAGCTGGCGGCACCCCGGAACGTGGTAGCGCTTGCGTCCCGGGATCACCAGGACGAGGGCGTCCGGGGAGACCCCCATCGCCGGTGTGCGGCGCGGGGCGGCCGCGGGGACGGTCGCCGTCTGCTGCGGTACCCGCGGACGCGGGGACGGCGACGCTCCCATCGGACTGGTCTGCGGCGCTCCCACCGGGCCGGTCTGGCCGTACGGCATGCCGGGCGGCACGTGCCCCGCCGGAGGGACGGCCGGCTCGGCGGCCCGCCCACCACTGGGAAACAGCTCGTGACGCCGCAGGAACGCCCCGATCACCAGGAACAGCGCGGACAGCACGCTGACCACGATGGACCACATGATCAGGTAAACCTTGGCCAGTACGAAGCCCGCGATCAGCAAGACGACCGCCGCGAGCACCAAACCAGCGCTGATAAGGATCACAGAGGGCTCTTTCGAAGTGACGGGCCTGGTTGACCCGTTACTTTACCGGCGGTCGTTGTGCTGACCGTCGCCACCGGGGAAGGCACCCTGCGGGCCGTCACCGCCGAACGGGCTCGGACCAGCGGGGAGAGGCTGCTGGCCACCCTGCGGCACCGCGTGGGACATGGCCGGAGCCGCGGCCGACGGGCCACCCGACATCACCGGGAAGGCACCGCTGCCCTCGGCGGAGACGTTGAGCTCGGCGAGCTGGTTCTCCAGGTAGAGCTTGAGGCGGCTGCGGTACTCGCGCTCGAAGCTGCGCAGCTCCTCGACCTTGCGCTCCAGCTCGTCACGGGTCTGGACGAGGGAGCCCATGGCCTGGCGGTGGCGCTCCTGCGCGTCGCGCTCCAGCGTCTCGGCGCGGGCGCGGGCGTCGCCGATGACCTGCTCGGCCTGGCGGCGGGCCTTGGTGAGGATCTCGTCGGCCTCGCGGCGGGCGCGGGTGACGGTCTCGTCGGCCTCGCGGCGGGCGTCGGAGATCGCCTGGTCGGCGGTCTGCTGGGCCAGGGCGAGAACGCGGGCCGCCGTGTCCATGTTGTCCTCGGCCGGAGGCATGCTCATGGCCACGGGGACGGGCTGGGGCTGAGGCTGCGGCTCCGGAGCCCGCATGGGCTCGGGCTGCGGGGGCGCCATCATCTCGGGCTTCGGCTGCTCCTGCACCGGCGCGGAGGCCATGGGCATGTTCATGCCGCCCGGCACCTTCCCGCGCAGGCACTCGCCCAGTTTGGCGCGCAGCTCCTCGTTCTCCTGGATCAGGCGGTCAAGCTCAGCCTCGACCTCGTCGAGGAAGGCGTCGACCTCCTCTTCGTCGTAGCCCGGCCGCAACCGGGTGGTACTGAACTGCTTGTTCCGCACGTCAGCGGGCGTCAGCGGCATCTTTTTGGTCTCCTTGGCGCGCTTGGAGTCTGTCCGGAGGGACGGGGATTCCGAATCACTTCAGCGCGGACACGAGTTGGATCTCGACCGGTGCCCCCGCAGTCCCCGTCACCGGCCTATCCATCCAACGATCTGGATCAGGAGCAGGACGACGATGAAGAGGACTGTGAAGCTTAGGTCAAAGGCCACCGTACCCAACCGGAGCGGAGGAATGAAACGGCGGAGGAACTTGAGGGGTGGGTCTGTTGCGGTGTACGTGGCTTCGGCCAGCACCAGCACGACCCCGGAGGGGCGCCACTGGCGGGCGAAGGCCTGAACCGTCTCGAAGATCATCCTGCCGATGAGCAGCACCAGGTAGAGCGACAGGACGACGACCAAGATCTGACTTACGATCCCCACGGGCTGGCCGCGCCTCCCCTTCTGATGTGCCCTTCCGGCCTCGGCGAGACCCGGTTGGGTGCGATAGGCATACAGAGACTCTAACTCTGGTTGAAGAACCCGCGTTCCGCGATTCGGGCCTTGTCCTCGGCGGTCACCTCGACATTGGCTGGGGACAACAGGAACACCTTGTTGGTAACACGTTCGATGTTGCCGTGTAGGCCAAAGACCAGACCTGCCGCGAAATCGACCAGCCGCTTGGCGTCGCTGTCAACCATCTCGGTCAGGTTCATGATGACCGGGGTGCCGTCGCGGAAGTGCTCGCCGATGGTCCGGGCCTCGTTGTAGGTGCGGGGGTGGAGCGTGGTGATGCGGGCCAGATCGGTCGTGCGGCGCTCCAGGACGGTCGTGGCGGGCCGGGGCGCGGGGACGCCGGGGTCGGTCTCCTCGTCGCGGTCCTGGACCGTCACGGGCCGCTCCTCGCCGGTGCGGGGGGCCTCGTCCTCGTAGGCGTACTCGTCCGGGTAGGTGTCGTACCTCTCGTAACGGTCGTCCTCCACGAGACCGAGGTAGACCGCCATCTTGCGCATCGCGCCGGCCATCGCTACGTCGTCCTCCTGCTCATGGTCGCACTCGCTCGGGCCTGTCGCAGCGCCCGAGGCGGTAGCCGTACCCCCTTGAAGCTCACCGCTGATCGACCTCTACTGGATGCGCGGGCCTGAAGGCCCACTTGAGGGGACATTACCTGACGAAGGGCTTGCGACGGCCGAGCAACGCCGTACCGATCCGCACGTGTGTCGCGCCGTGCGCGACGGCCTCGCTCAGATCCTCGCTCATGCCCGCCGAGATCATGGTGGCGCGCGGGTGGCGCTCCTGAACGGCCAGCGCGACCTCCCGCAGCCGCGCGAACGCCTTGCCCGGGTCCTCCCCCAGCGGCGCCACGGCCATGACGCCGCCGAGCCAGACGTGGTCGAGCGCGGCGATCCGGTCGGCCAGCGCCGGAACGTCGGCCGGGGCGGCGCCGCCCCTGGCCGGGTCGTCGTCGAGGGACACCTGGACGAGGCAGCCGATCTCCCGGCCCTGCCGCCCGGCCTCCTTGTCGATGGCGGCGGCCAGGCGGATCCGGTCGACGGAGTGGATCACGTCGGCGTAGCCGGCGACGGAGCGCACCTTGTTGCTCTGGAGCTGGCCGACGAAGTGCCAGGTCAGCCCGAGGGCGGCCAGCTCGCGCGCCTTGGGCGCGGCCTCCTGGTCGCGGTTCTCGCCGACCTCGCGCACGCCCAGCCCGGCCAGGATCCGGACGTCCTCGGCGGGGCGCGTCTTGGTGACGGCGATCAGCGTCACCTCGCCGCGGTCGCGGCCGGCCGCCCGGCACGCATCCGTGATGCGCCGCTCCACGTCGGCCAACCCGGCCGCGATCTCGTCCCGCCTCATCGCGCCTGCCCCTCCCCTGAGGACCGCCCTGCCGAGGACTGCCCCGCTCGTCCCGCCTCAGTCACGCCGCCCGGCTCCCGCGGCCCCGGCCCACGGCCGCCACACCCGCCCGCCATACCGGCCCACTGTCAAGAGCCACCGTCAAGAGCTGCCGTCAAGGGCCGCCGTCGACACCCTCCACCGGCAGCCGTCGCCCGAGAACCGGGTGCCGCCGACAGGGGCCGCCGTGACGGCGCCTTCGCGGCTTCCCGCCGGACCCCATTCCCGCCCGACCCCATTCCCGCCGGACCCCGTTCTCGCCGCACCCCGCGGCGCCGGACCCCGTTCCGCCGGATCCCATCATGCCGGGCGCCCGTCCGGGCCCGCCGACCGGGCCGATCACCGTCCTGCACGGCCGGCGCGGCGCTGTGCGCCCCGAGGCGCCGAGGCGCCCCGCACACAGCGGCGCCGCTCCGCCGTACCCCTGGAGCGGGAGCGGAGCGGCGAGGGCACGACGGTCACTTCAGGAAGTCGGGGACGTCGAGCTCCTCCTCCTGCTCCTCGAAGACGACCGGTCGGCGCTTGGCCGGCTCCGACATGCGGGAGCTGATCGGAGTGGGCGGGTTGGTCGGCTCGGGCGTGGGGCGCGGGATCGACACGGGGCTCGGCGGCTCCTCGGCCACGACCGGCTCGGGGTCGGGAGCGGGCTCGGGGACGCTCTCCACGGGTCGCACCGGCTCGGCCCTGAGCTCCGGCCGCGGCTCGGCCCTCAGCTCGGGGCGCGGCTCCGGCCGGAAGTCGGTCCTCGGCTCCGGACGGGCCTCCATACGGGGCTCCATGCGGGGCTCGGTGCGCGGCTCCACGCGCGGCGCGGGCTCGGCCTTCACGGTCGGCGGGGCGACGCTGGGCCGTACCGGCGAGGAGACCGGCGGGGCGGCCTGGGCGGGACGGCTCTGCGGGCGCGGCAGCTTCTCCACCGGCGGCGGCACGTCGTCGAAGCCGGCGGCGATGACGGTGACCCGCACCTCGTCGCCCAGGGCGTCGTCGATGACCGTGCCGAAGATGATGTTGGCGTCGGGCGCCGCGGCCGTGGACACGAGCTGGGCCGCCTCGTTGATCTCGAACAGGCCGAGGTCCGACCCGCCCGCGATCGACAGCAGCACGCCGTGGGCGCCGTCGATGCTGGCCTCCAGCAGCGGGCTGGAGACGGCCATCTCGGCCGCCGCGACCGAGCGGTCGTCGCCGCGCGCGTGGCCGATGCCCATGAGCGCCGAGCCGGCGCCGGACATGACCGACTTGACGTCGGCGAAGTCGAGGTTGATCAGACCGGGCGTGGTGATCAGGTCGGTGATGCCCTGGACACCGGACAGCAGCACCTGGTCGGCCGCCTTGAACGCGTCGAGCACGCTCACCTGACGGTCGGAGATCGACAGCAGCCGGTCGTTGGGGATCACGATGAGGGTGTCGACCTCGTCGCGCAGCGTCTCGATGCCGGCCTCGGCCTGCATGGCGCGGCGCCGGCCCTCGAAGCTGAACGGCCGGGTGACGACGCCGATGGTGAGGGCGCCGAGCGAGCGGGCGATGTTGGCCACGACGGGCGCGCCGCCCGTGCCGGTGCCGCCGCCCTCGCCCGCCGTCACGAAGACCATGTCGGCCCCCTTGAGGACCTCCTCGATCTCCTCACGGTGGTCTTCCGCCGCCTTGCGCCCCACGTCGGGGTTGGCGCCGGCGCCAAGTCCGCGCGTGAGCTCGCGGCCCACGTCGAGTTTGACGTCGGCGTCACTCATCAGCAGCGCCTGGGCGTCGGTGTTTATCGCGATGAACTCGACGCCCTTGAGTCCCTCTTCGATCATCCGGTTGACGGCGTTGACTCCGCCGCCGCCGATGCCGACAACCTTGATGACCGCGAGGTAGTTCTGCGGTGCTGCCACGACGAGGGGCCTTTCCGCTCGTTTACTTGCCATTTCGGTGCGGATGTCTCCGCGTTCTTCAGTTCGGGTAAGTCTCAACCTCAAGTTGAGATTTAGATTTATGTCAACCTGAGGATTGATACGGACAGTAGGAGTACGCTCCGGGCGGGTCAACTAACCGCGCCGCAATCACGTCCGGCGTGTCGCGGGCTGTCCGATTCGCTCCGCGGTCTCGCCAGGTCGGGGCACTCCTCCGCCGCATGTCCCGCGTACAGGCTCTCACGGCCGGGCCGCCGCCGTGTACCGGCGCGGCGACTCACCCGTGCACGCCCTGATCGGACGGCGGAAACGCCTCGCGGGGAAGATCGGTAAGGATCATTACCGGATGTCCGCGATAAGATCACTTGAGCGTCACCACGTCCGGCGAGCTGACGTCGTAGAGGTCCGCCTTGCGGCCCAGCACGCGCGCCAGGATGCGCGCCTTCTCCTCGCCGCGCTCGGCGCCGCCCCAGAACACCGTGCGCCCGTCGGTCAGCTCCAGCGACACGCCCTCGGCCGTGGTGGCGCGGACCTGCCGCACCTTTCCCGACAGGGAGCGGGGCAGGTTCTGTACGACCTTGAGCGCCGCCATCGTCGCCGGGTCGCCCGCGGCCGGCCGGTCGACCTTGAGCACCGGCAGCCAGGCCGGCGCCAGATCCCGCACCTCGATCACCACGCCGTGCCCGTCGATCAGCGCCGCCCGGCCGCCCACGGGCAGGGAGGCGACCGGCCGCCGCTCGGTGACCTGGATGCGCAGCGTTCCCGGCCAGACGCGGTCGGCCTTGGCCGTGGCGAGCTGCGGGAGGGTCAGGACGCGCGCCTCGACCTCGTCCAGGTCGACGGTGGCCAGCGGATGCAGGGCGGGAACGGCGGCCTTCTCCTTGACCCGGTCCTGGGGCACTGTGAGATTTCCCACGATCTCCACAGATCGGACGCCCAGGACGGGCGAGAAGAACACCAGCCACGCCGCGACGCCCACCACCCCGACCGTCAGCAGCACCAGCAACGCCGTCCGCGCCCTCATCACTCTCCCGGCTCCACGACACCCGGCCTACGACACCCGGCTCCACGACACCCGGCCTGCGAAACCCGGCTCCACAACACCTGGCTTCACAGCTGCCGGTTTCACGACACCCGGCTTCACGGCCGCCGGCGAAAGGACGGCATCGCCGATCTCCGGGCCGGAGCAGCCGTGGGACCGAACTTACGCCGCATCCCGCCCGTACCGCCCGAGGCGCGCCCGGAGCCGTCCCTCCCCCGCGCATGAGGGGCGGGTCAGCGGCCGGACAGCTCCGCGAGGATCTGCGGGCCCAGCTCGGTCACGTCGCCGGCCCCCATCGTCAGCACGATGTCGCCCGGCCGGGCGCGGGAGGCCGCCAGCGACGGCACCGCGGACCGGTCCGGCGCGTACGCGACCCGCTCGGCGGGCAGGGGCACGCGGCCCGCGACCATCGCCCCCGACACCCCGGGCTCCGGGTCCTCGCGGGCGCCGTACACGTCGAGCACGATCACCTCGTCGGCCAGCGCGAGCGCCGTGCCGAAGTCGTCGGCGAAGAACCGGGTGCGCGAGTACAGGTGCGGCTGGAAGATCGCGACGACCCGCCCGTCACCGGAGTAGGACGCCACGACGTCACGCGCGGCCCGCAGGTCGGCGGCCAGCTCGGTCGGGTGGTGGGCGTAGCTGTCGAACACGGCGACGCCGCCCGCCTCGCCCTTGGACTCGAAGCGCCGCTTGGCCCCGCCGAAGGCGGCGAGCCCGTCCCTGATCTCCTCGAAGGGCAGGCCCAGCTCGTCGGCCACGGCGATCACCGCGGTGGCGTTGAGCGCGTTGTGGGCGCCGGGGACGGCCAGCCGGACGTCACCGCGCCCCTCGATGGTGAACCTCGTGCCGAACCCGTCGGGCCGCACGTCCGTCACGCGCAGGTCGCCGGCCGCTCCGTACGTGCGCACGCGCAGGCCGCGCGCCCGCGCCGTCTCGGCCAGCTCCGCCGCGCCGGGGTCGTCGGCGCAGGCGATGAGCAGCGAGCCGATCCGCTCGGCGAAGCGGGCGAAGCTGTCGTGGACGGCGCGCGGGTCGCCGTAGTTGTCGAGGTGGTCGGCCTCGACGTTGGTGACCACGGCGATGTCGGGGGCCAGCATGAGGAACGAGCCGTCGCTCTCGTCGGCCTCGGCGACGAACACCCCGCCGGAGCCCTCGTCCGCGCCGAGCCCGGTGGTGACGAGCTGGCCGCCGACGCAGTAGGACGGGTCGGCGCCGCACTTCTGCAGCGCCACGGTGAGCATCGAGGAGGTGGTGGTCTTGCCGTGGGTGCCGGCGACGGCGACGGCGGTGCGCCCGGCCATCACGGAGGCGAGCGCGGCGGCCCGCGGGATGATGCGCAGCCCCTGCCTGAGCGCCTCGCCGAGCTCCGGGTTGGAGTCGCGGATCGCGGTGGAGACCACGACCGTGTCGACGTCCTTGATGTGGGAGGCGGCGTGCCCGATGTGGACGGTGGCGCCCAGCCGGCGCAGCTCGCCCACGAGGTCGCTGCTGCGCGCGTCGCTCCCGGACACGCGCACGCCGCGCTTGATCAGGATGCGGGCGATGCCCGACATCCCCGCGCCGCCGATGCCGATGAAGTGCACCCGGCCCAGCTCCTCGGCGGCGATGGGATCGACCAGCTTGACCAGACTCATCCGGCTATCTCCAAGACTTTCCTTGCGAGCATGATATCGGCGTCCTTGCGCCCCAGTCGGGAGGCCGCCTCGGACATGACGGCGACCCGCTCGGGGTCGCGCAGGATCGGCAGCACGTGGTGGACGATCCACTGGGGGGACAGGTCCGCGTCGTCGACCACGAACCCGCCGCCGCCCGCCACGATGCGCTCGGCGTTGAGCCGCTGCTCGCCGTTGCCGTGGGGCAGCGGCACGTACGCCGCGGGCAGCCCCACCGCGGTCAGCTCGGCGCAGGTGAGCGCCCCGCCCCGGCACAGGGCGAGGTCGGCCGCGGCGTAGGCCAGGTCCATGCGGTCGACGTACGGCAGCAGGACGTACTGGGGGTCGCCGGGCGGCGGCTCGTGGTCGGGGACGTTGTCCGGGCCGAGCACGTGCAGCACCTGGATGCCGGCCGCGCGCAGGGCGGGGGCCGCGGCCAGCGCCGCCTGGTTGATCGACCGCGCGCCCCGCGAGCCGCCGAAGACGAGCAACGTGGGCCGGTCGTTCTCCAGGCCGAACCAGGAGCGGGCCTTGTCGCCCGTGGACAGCCGGTCCAGGGTGGCGATCTCGCGGCGCAGCGGGGTGCCGATGTACGCGGCTCCGGCCAGGGCCGGCTCGGGGAAGCCGCTGAAGACGTGGTCGGCGAGCCGCGCGCCGAGCCGGTTGGCCAGGCCCGGGCGCGGGTTGGCCTCGTGGACGACGATCGGCAGGCCGCGCCGCTTGGCGGCCAGGTAGGCGGGCGTGGCGACGTACCCGCCGAACCCCACGAGGATGTCGGCCGAGACGCGGTCGAGGACCGCGGCGACGGCGTTGACGGCGCCCGCCAGCCGGCCGGGCACCGTGAGCAGGCGCGGGGTGAGCGACCTGGGCAGCGGAACGGCCGGCACGAGGTCCAGGTCGTAGCCGCGGGCCGGGACGAGCTGCGTCTCCAGGCCCCGCTCGGTGCCCACGCACGTGATGCCGACGGCCGGGTCCAGACGGCGCAGCGCGTCGGCAAGGGCGAGCGCCGGCTCGATGTGGCCGGCCGTCCCGCCCCCGGCGAGGACCACCCTCATGTCCACTCCCTACCGTCGTGCCCCGACCGTCGTGCCCTGGCGCCGTGCCCTGCCTCTGGCGATGCCTCCCAGGCCCAGCCAGCTTAGGGCCCGGAGGACCGGTCCGGGGCCACGGGCCGCGAGGGCCTCGCGGGCGCCCGGCTCGCGTTTGGCGAACGACAGCAGCATGCCGAGCGCGGCGAGCGTGGGCAGCAGGGCCGACCCGCCGTACGAGACGAGGGGCAGCGGGATGCCGGTGATGGGCAGCACGCCGAGGACGGCGCCCATGTTGACGATGGCCTGACCGGCGATCCAGGCCACGATCGCGGCGGCGGCCAGCCGGACGAACGGGTCGTTGACCCGGGTGGCCACGCGCAGCCCCGCGTAGCCGAGCAGGCCGAACAGCGCCACGACCACCAGGGTCCCCATGAGGCCGAGCTCCTCGCCGAGGATGGCGAAGATGAAGTCGCTCTCGCCGTGGGGCAGCCAGCTCCACTTGGCCCGGCTGCTGCCCAGGCCGAGCCCGAACCAGCCGCCGGAGCCCATCGCGATCTGCCCCTGCACCGCCTGGTAGCCGTAGCCCTGCGCGTCGGCCCACGGGTCGAGGAACGAGCTGATGCGGGCCATCCGGTACGGCTCGACCTTGATCATGATCATGGCGGCCAGCACGGCGAGGGCCAGGATGCCGGCGAACAGCTTGATCGGCGCCCCCACCACCCACAGCAGCGCCAGGAAGATCATGAACAGCACGAGGGTCGTGCCGAGGTCGCGGCCGAGCATGACCATGACGGCCAGGATCACCGTGCCGGGCATGAGCGGGATCAGCATGTGCCGCCACTCGATGCGGCCGTGCCGGGCCCGCCGGGCCAGCAGGTCGGCTCCCCACAGCGCGAGGCCCAGCTTGGCCGGCTCGGACGGCTGGAGGGTGAGCGGGCCGACGTAGATCCAGCGCTGCGCGCCCAGCTCGGACGAGCCGATGAACAGCACCATGACCAGCGCGATGATCGACAGCGCCATCAGGGGATAGCCGGCCCACCGGAAGAACCGGTGCGGCAGCCGCGAGCAGGCCCACATCACGGGCACGCCCAGCGCCGCCGAGAACGACTGCTTGATGAACCAGGAGAACGGGTTGCCGGTCTTCTGCATCGCCTCGATGCTGGAGGCCGACAGGACCATCATCAGCCCGAGCGCGAGCAGCAGGGCGCTGCACCCGATGATGAGGTAGTACGTGGTCAGCGGCTTGCCCAGCAGCTCACGCAGCGACGCGAGGTGCTCGCGCGCCCAGCCGGACGGCCCCTCGACGGCGCTCTGGCGCGGCCGGTCCTCGGTGGTGGCGCTCACGTGGCGGCCTTCAGCTCGCGTACGGCACGCGCGAAGGCCTCCCCCCGAGCCGGGTACCCGGCGAACATGTCGAGCGACGCGCCGGCCGGGGAGAGCAGCACGGTGTCGCCCGGACGGGCCAGGCGGGCGGCTTCGGTGACGACTCTGTCCATCGCACCAGTGTCTTGGGCGGGGATGTCCACGACGGGGACATTCGGGGCGTGTCGCGCGAGTGCTTCGGCGATGACGCCCCGGTCGGCGCCCAGCAGCACGGCCCCGCGCAGCCTCGGGGCGGCCCGGCGCACCAGGTCGTCCACGTCGGCGCCCTTGAGCTGGCCGCCCGCGACCCACACGATCGACGGGTAGGCCGACAGGGCCGCCGCCGCGGCGTGCGGGTTGGTGGCCTTGGAGTCGTCCACGTAGTCCACCTCGCCGATCCGGGCGACATGGGCGATGCGGTGCGGGTCGGGCACGAAGTCGCGCAGGCCCTGCCGTACGGCGGAGGCCGGCACGCCGGCGGCGCGGGCCAGCGCGGCGGCGGCCAGGGCGTTGGCCACGTTGTGGGGGGCGAGCGGGCGCACGTCGGCCAGCGTGGCCAGCTCCTCGGCGGCCTCCACCGGGTCGGCGACGAACGCCCGGTCCACGAGGAGGTCCTCGACCACGCCCACCTGCCCGGGCCTCGGCACGCGCAGCGTGAAGCCGACGGCCCCCGGGTACGGCTCGGCCAGCCGGGCGGCCTCGGGGTCGTCGGCGTTGTAGACGACGGTGCCGGCCCGCTCGAAGACGCGGCCCTTGGCGGCGGCGTACGCCTCCATCGAGCCGTGCCAGTCGAGATGGTCCGGCGCGACGTTGAGGACCGCGGCGGCCAGCGGGGCCAGCGAGCCCGACCAGTGGAGCTGGAAGCTGGACAGCTCGACCGCGAGCGCGTCGTACGGCTCCCCGGAGGTACGGGTGACGGCCCGGATGACGGGCTCGCCGACGTTGCCCACGGCGAGCGCCCGGCGTCCGGAGGCGAGCAGGATGGACGTCAGCATGCGCACGGCGGTGGTCTTGCCGTTGGTGCCGGTCAGGGCGAGCCAGGGGGCCGCGCCGGCCGGGCGCAGCCGCCAGGCCAGCTCGACCTCCCCGACCACCTCGACGCCCGCGCGGAGGGCGGCGGCGATCAGCGGGTGGTGGGGCGCCCAGCCGGTGGTGACGAGCCGGGTGACGCCCTCGGGGAGCCCCGCGGCGCCGAAGCGCACCTCGACGCCCAGCGGGGCCAGCTCGGCGGCGGCCCGGAGCTGGCGCTCCCCCTCGGCGGCCTCCACGACCACGACCCGCTCCCCGCGCGCGGCCAGCGCCTCGGCCACGGCGATGCCTGAGACGCCGAGCCCGGCGACGCAGGTGACGCCCTGTGCCGATGACGGGGCCGGGCTCACCGCGGCATCCACTCGACGTAGAACAGGCCGAGGCCGAGGGCCGCGCACAGCATGGCGATCAGCCAGAACCGGACCACGATCGTGGTCTCCGCCCAGCCCTTCAGCTCGAAGTGGTGCTGGAGCGGCGCCATCCTGAACACGCGTTTCCCGGTCATCTTGAAGGAGCCCACCTGGATGATCACCGACAGGGTGATGATCACGCACAGCCCGGCGAGGATGATGAGCAGGAGCTGCGTGCGGGTGGCGATGGCCAGGCCGGCGAGCACGCCGCCCAGCGCCAGGGACCCGGTGTCGCCCATGAAGATCTTGGCCGGGGGCGCGTTCCACCACAGGAACCCGATCAGCGCCCCGAGCACGGCGGCGGCCACCACGGCCAGGTCGAGCGGGTCGCGGACCCAGTAGCAGTTGGGGCCGAGCTGGTCGATGCAGTTGTTGCGCAGCTGCCAGTTGCCGATCAGCACGTACGCGGCCAGGACCACGCCGGTCGCGCCGCTGGCCAGGCCGTCGAGGCCGTCGGTGAGGTTCACCGCGTTGGAGAAGCCGACGATCATGATCAGCACCCAGATGGTGAACCCGAAGAGGCCGATGGACGGCCCGAAGTCGCGCAGGAACGACAGCCGGGTCTCGGCCGGCGTGATGCCGTAGACGTTGGCCTGCTGCGTCACCATCACCGCGAAGACGGCGCCGACGACGAGCTGGCCCAGCGCCTTGGCGCCGCTGCGCAGGCCCAGGCTGCGCTGCTTGTAGATCTTGATGAAGTCGTCGAGGAAGCCGACCGCGCCGAGGCCGGTCATCAGGAACAGCACGAGCAGGCCCGAGACGGTCGGCGGCGCCAGCGTGGCGAGGTGGGAGCCGCCGTAGGCCAGCAGCGAGGCCAGCACGATGACGATGCCGCCCATGGTGGGGGTGCCGCGCTTGTCGTAGTGGCCGGACGGGCCCTCCTCGCGGATCTCCTGGCCGTAGCCACGACGGGAGAGCAGCCGGATGGCCAGGGGGGTGCCGAGCATCGACAGGATGAGTCCCACCGCGCCGGCAATGATGATGTTGGTCACTGGGTGGCACCCCCGAGCAGCAGCTCGGCCGTCCTCTCAAGGCTCATCGCGCGGGGCCCCTTGACGAGCACGACGTCGCCGGGCCGCAGCCACTGCGACACCTGCGCCGCGGCGGCCTCCGCGTCAGGAACGTGCACGATCGGCATGTCGCCCGTTCCGGACATGTCCGTCAGTTGGGTGTGGCTCTCCCGCGGCTCGGGGGCGGCCCCGTGGCCGCCGGCCGCCGCGAACGCGCCCTCCAGCACCGGGGCGGCGTCCGGGCCGGCGACGACCAGCCCCGCCAGGCCCGCGCCGCCCGCCAGGCGGCCCAGGTCCGTGTTGAGCGCCGTGCCGTCCTCGCCCAGCTCCCGCAGGGCGGCGATGACGGCGAAGCGGCGCCTGCCGCCGCCGAGCGTGCCGAGCGCCGCGAAGGCGGCCCGCATGGAGTCGGGGTTGGCGTTGTACGCGTCGTTGATCACGGTCACGCCGTCGGGCCGGTCGGTGACCTCCATCCGCCACCGGCTGCGCGGGGTGGCCTCGCTCAGCTCCGCGGCGATGGTGGCGACCGGCAGGCCCAGCTCGTAGGCCGCCGCGGCGGCGGCCAGGGAGTTCTCGACCGCCGGCTCGCCGTACAGCTTGAGGGAGATCCGGGCGGAGCCGGAGGGGGTGGTCAGCGTGTACGAGGCGCGGCCGCGCTCGTCGACCGTGACGTCCTCGGCGCGGATGGCGGCCTCCGGCGAGCGCCCGAACAGGGTGACGCGCGCCTCGGTCCGCGAGGCCATCTCGCGCACCAGCGGGTCGTCGGCGTTGAGCACGGCGACGCCGGCGCGCGGCAGGGCCTCGACCAGCTCGCCCTTGGCCTTGGCGATGGCCTCCTTGCCGCCGAACACGCCGAGGTGGGCGGTGCCGACGTTGAGGACCACGCCGATGCGGGGCGGCGCGATGCGGGTCAGCGCGCGGATGTGGCCGATGTTGCGGGCGCTCAGCTCCAGCACCATGAACCGGGTCTCGTGGTCGGCCTTGAGCACGGTCAGCGGGTGGCCGATCTCGTTGTTGTACGAGCCGACCGGCGCGATCGTGGGCCCCATGCGGGCCGTCAGCCGGGCCAGCAGGTCTTTGGTGGTCGTCTTGCCGGCCGAGCCGGTGATGCCCACCACGGTGGCGTCCGGCAGCGCCGCGGCGTGCGCGGTGGCCAGGGCCGCCAGCGCGGCGGCGGTGTCGGGCACCACGATCGCGGGCGCGTCGACCGGCCGGCTCGCGAGCACCGCGACGGCTCCGGCCCGGACCGCCTGGGCGGCGTAGTCGTGACCGTCGACGCGCGCGCCCGCGAAGGCGACGAACAGCGATCCCGGTCCGACGTCCCGCGAGTCGATCACCACCGGGCCGCGGACCACCGCGCGGGGGTCGGCCATGCCCGACAGGGCCCCCGAGGTGATCTCGGCGATCCTGGCCAGAGGCAACGGGATCATGCGTGCTTCCTGCTTTCCTTGCGTGCGTCGATCGCCCGGGCGACGACCTCGCGGTCGTCGAAGGGGATCACCTCGCCTGAAATGTACTGACCCTGCTCATGGCCCTTGCCCGCCACCACGACTACGTCGCCGCGGCCGGCCCGGCCGACCGCCAGCTCGATCGCGGCCGCGCGGTCAGGCTCAATGATCACATGAGCGCGGTCCTGCTGCGGAACGTGGAGCGCTCCGTCCATCATCGCGGCCAGGATGGCCAGCGGATCCTCGGAACGGGGATTGTCACTGGTGAAAATCGCCACATCGGCCAGCCGGGCCGCGGCCTCGCCCATGAGCGGCCGCTTGCCGGTGTCACGGTCGCCGCCACAGCCGATCACCACCGTGAGCCGGCCCGCGGTGACCTCACGCAGCGAGAGCAGCACCGACTCGACCGCGCCGGGCTTGTGCGAGTAGTCGACGACGGCCTGGAACTCGTCGCCCGCGCCCGTGACCCGCTCCATGCGGCCGGGCACCCCGGTGAGCGTGCCGACGCCGTGGACGGCCGTCTGGAGCGGCACGCCGGACTCGACGAGGGTGACGACGGCGCCGAGCGCGTTGGCCACGTTGAACGGGCCGGGCAGCGAGATCTGCGCGTCGGCCTCGACCCCGCCGGGGCCCACCACGCGGAACGAGCTGCCGTCCGCGCCGAGCCGCGTGTCGAGCGCCCGCCAGGACGCCTGCGGGTCGCCGAGCGCCGAGAACGTCGTCATCGGCACCTTGGCCCGCGACAGCAGCTCACGGCCGTGCGGGTCGTCGAGGTTGGTGACGCCCACGCGGCACATCTCGGGCTGGAAGAGCCGCACCTTGGTGGAGAAGTAGTCGTCGAGGTCCTTGTGGAAGTCGAGGTGGTCCTGCGACAGGTTGGTGAACAGCGCCACGTCGTAGAAGACGCCGTCGACCCGGCCGAGCGCCAGCGCGTGGCTGGAGACCTCCATGGCCGCCGCCGTCACGCCCCGCTCCCGCATGAGGGCGAACAGGCCGTGCAGGTCCGACGCCTCCGGCGTGGTCAGCCGCGGCACGAACTCCAGGCCGCCCGCGTGGATCTCGACGCCGCCCACCAGGCCCGTGGTGTGGCCGGCCGCCCGCAGCCCGGCCTCCAGCAGGAACGTGGTGGTGGACTTGCCGCTGGTGCCGGTCACGCCGAGCACCTGGATGTCGTGGGCCGGCTGGCCGTACACCCAGGAGGCGATCTGCCCGAGCAGGGCGCGCGGATCGGGGACGACCAGCACCGGCAGCCCGGTGGCGACGGCCTGCTCACGGCCCGCCTCGTCGGTGAGGACGGCCGCGGCGCCGCTCGCCATGGCCTGCGCCGCGAAGGCCGCGCCGTGCGCCTGCCGGCCGGGCAGGGCCACGTAGAGATCGCCGCGCCGCACCTCGCGCGAGTCGATGGTGACGCCGGTCAGCGCGGCGTGGGGCGACCTCGCCGAGCCGGGCTCGGCATCGAGCATGGTCGCCAGCCCGGTCAGCGGACGGGGCGGACTGGTCGTTGGACGCATAGACGACGGGGGACGCACGGCGGCAGCGTACCTTTCCCGGTCACTGTCCCGCGCGAGTCCGCACCGCGGGCGCGGCGGAACCCGTGGGCGGGATCTTCCTGCTCTTGATGGCGAACGTCATCACATCCTTGAACACGGGCGCGGCGATCTGCCCGCCGAAGTGACCGTTCTTCGGGTTCTGCAGCACCGACAGCACCACGAGCCGCGGCGCGTCGGCGGGGCTGAACCCCGCGAACGACGCAGTATAGCCGTCGTAACGGCCCAACTGCTGATCGTAGCGGTCCGCGGTGCCCGTCTTGCCCGCCACCCGGTACCCGGGGATGGCGGCCAGCTCGCCGGTGCCCTGGGCGCTCACCGCGGCCTCGAGCATGGTGCCGATCTCCTTGGCGGTCCTCTCACTGACCACCCGGGTCTTCCTGCCCGGAGCCGACGGGACGAACCTCCCGGACGCGTCGGTCGTGCCCGCGACGATCTGCGGGTCGATCTTCACGCCGCCGTTGGCGATCGTCTGGTACACGCTGGCCATCTGCAGCGCGGTCACCGACACGCCCTGCCCGTAGGCGACCGTGCAGCTCTGGCTGCCGGACCAGGTCTTGTAGTCGGGCAGCAGCCCGGCCCCGGCCCCGGGCACGCCGCCGCCGGGCGCCGCGCCGAAGCCGAACGCCTTGAGCATCCGGTACAGCCGCTCGCTGCCGATCTTGCGGGCGGCCATGATGGTCGCGACGTTGCTGGACTGGGCCATGGCCTCGCGGAACGTCATCGCCTCGGCCGGATGCGGGTGGGCGTCGCGCAGCACCCGGTCGGCGCACTGGATGTTGTCCTTGACCTGGAAGACCGTGTCCGGGCTCACCACGCCGGCCTCCAGGGTCGCCGCCGCGGTGATGACCTTGTTGGTGCTGCCCGGCTCGAACACGTCGGCGGCGGCCCGGTTGACGTACAGGCTGGCCGGGGACTTGCTCCAGTTGTTCAGGTCGAGCTCCGGGCTGTTGGCCATGGCGATGATCTGCGCCGTCCGGACGTCCATGACGATGACGGTGCCGCTGCTCGCGCCGGCCTCCTTCACCTGCTCGGTGAGGGACCGCTGGGCGGCCCACTGGATGTCGCGGTCGATGGTCAGCCGCACGTCGCGGCCGTCCACCGGGGCGGTGCGCCGGGTGCTGGTCATGGGGATGGGCTGGCCGTCACGGCCGGTCTCGGCCCGCTGCTCGCCGTCGCGGCCGGCCAGCAGGGAGTTCTTGGTCGCCTCGATGCCGCCGAGGCCCTTGCCCTCGTCACCGACGAACCCGATGAGGCTGCCCGCCAGATCGCCCGCCGGATAGAGCCGCCGGTAGGTCTTCTTCGCGGTCAGCCCGGGGACGCCGGCCTTCAGCAGGCGGCTCGCGACGACCGGGTCGACGTCCCGGGCCAGCAACTGGTAGCGGGTGCCGGGCTGGGCCAGCTTGGCGGCCATCTCCTGCTCGGTCCTGCCCAGGTGCGCGGCGAGGGCCTGGGCGACCATGGGCCGCGCGGGGACGGGCACCACGGTGGGGTCGATGGCGATCTCGCGCGCCTCGGCGGTGACGGCCAGCGGGTGGCCGTTGACGTCGGTTATCGTGCCGCGCTTGGCCGGGATCTGCTGGGTCTGCAGGCGCTGGTCGGCGGCCCGCGCCTCGTACACCTTGGAGTCGAGACCCTGCATCTGGATCAGCCGGCCGGCGAAGATCGACAGGATGAAGGTCATGCCGATGAGCCCCACGTTGATGCGCCGGCGCGGGCTGCCGAGACGCAGGACGAGGGGTGGCTTGGCGGGCCGGGACGACGGCGGCCTGCGCCCGCCGCCTCGGCCTCCACCGTCGCGGCCACCACTGTCGCGGCCGCCACCGTCGCGGCCTCCGGCGGCGCGTTGGAGCAGGGCGCCGAGGCCGCGCCCGAAGGCGCTGGAGGGGCCGCCGCGGCGGGGAGCGCCGCCCCGTGGCCCGCCGGGGCCGTCCTTGGGCGCGCGCCCCCTGAGCCGCTCCTGGCCGTCCTGGGGCATCCTGCCTTGAGCGGCCCTGCCTTGGGGTGACCTGCCGTGGGCGGCCCGGTCTCGGGCGCCACGGTCGTGCGGGTCGCGGTCGTGCGCGCCCCGGTCCTGAGGATCTCGGGGCGCGCGGCCGCGCGGGTCCCTGTCGCGGTCCCGTTCCCTGTCCCTGGCACGGTCCTGGGCGGTGGCGCGGTCGCGTGCGGTGGCCCGGTCGCGGGGGTCGCGGTCCTGGGGGGCGGCCCCGCGTGTGCCCTGCGGCCCGTCCTGGCGGGCACGGCCGTGGCCGCCCGGCTCCCCGGCGTCGGCGCGGTCTCGTCCGGCCGGCCCCTCGGTGCCCGCGCGCGTACGACCCCGACCGGCGGCGGCGTCGTCGTCCTGCCGGGCGCGGGCGGCCCGGCCCGGCGCCTCCTGGCGTGAGCGGGCGCGCGGCCCGTCACCGTCGTCCTGGCGTGAGCGGGCGCGCGGGCCGTCACCGTCGTCCTGGCGTCGGGCGCGGGCCGGCGGCGCGTCGTCGCGCGCTCCCCGGACGGGCGGGAGGTCGTCGCGACCCCGCGCCGTGCGCCGGGCGCGGGCGGAGCCGGCGAGGGGGTCCCAGTCCGCGGTCTCGTCGTCGTGGCGGGGGCTGCGCTCTCCGGCGTCCCGCTCGGGCCGGCCGGTCATCCGGTCCTGGGCCGCCCGGCCGCCGGACCGGTCGGCCGGCCGGCGGTCGGCGGACCGCCCGCGGACCTCGTCCTGCGGCGCACGGCCGCGCGGGGTGTCCCGGGAATCGCCGTCCCGGTCCTGACGCAGCCGGCCGCGTGGGAGGTCCCGCGGCTCGTCGTCCCGGTCGCGCCGCAGACGCCCACGTGGAGCCTCCTGCGGATCCCCGTCACGGTCCCGCCGGGTACGGCCGCGCGGCACGTCCGACGGGTCGTCGTCCCGGTCCCGGCCTGTGGGGCCGCGTCCGGTGCCTGACGCGTCGTCGTCGCGGTCACGGCGCAGACGGCCGCGCGGGACGTCCTGCGGGTCCTCGTCGCGGTCACGGCGCAGACGGCCGCGCGGGACGTCCTGCGGGTCCTCGTCGCGATCGCGGCGCAGGCGGCCGCGCGGAAGGTCCTGGGGCTCCCCGTCCCGATCCTGGCGGGTACGACCACGTGGAGCGTCCTGGGCGTCGTCGTCACGGTCGCGGCGCGTGCGGCCGCCGACGGGGTCGCGGCCGGTCGCCGGGTCCTGGCGCGTGCGCGGGTCCTGCGGGGCGCGGCCCCGCGGCGCACGGCCGCGCGGCTGGTCGTCGGCGTCGTCGCCGGACGGGCCGGACGAGAGGTCGAAAGGCAGGTCGAACGGGTCGGGCCGCTTACGCGGGTCGCGCCGCTCGTCGGACGGCGGACGGTCCGCCCCCTCCGAACGGGCCGAGCCCGCCTGTCTTCCCGACCGGCCGGGGCCGCCGGACGTACGACGGGCGGCGCCGGGCCCTCCTTGAGAGCCGGCGCCGCCCCCGCCACGGCCGGGCCCCTGGCCCCTGCCGCCTGTGGTGCTCACCGGGTCTGGCCCACCCGCCCGGTGTCGGCCGCGCTGTCTGCGGTGCTGTCGGCGGTGCCGCTGGTCGCGGCCCCGGTGTCGGCCGTGCCGCCGGTCCCGGTGCCGGACTCCGCCGTGGCGCCGGGCTTGCCGGTCGCGGTGTCGGCGCCCGTGCTGGTACGGGTGCCGGTCGCGGTCTCCTCGCCGGTGCCCGTGCTGGTACGGGTGCCGGTCGCGGTCTCCTCGCCGGTGCCCGTGCTGGTACGGGTGCCGGTCGCGGTCTCCTCGCCGGTGCCCGTGCGCTTGTCGGCGCCCGTACCCGTGCCGGTGCCCGGCTTGGCGGCGGTGCCCGTGCCCTTGTCGCCCAGGGTGAGCGGGTTGATGGTGTTGTCGAGGTGGAGGCCCTGGTCCTCGGCGCGCCTGGCGATGACGTCGGCCTGCGTCTCCTGCTCGATCAGCTGCTTGAGCCGCTCGTTGTGCTGGCGGGCGGCGGCGATCTCGCCGCGCAGCCGCGAGGCGGTGATCGAGTCCTGGGCGAGCACGGTGTTGAGCAGGAGCAGGCTGACCAGGCCGCCACAGAGCAGCCCCACGACGAGCAGCACGAACGGCGCCCGCTGGCGGCGGCGCGCCGGGACGGCCCGGCCGGCGGGACGGGCGACGCGCTCGCGCCGGGGCCGCGCGGGGTCGGACTCGGCGGCCGGGCGCGGACGCGGGATCGGCCGGGACGCCGGCGACGGCTCCTGACCGGGTGCCGTGCCGGGCTCCGGGGCGGGCCGGGTGGCCGGCTCGCCGGACGGCCGGGCGGGCGGCGCGGCCGGGGCCGTGCCTCCCGCCGCCTTGCCTGCCTGGCCCGTGCCTCCCGGGCCGGTGAGCGTGCGGGTGCCGCTCTTCGGCTGCTGCGGAGGGGCGGGCCTGCGCCTGCTCGCGGCACCGCCCTTGACACCCCCGCGCGTGGAGCCTGACCGGGCCCCGCCCGGCCTGGACGCGCCGGGCTTGGGCTCGGGCGGCGTGAGGTCAGGCAGGGTGATCTCGGGCGTGGCGGTGCCCGCGGCGGCCTCACCGGAGGCGGCCGAGCCGGAACCGGACGCCCCACGGCCGGACGGGCCGAGGTCGGACGCGGGCGCGCCGGGCACGGCGGTGCCGGCCGCGGCCGTCTCGGGCGCGCCGGGCTCGAGCACGGTGCCGCGGGCGGAGGCGCGCCGCCTGGTCTCCTGCTCAGTCGTGGTCGTCAACACGGATCCTCTCTGCCGCCCGAAGCCGGGCCGAGGCCGCCCGCGGGTTGCGGGCGAGCTCTTCTTCGCCGGGGAGCTCGGCCCCCCTCGTCACCAGGCGGAACCGCGGCTGGTGTGCCGGCAGCGGGACGGGGAGCCCGGGAGGGCTGGTGTCCCTGGTTCGCGCCGTGAGGACCTGCTTGGTGAGCCGGTCCTCCAGGGAGTGGTAGGAGAGCACGACGACTCGCCCACCGAGTGTCAGCGCGTCGAGGGCCGCGGGCAGCGCCGCCTCCAGGGCGGCGAGCTCCGCGTTGACCTCGATGCGCAGCGCTTGGAAAGTCCTCTTGGCGGGGTTGCCACCGGTGCGCCGGGTAGCGGCGGGAATCGCTTGACGAACGATCTCCGCAAGCCGCTTCGTCGACGTTATGGCCTCCTTGGCCCTTTCCTTGACAATTAGGCCAGCGACACGCGGTGCGAACCGTTCCTCGCCGTAATCGCGGAGGATGCGGACTAGGTCCCCGGCTGAGTAGGTATTGACCACCTTCTCCGCCGTGAGCTCCTGCTCGGTGTCCATCCGCATGTCCAGCGGGGCGTCATAGGAGTACGCGAACCCGCGCTCGGCCTCGTCCAGCTGCGGTGAGGAGACCCCCAGGTCGAACAGCACACCGTCGACCGTGGCGCGGCCGAGGGCGGGGCCGGTGGCGGCGAGCACCTCGGCGAGCTGGTCGGAGGAGGCGTGGACCAGGGTGGTCCGTTCCGCGTAGGGGGCGAGCCTGCGCGTGGAGAAGTCGATCGCGAACGGGTCGCGGTCGATGCCGATCAGGTGAAGTGCGGGATAGGCGGCGAGCAGGGCCTCCGAGTGGCCACCGAGGCCGAGGTTGGCGTCGACGACGACGGGCCGCTCACCGCCCAGCGCCGGAGCCAGCAGCTCCAGTACGCGGTCGAGCATGACCGGAACGTGACCACCCGTACCTGTGGCGTCGTGCATCTCCAACCCCCCTCTCGCGTCCTTTGCTCGCGGATGACGCGGTCGGCGATCCTATCGGCCTTGCCTGGGTCCCCACCCGGTGCCGCCCGGCCAGGTCCCCATCCGCACCCTCTTCGTGGAAGCCCGCCATCTGACACCGGGGAAGGTGCATCAGCTGGCCGGCAGTGGTTGCGGGTGGAGACCTCGCCGAACGACATCTCCGACGGATCAACCGTGACTTCTACAAGATCCCTGGCAGCACCTCCTCCGACAGATCGGCGAACGCCTGCTCCTGTGCGTTGAGGTAGGTGTCCCACGCCTGCGCGTCCCAGATCTCCAACCGGGTGTTGGCCCCGATGACGACGCAGTCGCGTTGCAGGCCGGCGTACTGGCGCAGGCTCTGCGGGATGGTGATGCGGCCCTGCTTGTCGGGGGTCTCGTCGGACGCGCTGGCGAAGAAGACGCGGCTGTAGTCACGCACCGCCTTGGCGGTGACCGGGGCGGTACTGAGAGCCTCGGTTATGCGCTGGAACTCCTCCACGGGAAAAACGTAGAGGCATCGCTCCTGGCCTTTGGTGATCACAAGACCCTCCGCCAGCTCCTCACGGTACTTAGCCGGCAGGAACAGCCGTCCCTTGTCGTCCAGACGCGGTTGATGGGTGCCGAGGAACATCGGCTCCACCTCCCGTGCCTAGTGAAGCGCTCGACGCTGGCGCACCGGCCCTCCACTGCGCACCACCATACTCCACTTCTCCCCACCGTCAACTGATTCAACCCCATGTCGCGGGCCGATCTGCTCGCGTTTTCGCAGGTCAGAGAGGTGGAGTGCGGTGGGGGGCGCGAGGGGCGCGCCGGCCGTGGCGGGCGTGTCGAGGGGGCGGGAAAAGCCGCCGCAGAACGGAACGAGCGCGCGGAGCCACATGCGTGGAGGAAAGTGGGGCGCGCATGGTAGCCCCGATGTCACCGGATTCGCACGGCTATGGCACGAGAACAGGACACTGTCCAAGTTCTCTGGAAAATCGGCAAATGTCGCCCCAGAACCCGCAGCATCGTAGGGTCGTACACACAATGGAAAAGGAACGGCATGGCTCCCGCAATGGCTCCGCCGCCGGCCGGGACGACCGTCGCACTTCTTCTCATGGAGGCCTGGTGGCAGTTACCCATGACGTCCCTCACCAGCTCGAGGAGCTGGTCTCCACCGCGCACCGGATCCGCGAGGCCATCGAGTCGGTCGTCGAAGGCAAGAGCGACGCTGTCCGGCTGACCCTCACCGTGCTGCTCGCCGAGGGTCACCTGCTGATCGAGGACGTCCCCGGCGTCGGCAAGACCATGCTGGCCAAGGCGCTGGCGCGCTCCATCGACTGCCCGGTGCGCCGGGTGCAGTTCACCCCCGACCTTCTGCCCAGCGACATCACCGGCGTCAGCGCCTACAACCAGCAGACGCGCGAGTTCGAGTTCAAGCCCGGCCCCGTCTTCGCCAACATCGTGGTCGGGGACGAGATCAACCGGGCCTCGCCCAAGACGCAGTCGGCCCTCCTCGAATGCATGGAGGAGCACCAGGTCACGGTCGACGGCGTGACGTACCGGCTCGACAGCCCCTTCATGGTGATCGCCACGCAGAACCCCATCGAGATGGAGGGCACCTATCCCCTGCCCGAGGCGCAGCGCGACCGCTTCACCGCGCGCGTCGCGATGGGATACCCGGAGCCGCGCGCCGAGCTGGAGATGCTCGACGTCCACGGCGGCGCCTCCCCGCTGGACAAGCTGGAGCCGGTCGCGACCACCGCCGAGGTGCGGGCGCTGATCGAGGCGGTGCGCGGGGTGTACGTGTCGCAGCCGGTCAAGAAGTACGCGATCGACCTGGTCGTCGCCACCCGCCACTCCCCCGACCTGCGGCTCGGCGCCTCGCCCCGCTCGACGTTGCAGCTCGTCCGCGCGGCCAGGGCACACGCCGCGCTCTCCGGCCGCGACTACGTCATCCCGGACGACCTGCAGGACCTGGCCGTGCCCGTGCTGGCGCACCGGCTGCTGCCGAGCGTCGAGGCCCAGGGCCAGCGCCGTCATCCGGAGCAGGTGGTGACCGACCTCGTCAGGCGCGTGCCCGTGCCGGAGACCAGCGCCTCGTGAGGACGGGGCTGCGGGCGCTGACCGCGCGGGGCCGGTCGTTCCTCGCCTCCGGTGTCGCGGCGCTGGTGATGGCGGTTCTGCTGGGCGAGAACGACCTGTTCAGGATCGGGGTGCTGGTGGCGGCGCTGCCGCTGCTGGCCGCGATGGTGGTGGCGCGCACCCGGTACCGGCTCAGCTGCGCCAGACGGCTGGACCCGGCCAGGGCCGAGGTGGGCGGGGAGGCCACCGTGACCCTGCGCCTGGAGAACGTCACCCGCCTGCCCACCGGCCTGCTGCTCATCGAGGACACGGTGCCGTACGCGCTGGGCGTGCGGCCCCGGTTCGTCCTGGACAAGGTCGAGGCCCGCGGCATCCGCGAGATCGACTACCGGGTCCGCTCCGACCTGCGCGGCCGTTACACGATCGGGCCGCTGTCGGTGCGCATCGCCGACCCGTTCGGGCTGGTGGAGCTGTCGCGGGCGTTCACGATCGCCGACACGCTCGTGGTGACGCCGCAGGTCGTGGCGCTGCCGCACGTACGGCTGTCCGGCGAGTGGACGGGCGGCGGCGACAGCCGCACGAGGAGCGTGGCCGCGGCCGGCGACGACGACGTGGCGCCGCGCGAGTACCGGCAGGGCGACGACCTGCGGCGGGTCCACTGGCGGTCCACGGCCCGGCGCGGCGAGCTGATGGTGCGGCGCGAGGAGCAGCAGTGGCAGAGCCGCGGCGCGCTCCTGCTGGACACCCGCCGCCACGCCCACCGCGGCGAGGGGCCGCGCTCGTCGTTCGAGGTGGCGGTCTCGGCCGCGGCCTCCATCGGCGTGCACCTCGCCCGCGAGGGCCTCGGCCTGCGCCTGGTCACCGACCAGGGCGCCGAGCACCTGACGGACGCGGGCCTGAGCTGGTCGCTGCTGGACACGCTGGCCGTGGTACGGCAGAGCCCGGTCCGCTCCCTGGACATGGCGGTCTCGGCGCTGCGGCAGGGCGGCGGCGACGGGCTGGTCGTGGCCGTGCTCGGCTCCCTCGACCCCGAGGAGGCCAGGGAGCTGGGACGGGTGCGGCACAGCGGCATCACAGGGGTGGCGGTGCTGCTCGACGTGAACACCTGGGACGGGAGCGAGCCCGGCTCGGACGAGGACTACCACGCGGTGGAGACCGTGCTGACCGGCTACGGCTGGCGCATCGTGCGACTGCCCGCGGGCACGTCGATCGCCTCCGTCTGGCAGGCCGCCGCCAACCGCGGCCGATACGCGTTCAGTCCGGCGGGAGGTGCGGCATGAGGTTGTCGGTCGCCGCAGCGGTGGCCACGTTCTGCTCCTCGATCCTGCTCTATCCGCTGTTCGAGGGCGGTTCGTGGTTCTGGGGGACGCTGGGCGCGGTGCTCGCGGTCCTGGCCGCGAGCCTGCTGAGCGGCCGGCTGTCGCTGCCCGCGTGGGCGGCGACGCTGGTGAGCCTGCTCGCGCTGTGGATCTACCTGACCGCGTCGTTCGCCTCGGACAAGGCCTGGGCGCTGGTCCTGCCGACCAGGGCGTCGGCGGTGGAGCTGGCCCGGCTGCTCGCGGCCGGGTGGGACGACATCCAGCGCTTCGCCGCGCCGGTGCCCGCCAACACCGCCATCACGCTGCTGACCTGCGGCGGCGTGGGGCTGATCGCGCTCCTAGTGGACCTGCTGGCGGCGCGGACGCGGCGGGCGGCGCTGGCCGGGCTGCCGCTGCTGGCGCTGGTCACGGTGCCCGCGACGATCCTGTCCGACCCGATCGGCTGGCCGGCGTTCGTGATCGCCGCGTCCGGGTTCCTGGGGCTGCTCATGGCCGACGGCCGGGAGCGGGTGGGCCACTGGGGGCGCGCGGTGCTGGTGCGCCGCACCACCCGCGCGGCCGCCCCCCAGGCCCAGGCCCAGGCCCCGGTCCGCGTGCGGGAGACCGCCGACACGCGGGGGCTGCGGCTGTCGGGCAAGCGGATCGGGTTCGCCGCGGTGGTGATCGCCGTCCTGGTGCCGGCCGCGCTGCCGGTGATGGAGCCGGTGTCGTTCTTCACCTTCGGCGTGGGCGGCAGGGGCCCGGGCGCCGGCAACTCGATCAGCATCGCGAACCCGATCGCGAGCCTGAGAGGCCAGCTGAACCTGCCCGAGCAGCGGGTCGTGCTGTCGTACACCAACAGCGACGACAAGCCTCGCTACCTGCGGATCTATGCGCTCGACACGTTCGACGGCGAGCAGTTCGGCATGACCGATCCGGAGGGCTCGCCGGACAACCGGACCGAGAACGGCCCGCTCCCGCCGCCGCCCGGCCTCCAACCGGGCGTGCCGGTCGCCAACGTGGTGAGCGACATCCAGATCAGCGACGAGATCGCGAAGCTGTCGTTCCTGCCGCTGCCGTACCCGCCGAGGCAGGTCCGCGTGGACGGCGACTGGCGGGCCGACGTGGACACCCTCATGGTCTTCTCGACCAGGGAGGAGGCCGCCGCGGGCCTGGAGTACAAGGTGAGCAGCAGCGAGCCGGTGCCGACCAGCGCCCTGCTGCGGTCACTGCCGCGGTCGACGGCCGGGGTCGACGCCCGCTACCTGCGGCTGCCGGACAACCTGCCCCCCAAGATCCGGGAGCTGGCCCAGGAGATCACGAAGGGCGCCCGCACCCACTACGACGCGGCGGTCAAGCTGCAGGAGTTCTTCACCAAGACCGGGAACTTCACCTACAGCCTGCAGACCCAGGGGCACGGCAACTCGGCGCTGGAGGACTTCCTGCTGCACAGCCGGGCGGGGTACTGCGAGCAGTTCGCCATGTCGATGGCGGTGCTGGCCAGGCTGACGGGCATCCCGGCGCGGGTGGCGATCGGGTACACCGGCGGCACGAAGACCGGCGACCGCTGGACGGTCGGGACGAACGACTCCCACTCCTGGCCCGAGCTGTACTTCGAGGGCGTGGGCTGGCTGCCGTTCGAGCCGACGCCGGCCGGCTCGCTGGGTCAGGGCAGCGCCCGCGTCCCCGCGTACACGGTGCCGCCGCCGGACCCGGTGGGTGACAGCTCCACGCCGTCGCCCGGCGCGACGAGCAGCTCCGCCGACGAGCCCCTGTCGCCGCAGGCCCGGCAGAACCCGCGCCAGCTGGACCGCGAGGCCACCCTGCAGACGGGCGTGCTGCCGGCGGAGGAGTCGACGCCGCTGGCCGCCCAGCTGGGCATCGGCGCGGGCGTGCTCCTGCTGCTCCTGCTCGTGCCGGCCGGGCTGCGGCTGCTCGCCCGCGGGCGGCGGCTGCGCCGCCTGGGTCGCGCGGGCGGCGCCTCGGACGGATCGTCGCGCGCGGACTCCGGTGCGGGAGCCGGCGCCGGAACGGGTGCGGCAGCGGGGACGGGCATGAGCGCGGGCGCGAGGGCCGGGAGCGGGCGGCTGCCGTCCGTCGCGGCCGTCTGGGCCGAGCTCGACGACCTGCTGCTGGACTACGGGCTGGAGCGCGGCACCAGCGAGACGCCGCGGGCGCTGGCGCGCAGGCTGGCCGAGCGGTACGAGTTCGACGCCGGCTCGGCGGCGGCCATCACGGCCATCGCGTCGGCGGTGGAGCGGTCGCTGTTCGCCCGCTCGCCCGGCGAGATCGGCCCGGTGCGGCAGGATCTGCGCACGGTGCGGAAGGCTCTGGCGGCGACGGCGTCGCGCGGCAGGCGGCTGCGGGCGCTGCTGCTGCCGCCCTCGACGCTGCGCAGGATCCGGCTCATGGGTGAGCGGCTGCTGGACGGGTTCGACCGGCTGGAGAACCTGCGGCTGCGGAGGACGGCGGCCGAGAAGGGCTCGTGACAGGAGGCGCCCCCGTGGTGACCGGCGCAGGGTGACCGGCCCGTGGTGACCAGCCGTGGTGACGGGCGTGGGGTGACGGGCGTGGAGTGACCGGCGTGGAGTGACCGGCGCGGGGTGACCGGCCCGTGGTGACCGGCGCGGGGTGGTGATTCGCCGGCCGGGTGCCGTGGCGGGATCGTGCGGTCGTTCCCTTGGGGGACGGCCGCACGATCACGCGGAGGCGATCCGTCGGCGAGCGCTGCCGGGGGTGAGCCTGCGGCGGGCGCGGGTGAGGAGTGAGTGAGCGGGCGCGCCCGGGGTGGAGAGCCGTCGGCGGGCGCGCGTGGGGGCGAGGTGGCCCGGCGGTGCCGGGCCTGGGCCGTGCGGCCCGGCGGGGATGCCGGGTCCGGCCCGATGGGAGGGGTCAGCGCTCGTCGTGACGGCGGCGCCAGCGCTCTTCCATACGCTCCATGAACGTGCCCCGGCCACCGCGCCGCGCCGCCGGCTTACCCGGGGCGGGAACGGAGCCGGTGGCGGTGTCCACGAACCCGTTCATGCGTTTCCAGCTGGACAGGCCCCACAGACACGCGGCGAGCATGACCACGAAACCGCCGACGCCGAGCGGAATCAGGTTGATCACCACACCCACCATGAGGAGCACGACACCGAGGGCAAAGCCGACGGAGGCCTTGATCAGGCGGCGCTTGTAATGGCTGCGGGGGTCACTGATCCTGACGGTGTTGGCCCACTTCGGATCCTCGGCGTAGAGTGCCTGCTCGATCTGGTCGAGCAAGCGCTGCTCGTGCTCAGAGAGCGGCACGGCGCCTCCCAAGGACGGCCCCATTACGGGGAAGACGGCAACGGACGACACGGGGTGTCCGGACCTCGCGGTCGGTTATCCCCAGAATACGAGGCTGTAGACGTAGGCGAAAGCAAACGTCCAACGCAGACCAAACCGGAGGTGACGTCATAGCTCCATTGTGGGTCATCTAGGCACCACTCCCCACACTCCCCCCAGGTCCCGACATGGCGTCATGCTTCCATTTCATCAAGTCTTCCGCGCACAAGCGACGCCGGGAGCACCGCATCCGGCCCGAATCTGCGGATCGCCTTGTCCATCGCGCGTTCGGCCTCCCGCCATCCCGTCTCCCGCTCGCCGAGGCTGAGCTGCCGCGCCGCGGAGTCGGCCGGCCTGAGGTTCTCCATCCTGACACCGACGAGGCGAAGGCGCACCCGCTCCAGCCCTGCCGCCTCGAACAGCTCGCAGGCCGTGGCATAGATTTCCTGGGCCACGTCGGTCGGCTCCTTGAGGGTGCGCGAGCGGGTGATGGTGGTGAAGTCGGCCCGGCGCAGCTTCACGCTCACCGTCCGGCCCACGTGCCCGGCCGCCCGCATCCTGCCCGCCACGCGCTCCGACAGGCGTAGCAGCTCCCGCCTGATCGCCTCGGGGTCGTCCACGTCGGCGGCGAACGTCTCCTCGTTGCCGATGCTCTTGTCGGGCGTGTGGGCGGTGACGGGCCGCTCGTCGCGGCCCCACGCCAGCTCGGCCAGGTGGCCGCCGGCGGCCTGCCCCAGCTCGCGCCGGAGCGTGGCGGGCGGCACCCGGGCCAGGTCGCCGACCGTGCGGATGCCCAGCCGTACGAGCGCCTGCTCCGTGCGCTCGCCGACGCCCCACAGCGCCGAGACGGGCAGGGGGTGCAGGAACGCCACCACCTCGGCCTCGGGCACCACGAGCAGACCGTCGGGCTTGCACTGCTTGGAGGCGAGCTTGGCGACGAACTTGCTGCTCGCCACCCCCACCGAGCACGTGATGCCGTAGCGGTCACGGACCTGCTCGCGGATCATCGCGGCGATCCGCGCGGGTGGGCCCAGCCGGCGCCTGGCGCCGCCGACGTCGAGGAACGCCTCGTCGGAGGCGATCGGCTCGACCAGCGGGGTGATCGCGTGGAAGATCTCCATGACGCCCCGGGACACCTCGGAGTACTTCCCGTGGCTCGGCGGGATGATCGTGGCCTGCGGGCACATCCGGCGGGCCCTGCTCATGGGCATCGCCGAGTGCACGCCGTACGCCCTGGCCTCGTAGGTGGCGCTGAGCACCACGCCCCGGCCGGCGGGCGAGCCGACGATCACCGGGCGGCCGCGCAGCTCCGGCCGCTCCAGCAGCTCGACGCTCGCGAAGAACGCGTCCATGTCGACGTGCAGGATCGGGCAGCCGCTGTCATCGACCCCGGTCCGCGGAGCGGGGCCGATGCCGGTGATCTGCTTGCGGGACACGTCCTCGATTCTATCCGAACACGAGTGCGAACGCCCGGCGGGTTCAGCTCCGCCGGGCGAGAACGTGCAGCTGCGTGGCGATGTCGCGCAGGACGGGGTGGCCCGCGGCGGCCTGCTCCAGTGCCACCAGTGCCTCGGCCGCGCCGGGCTCGCCGTCGACCAGCCGGCTGGGCACCAGGTCGGCGAAGACCCGCACCCCGTGCACGGCCCCCACCGCGAAGCCGGTCGCCGCCAGCAGCTCGGACAGGGCCTCGGCGGTGTAGCGGCGCGGGGTGGGGTCGCGGTCGCCCCAGCGGCCCTCGGGGTCGGCGAGCGCCGTACGGGCCTCGTCGAAGTGGCCGGCCAGCGCGCGGTGGAGGGCGGCCGCCACCGGGTTGGCCGTCAGCACGCTCACCGCGCCGCCCCGGCGCAGCAGGCCCGCGACGGCGGTCATCGCGCCGATCGGGTCGTCGACGTACTCCAGCACGCTGTGGCACAGCACCAGGTCGGCGCCGTCGCGGTCGAGCAGGTCGGCCAGGTCGGCCGCGTCGCCCTGCAGCCCCCGCACGCCGACGCCCTTCTCCTTGGCCCGGCGCTCCAGCGCGGCCAGCGAGTCGGGGCTCGGGTCGACGACCGTGACGGTGTGGCCCAGCTCGGCCATCGGCACGGCGAACCCTCCGGTGCCGCCGCCGGCGTCGACGATGTCGAGCCGGTCGCGCCCGGTGGCCTCTCCCAGCCGGGCCAGCTCGGCCAGCAACGCGTCCCAGACGACGGCGGTCCGCACCGCCGGGGGCCTCGTGACGCCTTCAGCACGCAACCTCGGCTCGCCTCCTTCTCGCTCCTCCGACCCGCCCCAGCCTACGCCGTCCCACGCCTCCCACGTGCTGCCACGGGTGCCATGGGCACGGACTGTCACGGCCCGGGCGACGGGCCGGGTGCGGTGGGCGGGGACAGGTGCGGTCCGTCACGGCGCCGGGGCCGGGCGCAGGGCACAGACCACGGCGGCGGGGTCGGCGGCGAAGAACCGCACGGACGTGACCTCGGCGCGGCCGCCGAGCGGGCGCACCACGGTGACCGGGGCGGTCAGCTCGACGGCCACGTTGGTCTGGGACGACACCGCCACCCGCAACCGCCCGTCCACCACCATGGCCATGCCCTTCTCGTCGTACGAGCGCGCTGCCGCGACCGAGGCGATCAGCTCGCGCGGGATGCGGACGTCGAGGTACTCGCCGTACCGGACGCGCACCTCGTCCTCGCTCACCAGGTGCGGCCGCAGCGCGGAGGAGGCGGCCAGCGCCAGGACGAACAGCACCCCGTACACGTCCAGCAGGAGCACCGGCAGGTGGATCGCGGCGGGCACCCCGAGGGAGACGAGCAGCAGGTGCACCACGACGGTCTCCACGGCCATCGCGAAGACGAGGACGAGCAGGGTCGCCGCCTGCTCCCCCGCGTACGGGACCGCGACGGCGCCCGGCGGCACCCGGGGCCGGCCGCGCCGCACCACGAACACGACGAGAGCGGCGACCCCCCGCACCTCGAACTCCACCAGCCTGCGCACCACCGGCGGCATCAGGGCGTCGGCGGTGGCCGACAGCGCGGCCCGCCGGCCCGCGCCCTCCCGTCGCGCGGCCAGGAACAGCCGGCCGGCGACGACAGCCTCCAGCGTGAACACCAGCGCGGCGACCCCCTCCGCGCCCGCGAGCAGGGCGACCGGCGGACGGACCCCCCACACGAGCAGCACGGCCAGCAGGCACTCGGCGGGCACGACGGCGTGGAGGGCGGCGCGTGCGAGCCTCACCACGGCAGAGCCCTCGCCGTCGCAGGGCCCCTCACAGGGACGCGGCCGCACCACGGCACGGCTCTCACCACGACGCCCGCTCCCCCTGGGCCTCAGCATGACGTCCGCTCGCGCAGCCGCTCCATGAGCAGCCGCAGCACCTCGGCCTGCGCGGGTGCCATCTCCCCCGCGAGTGTCTCCAGCCACCGGTCGCCGTCCGTCACCGGCGAGCCGCCCGCCGCCGGTTCTCGACTGTTCTCGATCATGGCCGAGGCCATCGCGTCGGGGATGTGCCCGGCCAGGTCGGCGGCGAGCCCGGCCACCCTGGGGTCGCCCGGGTCGGCGTCGGCGAGGTCGTCGAGCCGCCGGTAGAGGTCGAGCCCGCCGGCGAGCGTGTCCGGCTCGGTGAGGGGCCGCATCAGCTCGACCACCGCGTTCTCGCCCTCCGGGCCGCCCATGGCGCTCGCCAGCGTCAGCATCTGGCGGTCAAGCTCGGCGACGGGCGATCCGTCGAGGGACAGGCCGCGCAGCACCTCCGCCAGGCCCGCCGACATGAGGGCGCCGGACCCCTCGTCGGCACGGGCGAGCAGCGCGGCCAGGCGTGCGCGCCTGGCCGCGATCGCCTCCTGCTCCCTGACGAGGTCGGCGTCCAGCTCCCGGAGCACCTCGCGCAGGTCGCGGCCGTCGTCGCCGGCCAGCGCGTCGCGCAGCTCGTCGAGGGAGAGCCCCAGCCGGGCGAGCTGCCGGATGCGGGCCAGGCTCACCGCGCCCGCGAGCCGGTACTCGCGGTAGCCGTTGGCCTGCCGCGCCGGCTCGGGGAGCAGGCCGATGTGGTGATAGTGGCGCACGGTCCGGGTGGAAACCCCGACCAGCGCGGCCAGTTCGCCGATCCTCATGACCCCTATGAGACACGTTGACGTCGCGTCAAGGTCAACGGGTGATCGGGCGGGCCCTAGAGGGTCAGGCTGGGCTTGAGCTGCTTGAAGCGGGCCAGCAGCCCGTTGACGAACGACGGCGACTCGTCCGTCGACAGCTCACCGGCCAGGTGGACCCACTCGCTGATGACCACGCCCTCGGGCACGTCGGGCATCCAGAGCAGCTCGTAGGTGCCGCCGCGCAGGAGGTTGCGGTCGACGGCGGGCATGCGCTCCAGGGTCCAGCCCTCGGAGTAGGTGGTGATCAGCTCGTCGATGCGGGCCTGGTGGCGGGCGACGCCCTCGACCAGGGCCGAGGTGTACTCGTTGACCGGCGGCTCCTGCCGCTCCACCCGCTCGGCGAGGATCTTGAGGGGATCCTCGCCGCGGATCTCCGACTCGAAGAGGATGTCCAGCGCGCGCCTGCGTGCCTTGCCTCGTGCCGACACCTCAGGCCCGGCCGAGGTATTCGCCGCTGCGGGTGTCGACCTTGACCTTCTCGCCGGTCGTGATGAACAGCGGCACCTTGATCTCGGCGCCGGTCTCCAGCGTGGCGGGCTTGGTGCCGCCGGTGGAGCGGTCGCCCTGCAGACCGGGCTCGGTGCTGGCGATGGTCAGCTCCGCCGCGGCGGGCAGGTCGACGTAGAGGGCGGCGCCCTCGTTGAAGGCGACCGTGGCCAGCGTGTTCTCCAGCATGTAGTTGGCCGCGTCGCCGACCGTGCCGGCGGGCACGTTGACCATGTCGTAGGTCTCGGTGTCCATGAAGACGAAGTCGTCGCCGTCCCGGTAGGAGTACTGCATCTCGCGCTTGTCGACGTTGGCCACGTCGACCTTCACGCCGGCGTTGAAGGTCTTGTCGACGACCTTGCCGGACAGCACGTTCTTGAGCTTGGTGCGCACGAACGCACCGCCCTTGCCCGGCTTGACGTGCTGGAACTCCACGACGGCCCACAGGTCCCCGCCGTCGAGCTTCAGCACCATGCCGTTCTTGAGGTCGTTGGTCGTCGCCACTCGTTCTCTCCCGCGTGCGGCCGCTCTAAAGGACGAGCAGCTCCTTGGTCGTCTTCGTGAGGAGTTCCGGCTCGCCCTCACGTGTCACGAGGGTGTCCTCGATGCGAACGCCGCCCTGACCGGGAAGGTAGACCCCCGGCTCGACGGTGATCGGAACTCGATCCTCTAGTCTACCGGTCCGCGAAGGGCCCAGGAACGGCTCCTCGTGGATCGCCAGGCCGACGCCGTGGCCCAGGCCGTGCCGGAAGTGGCCGCCGTGGCCGGCCGCCTCGATGACGGAGCGGGCCGCCGCGTCCACCTGCCGGACGTCGGCGCCGGGCTTGAGCGCCTCCCGGCCGGCGCGCTGGGCGTCGGCGACGAGGTCGTACAGCTCCCGCTGCCACGCGGCGGGCTCGCCGAGGCTGACGGTACGGGTCATGTCGGCGTGGTAGCCCTCGTACTGGGCGCCGAAGTCGAGGGTGACGAGGTCGCCGGCCCGCAGCGGCCTGGTGGTGGGGATGTGGTGGGGCACGGAGCCGTTCTCGCCGGCCGCGACGATCGAGTCGAAGGCGGGCCGGGCGGCGCCGAGCTCGGCCATGCGGGCCTCCAGGAGGTGGGCGACCTCGCGCTCGGTCAGGCCGGGTGCGATGGCGCGGCAGACGTCGGCGAAGGCCTGGTCGGTGATGGCGCAGGCCGTCCGCAGGAGCTCCAGCTCGTCCTCGTCCTTGACGGCGCGCAGCGTCTCCACGACCGGCTCCAGGGGGACGAGCACCTCGCCGGAGCCGCCCAGGCGGTCGAGGAGCGACCTGTACGTGGCGATGCTCATGCTCGCGGCCTCGACGCCCGCGCCGGGCACGGCCAGCGCGCCGGCCACGTCGGTGGCCTCGACGACGGGCACGTCCAGGGTCCGCGCCCGCTCCACGTACCGGTTGTCGGTGGCCAGCAGCGCCGAGCCGTCCGCTCCGACGAGCACGGCGGCGTTGGAGCTGTCGAGGCCGGTGAGGTAGCGGACGTTGACGCGGGAGGTGACCAGGAGGGCTTCGACGCCGCGGGCGGGCAGGGCCTCGGCCAGCCTTGCCCGCCGCCCGGAGTGGATCGTCATGGCGTCAATGTACGTCAGAGCCGCCAGTCCCCCATGAAGTCGGGCAGCGGGCCGGAGGACGGCACCTCGCCCCTGGCCTGGGCCTGCCTCAGCTCGGCCATGACCTTCCTGATCTGGTCGCGGCCGGCGTCGTCGCGGCCCCGCTCGAAGCTCTTGGCCGCCTTCCTGAGCTTCTTGCGGGCGTCGTCGGCGACGCGCGGGTTCACGTCGCCGACGGCCCGCTGGGCCGTCAGGGCGTTGTCGAAGGCCCACAGCCACGCCGACCATCCGCCCGGCGGGACGACGCCGCTGGTCAGCGTGGCCTTGGGCTGCGCGGTCTCCCGGAGGGCGGTGGGCTCGCCCGACGGGATGACCACCTTGGGGGTGCTCGACGGGGACGTGGTCGGCTCGGGGGTGGGGATCGCGGGGAGCGTCTCGACCGTGGCGGCCGGGGTCGGGGTGGGGGCGGCGGTGGGCGTGTCCTCGGAGCCGCCCCACACCACGAACGCGACGGTGACGGCGGCGATCACGGCCACGGCCGCGCCGAGCTGGAGGAACAGCCGCCGGTTGGAGCCGCTGTCACGCCCCTCGCCCGGCACCGCGTCGTAGACGGCGGTGTCGCCGCCGCGCGGCGGCGGCTGCTGGAACGCGCCCGGGGCCGTGGCGCCCGGGCCCGGGGCGGGCGGTCGCGGGCCGTGTGGCGACGCGCCGGTGGCGTGGGAAGGGGCCGGGGCGGAGGGCGGAGGCGGGGCGCCCGTGACGGAAGATGGGGCGGTCTGGGGGCGGGGGCGGGCGATGGCGGCCAGCGCCCGCCGTACCGGCTCGCCGCCGGAAGGCCGGGAGGCGGGGTCCGCGGCCAGGAGCGAGAGCACCAGCCGGTCCAGCTCGGCGGGCACCTCGGGACGGTGCCGGCTCGGCGGCGCGGGCTCGGGCCGCCCCTCCTCGGCGGCGTCCCCCGGAGCGTCCTCGAACGCCGGCCGGCCGGTCAGCAGCTCGTAGCAGACGCACCCCAGGGCGTACAGGTCCGACGCGGGCTCGGCCGGGCGCCCGGCGGCCTGCTCGGGAGCGGTGTACCGGGTACCCGGCGCGGCGAGCCCCGCCAGGCCGAACCCGACGACCTTGAGCACCCCGCTGCCGGCCCGCCGGAAGGTGTCCGGGTCCACCTGCCCGTGCACGACCCCGGCGCGGTGGGCGGCGTCCAGCCCGGCGGCGGCCTGGCCCACCAGGTCGCACGCCTCGGCGATCGGCAGCGGCCCGCGCGAGCCCAGCTCCTCCCCCAGGCTCTCGCCGCCGAGGTACTCCATCACCAGGTACGGCGTGCCGTCCTCGTCGCCCACGTCGAGCACCATGGCGACGTTCGGGTGGATGACCCGGGCCACCGCCTCGGCATGCCGCTGGAGCACCTCCCGCGTGGCGGCGCCCGGCCGGAGCAGCTTCACCGCCACGGTCCAGTCGGCACGTGTGTCGTAGCCTCGCCACACCTCTCCCATCGGCCCGTTGCCGATGCGCTCGTCGAGCCGGTACCGGCCAGCGACCATGGAAGGCGCTTCGTCCGACATATCCCCGCCAATAACTACAGAAACGGCATTTTCGACCCACCATAGAGCCCCAGCCGTCCCCCGAAGCGCGGATTCGGGCGAGCACCGCCGCCGACCTGCTCAGGGACGCGGGGGCTGCGGCCGCTCGCCGCCCTCCTCCGGTCCCACCGGCCGTTCCCCGGCCTGCCCTCCGGCCTGTCCCGTGTCGGTCGGCGCCTCGCAGGTCTGGCCCTCGCCGCCGTCCTGGTACGTGCGCTCGACCGCGTCGAAGCCCTGCCCGATCTGCTCGTCGTACTTGTGGCCGGTTCGTTCCTGGGCGAACTGCTCGGCCTTGCGGAGCGCCTCGTCGGTCTGCGTGGAGTGCTCCTTCGCCACGTCCTTGGCCTTCTTCAGCCATTCGCCGATACCCATGGCCTGACCTCCTCCACTGCCTCGGTGACTGGCGTACCCGGCAATCGGAGCGATCCCCCCTAAAGAGGTAGATATCCCACCCAGAGGCTGGAGATCATCAGACAGCGCGAAGGGCGGGAAGCCAGTGGCTTCCCGCCCTTCACACGGACTCCGGAATCAGGCCGTGGCCGGCTCCGGGGCGCGGCCCGGACGCTCGGGCTGCAGCGGGGCGTCCAGCTCCTGCGGCGGCGCGTTGAAGACGGCCTCGTCCAGGCGGCCCTCCGAGCGGGCCACCAGCACCGGCACCACCATCTGCCCCGTCACGTTGGTCGCGGTGCGGATCATGTCGAGGATGGGGTCGATCGCCAGCAGCAGGCCGACGCCCTCCAGCGGCAGGCCCAGCGTGCTCAGCGTCAGCGTGAGCATCACCGTCGCCCCGGTGAGGCCGGCCGTGGCGGCCGAGCCGACGACCGAGACGAACGCGATCAGCAGGTACTCCCCCACCCCCAGCGGCACGTTGAAGACCTGGGCCACGAAGATGGCGGCCAGCGCCGGGTAGACCGAGGCGCAGCCGTCCATCTTGGTGGTGGCGCCGAACGGCACCGCGAAGGAGGCGTAGTCGGCGTCCACGCCGTTGCGCTCGATGGTGACGCGCTGGGTCAGGGGCAGGGTGCCGACCGAGGAGCGGGAGGCGAAGGCCAGCTCGATGGCGGGCCAGGCGTTGCGGTAGAAGGTCAGCGGGTTGACCTTGCCCCAGACGGACAGCAGCACCGGGTAGACGGCCAGCAGCACGATGAAGCAGCCCACGTACACGGCGACGCTGAACTTGGCGAGCGGCGCGAGCAGCTCCCAGCCGTACGTGGACACGGCCTTGCCGATGAGGCCGGCGGTGCCGATGGGGGCCAGGCGGATCACCCACCACAGCGCCTTCTGCACCAGCTCCAGGACGGAGCGGCTGAGGGCGAGGAACGGCTCGGCCTTGTCGCCGATCGCGAGGGCGGCGGCGCCGAGGACGGCTCCCAGGAAGACGATCTGGAGGACGTTCATCTCGGTGAAGGCGGTGAAGACGTTGGTGGGCAGGATGCCGGTGACGAAGTCGAGCCAGGTGCCGGCGCCCTCCAGATCGGGGGCCTTGGCCGCGCCGGTGTCGAGGGTGACGCCCTGGCCGGGGTTGATCACCAGGCCGAGCGCGATGGCGAAGGCCACGGCCACGGCCGCGGTGGCGAGGAACCACAGCAGGGTCTTGGTGGCCAGCCGGGCGGCGCCGTTGACGTTGCGCAGGTTGGCGACGCTGACCAGCACGGCGGTGAACACCAGCGGCGGCACGGCCACCTTGAGGAGCTGGACGAAGATCTGGCCGACCTTGGTCAGGGTCTCGGTGAGCCAGGCCACGTCCCAGATCTTGGCGACGAAACCGAGGGCGACGCCGAGCGCGAGGCCCAGCAGGAGTTGCAGGGAGAAGCTGAATCTCTTCACGGAAGGAAGACTCCGGAGGTGCGGACGGCACGGCGGTGCGCACGTCATGCGGGCAGGGAGGTGGCGCCTGGGGTGGCGTTGAAAGGGGATCGGCGATCGAGCGCGTCGTAGCGCGATCAGCGACAGATGGCCCCGAGCACCCGGCAAAGGTCGATGTGCAGGCGCTCGACCAGCCACACGATGACCACGGAAAACCTCACGAGTCTGTCTAACACACCGCACCTCCGGCCGTATTCCACGTTCCGGAGGTGATCGTCGTCACAGGTGACGGAAACCGCCGTCAGCCGGCGATGTCCTTGATCTGCTCGATGAGCCGCACCCGCTCCTCGTGCGTGCGGCCGAGCGGCGCGACGTTCAGCGTCGTCACGCCCGACTCCTTCATCGCCCGCACGCGGTCGCGCACGAAGCCCTCGCTGCCGATCAGGGAGATGCTCTCCAGCAGCTCGTGCGGCACGAGCGCCGCGGCCTCGTCCTTCTTGCCGTCGAGGTACAGCTCCTGGATCCGCTCGGCCTCCTTCTCGTAGCCGTAGCGGCGGGCCAGGTCGTTGTAGAAGTTGCGGCCCTTGGCGCCCATGCCGCCGATGTAGAGGGCCGCCATCGGCCGTCCGAACTCCAGCAGCCCGGCCACGTCGTCACCGATGGCCAGCGACGCCTGGGCGATCACGTCCAGCTCGCCGAGCTCGGGGTCGCGCCTGGCCTTGCCGGCGGCCAGGGACTCACCCCACACCGCCGCGGCCTTCTCGGGCATGTAGAAGATCGGCTCCCAGCCCTCGGCCAGCTCGGCGGCCAGCTCGACGTTCTTCGGCCCGATGGCGGCCACGACGATGGGGATGCGCGGGCGCACCGGGTGGTTGATGAGCTTGAGCGGCTTGCCGAGGCCGGTGCCCTGATCGGCCGGGAGCGGCAGCGTGTAGTGCCGGCCCTCGTACTGGACGCGCTCGCGCCGCCACACCTGGCGGCAGATCTCGATGACCTCCCGGGTACGGCCGAGCGGCGCGGTGTACGGCACTCCGTGGAAGCCCTCGATGACCTGCGGCCCGGAGGCGCCGAGACCGAGCGTGAACCGCCCGTTGGACACGAAGTCCATGCCGGCGGCGGTCATGGCGAGCAGGGTGGGCGTGCGCGAGTAGATCGGCAGGATGCCGGAGGCGATCTCCAGCCGCTCGGTCCGGGCAGCGATGTAGCCCATCTGGCTGACCGCGTCGAAGCTGTAGGCCTCGGCCACGAAGACGATGTCGAGCCCGGCCTTCTCGTAGTCGGCGAGCTCGGCGACCGTCTCCTTGAAGCCGCCCGAGTAGTTGAGTGCCATACCGATGCGCATACCGGGCTCCCGAGACCGAATGATATTCCGTTGCGAGGGCAACAGATTAGCGGGTCGGCGCGCGGTACGGCGACCGGCTAGCCTGGTGCCGATCTCGGAGAGGGGCCGATGCTGAAGAGGGTCGTCGGGCGGATCGTGGTGACAGCGGCGGTCGTGGTGGCCGTGGTGCTGGCGGGGCATCGGCTGATCCCCGCGATGGGCGGCTTCACCCCCGTGGTGGAGAGCGTGCTCCCCTGGCTCGGCCTCGCCGTGCCCGTCCTGCTCGGCCTCGCGGCCCTGGCCCGTTCACGGGCGGCCCTCGTGGCGGCGCTGGTGCCGGGGCTGGTGTGGGCGGCGATGTTCGGGCCCGCCTGGTTACGCACCCCGCCCGGCGGGCCCGCCGACCTGTCGGTCGGCACCGTCAACGTCGGCGTGACCAACAGCTCCTCCGGCACCGCCGTACGGACGATCGCCGACGGCCTCGACCTGCTGGCCGCGCAGGAGCTGACTCCCGGCGGCCCCGCCGCCAAGCGGCTGAACACGCTGTTCCCCCATCGCTACACGGTCAGCACCGTCGGGCTGTGGAGCCGCTACCCGATCCGCGAGTCCAAGCCGCTCGACGTCGGCATGGGCTGGGTGCGGGCGCTGCGGGCGGTGGTGGACACGCCCGAGGGCGACGTCACCGTGTACGTCATGCACCTGGCCTCGGCCCGGCCGGGCCAGACCGCCTCGCGCGACGAGTCGCTGGCCGCCGCGCGCCGGCTGGTGGACGCCGACCCCAGCAAGCGGATCCTGCTGCTCGGCGACCTCAACACCGCCACCACCGACCGGGGCATGCGCGGGCTGACGCCGCCGCTGTCCGACGCGCAGCAGGAGGCGGGCCGCGGCTTCGGGTTCACCTGGCCGTCGTCGTTCCCCATCACCCGGCCCGACCACATCCTGTACAAGGGGATGACGGCGACCGAGGCCGGCGTGGCCCCGGCGACGGGCAGCGACCACCGCGCGGCCACCGCCTCCTTCCGCCTCTAACCGTCCCTGGACAGCCGCTCCAGGTCGGCCGGGGTGTCGATGTCGGCCGGATCGCCGAGTCCGTCGCACGGCACCCCGGTCACCAGCTCCGGATGGGCCTGCAGGAACGGCCGGGCGCCGGTGTCCCCCGCCGCCAGCCGGGCCACCTCGGCGAAGTCGCGCCGCGACAGCAGCACCGGGTTGCGCCGCCGCCCGCCGTACGTGGCGACGGCCAGCCGCGCGCCGCTGGCGACCAGCGCGCGGACCGCCTCCGGCCGGATGAACGGCTGGTCCACCAGGGCCACCACGACCGCCCCGGCCTCCTCGGGCAGGGCCGCCAGGCCGACCCGCAGCGAGGAGCCCATGCCGGACCTCCAGCCGGGGTTGCGCACCACCACCGCGCCGCGCACCTGAACGGTCGCCGCGCCCAGCACCACCACGACCGGGTGGCAGCCGCCCTCCTCCAGCAGCCGCACGCCCCGGTCGACGAGCCGCTCCCCCTCGTGCTCCACGAGCGCCTTCGGGGTGCCGAGCCGCGAGCCCTCGCCGGCCGCGAGCAGCAGCCCGGCCACGCGGCGCGCCCCGGCGCTCACGGGCCCTCGTGGTGGATGCGGCCGGCGGTGTCGCTGAGGGGCCGGCCGGAGCCGCCCCACCTGAGCTGGATCAGCTCGGCCGCGATCGACACGGCCGTCTCCTCCGGCGTGCGGGCGCCCAGGTCGAGGCCGATGGGCGAGCGGAGCCGGGCCAGTTCCTCCTCCCCCAGGCCGGCCTCGCGCAGCCGGGCCAGCCGGTCCTCGTGGGTGCGGCGCGAGCCCATCGCCCCGACGTACCCGGCCGGGGTGCGCAGCGCCACCTCCAGCAGCGGCACGTCGAACTTCGGATCGTGCGTGAGCACGCAGATGACCGTGCGCTCGTCCACGCCGACCGAGGCGAGGTAGTCGTGCGGCCACCTGACCACGACCTCGTCGGCCTCCGGGAAGCGCCTGGGCGTGGCGAAGACCGGCCGGGCGTCGCAGACCGTCACGTGGTAGCCGAGGAACTTGCCGAGCCGGGCCACCGCGGCGGCGAAGTCGATCGCGCCGAACACCAGCATGCGGGGCGGCGGCGCGAACGAGTGGACGAACACGGCCAGGTCGTCCAGCCGCCGCTCCCCCTGCGGTCCGTACCTTCTGATCCCGGTGACGCCCTGGGCCAGCATGCCGCGGGCGTCGTCGTCCACGGCCTCGTCGAGCCGGTCGAGGCCGAGCGTGCCGGACGAACGGCCGGGCCAGACGACGCGGCGGGCGCCGACCCGGCCGGGCCCGGACACGACGGTGGCCACGGCGACCGGCTCGTGCCCCTCCACCGAGCGGGCGATGTCGCCGAGCTCCGGAAACGTCTCGACGGACACCGGCTCGACCAGGATGTCGATGATGCCGCCGCAGGTCAGGCCCACGGCGAACGCGTCGTCGTCCGTCACGCCGTACCTCTGCAGGACGGGCTCGTCGATCCCGGCGGCCAGCTCGAACACCGCGCCCTCGACACATCCGCCCGACACGCTGCCGACCACCTCGTCGCCGCGCACCGCCATGGCCGCCCCCGGCGGCCTCGGCGCGCTGCTGAACGTGCTGACCACGGTCGCCAGCCCGAACCTGAGCCCCGACCGCCACCACCCCATGATCTCCGGCAGCACGTCACGCATGGGCGAGCCTTTCGCTGAGTGCCTCGTAGGCGGCCAGGCTGTGCCCGGCCACCAGGTTGTCCAGGTACGGCAGCACGGCCCGCATGCCCCCGGTCAGCGGCTCGTAGTCCTCGTACCCCTTGTGTGGGTTGACCCAGATGACCCGGTACGCCTGCCGGGCGAGGCGAGCCACCTGAGCGCCCAGCAGGCTCGGGTCGCCGCGCTCCCAGCCGTCCGAGGCGATCACCACGATCTGGCCGCGGGCGTGGTGGCGGGCGAGGTACTCCCGCAGCTCCTCGCCCAGCCGGGTGCCGCCGCTCCAGTCGGGGATGGCCAGGGACGCCTCGGCCAGCGCCGTGCCGGGGTCGCGGTGGCGCAGCTCGGCCGTCACGGGGGTGAGGCGGGTGCCGACCGAGTACACGCGGGTGGCCCGCGGCTCGCCGCGGACCAGGGCGTGCGCGAAGCGCAGCAGCGTCTCGGCGTACGGGGCCATCGACCCGCTGACGTCGACGAACAGGACGACGCCGCGCGGCCGGACGGTGTGCGTCCTGCGCAGCAGACGGGCCACGTCGCCCTTGCGCAGCGCCTCGCGCAGGGTGCGCCGCTGGTCGAGCCGGCCCCTGGAGGACGGCTCGAACCGCCGGGAGCGCCGCGGCGCGCGTCCGGCGCGCAGCATCGACAGCAGCCGGTGCACCTCGGCCCGCTCGGCCTCGGTGAGGGCGGCCACGTCGCGGTGGCGCAGCAGCTCGGTACGGCTGGCGCTGCCGGGCGCGCTGTCGCGCTCGTCCTCGTCCCCGGTGTCGTCGCCTGTGTCCCTGCCCGGGTCGTCGGTCAGGGTGAGGGTGTGCCGGGTCACGGTCACCGGGGCGGCGGCGCGGCGGTCCGCGGCGCGGCCGCCGAAGTACGCCTGGAAGCAGCGGTCGTAACGCGGCAGGTCGTCGGGGCCGGCGCAGAGGGTGAAGCGGCCGGCCCAGTAGACGTCCCGGGGCCGGGCCACGTCGAGGTGGTCGAGGGCGCGCAGCAGGGTCCGGGTCCGCTCGTGGTCGGCGCCCACGCCGGCGGCCCGCAGCGTCCGCGCGAACCCGGTCACGGTGGCGGCCAGCCCGTCGAGCGGCTCACTCATGTCGCAGCAGCCCGCCGGACAGGACGCTCTCCACGTCCTCGCGGTACTTGAGCGCGGCGCCCAGCGTGGCGGCGGCCCTGGCCGGGTCCAGCTCCCTGGCGCCGAGCGTGAGCAGCGCCTCGGTCCAGTCGAGCGTCTCGGCCACGCCCGGCGGCTTGACCAGCCCCGCGCCCCGCAGCCGGGCGGCGGCCCGCGCGACCTGCCCGGCCAGCGTCTCGGTGCACTGCGGCAACCGGCGCAGCAGGATCGCCACCTCCCGCTCGAAGCTCGGGTGCTCCAGCCAGTGGTAGAGGCAGCGGCGCTTGAGCGCGTCGTGGACCTCGCGGGTGCGGTTGGAGGTGACCACGACGACCGGCGGCGTCTCGGCCCGCACGGTGCCGAGCTCGGGGATGGAGATCGTGAAGTCCGACAGCACCTCCAGCAGGAACGCCTCGAACTCGTCGTCGGCCCGGTCGATCTCGTCGACCAGCAGCACGCACGGGCTCGTCTCCAGGGCTTTCAGCAGCGGCCGGGCGACGAGGAAGCGCCGGTCGTAGATCTCGCCCTCCAGCCGGCCCACGTCGGTGACGCCCGCGGCCTCGGCCGCCTTGAGGTGGAGCAGCTGCCGGGCGAAGTCCCAGTCGTACAGGGCCTGGGCGGCGTCGAGGCCCTCGTAGCACTGCAGCCGGATCAGCGGCGCCTCCAGCAGCGCGGCGAGCGCCTTGGCCAGCTCGGTCTTGCCGACGCCGGCCTCGCCTTCGAGGAACAGCGGCCGGCCCATCCGCAGCGCCAGGAAGGCGGCCGTGGCCAGCCCCTCGTCGGCGAGGTACGCCTGCCGGTCGAGCAGCTCGGCGAGCGTGTCCGGCGACTCGATGCCCGCCCTCGCACCCGCGCTGACGCCCGCTCTGCCGCCGACCGCGCTTCTCGCCTCACCCGTCCGCCCCAGCACGCTTTCAGGCTACGCGCCGGACCGTCCGGCGTCAGTCCTCGCGGGCCTCGCCGCGCTCGCGGATGAGGGCGGACAGCTCGGCCGTGGCACGGCGGGCGCGGGCCTTCTCCGAGCCCTGGATGCCCATCGCGCCGATCGTACGGCCGTCCGAGAAGTCGAGCCGGGGCCACGGGTCGCCCACGAGGAGCGTGATGTCGATGACCTCGGGCCAGCTGTAGCGGTGGGTGCGCAGGGCGTTGACGATGGTCAGGCCCTCCTCGTCCGCCTCGACGCGCACCCGCCCGAGCAGGTGCAGCACCCACGCCACCGCCAGCCCGAACACCACGAACGCAACCCGGTCGGCGAGCTGGAACGGCTCCGCGATGAGCAGCGCCATCAGCGCGGCCCCCGCGACGACGAGCACGGCGAAGACGTACGGGACGATCCTCCCCCGGCGCGGGCGCCAGGTGACGGGCAGGGCCGGGGCGGACACAGGCTCGGGCACGCGTCGAACCTACCGCAGCTCAGGCGAGGTCCCGCAGGAGGAGTGCCGTCTCCATCGCCGCGACCGCCGACTCGTATCCCTTGTCCTCCTTGCTGCCGGGCAGCCCGACCCGGTCGAGGGCCTGGTCGAGCGTCTCGCAGGTGAGCACGCCGTTGCCCACCGGGGTGCTCTCGTCGAGCGATACCCGGGTCAGCCCGGACGTCACGGAGTCGCAGACGTAGTCGAAGTGGGCGGTCTCGCCGCGGATGACCGCGCCGAGCGCCACGACGGCGTCGCAGCGGCGGGCCAGCGCCTGCGCCACGACGGGGATCTCCAGCGACCCGGCCACCCGGACGACGGTGGCGCTCGCGCCGCTGTCGTCGCACGCCCGCACGGCCCGCGCCACGAGCTGGTCGGTGATCTTGGCGTGCCAGCTCGCGGCCACCACGCCGACCGTCAGCCCCGAGGCGTCCGGCGCCGCCGGGCTCGCGGGACGTCCCTCTCCGCTCATGACGCCTCCGAGATGTCGTGGCCGAGGCGCTCGCGCTTGGCCGTGAGGTACCGCTCGTTGTAGGGGTTCATCGCCACCGGCATGGGCTCGCGCCCGAGCACCTCGATGCCGTAGCCGTCCATGCCCCGGAGCTTGGCCGGGTTGTTGGTGAGCAGGCGGACCGACTTGACGCCGAGGTCGGCCAGGATCTGCCCGGCGTTGGAGAACTCGCGGGCGTCCACCGGCAGTCCCAGCTCCAGGTTGGCGTCGACGGTGTCGCTGCCGTTGTCCTGGAGGCTGTACGCCTTGAGCTTGGCGAGCAGGCCGATGCCGCGCCCCTCGTGGCCGCGCAGGTAGACGACCACACCGCGGCCCTCCTCGGCGATCGCGGCCATCGCGTGGTCGAGCTGCGGGCCGCAGTCGCAGCGCAGCGAGCCGAACACGTCGCCGGTCAGGCATTCGGAGTGGGCGCGGACCAGGACGTCGTCGCCGCCGTCGAGGTCGCCGTAGACGAGGGCGACGTGCTCGCCGCCGTCGAGGGCGCTGGCGTAGCCGTAGGCCCGCCACATCCCGTACGCGGTGGGCACGTTGGTCTCGGCGACCCGGGTGACCATGCTCTCGACGCGGCGCCGGTGGTCGGCGAGCTGCTCGATGGAGATGAGGGCCAGGCCGTGCTCGTCGGCGAAGGCGCGCAGCCGCGGGAGCCTGGCCATGGTGCCGTCGTCGTTGACGATCTCGGCCAGCGCCCCGGCCGGTGACAGCCCGGCCAGCCGGGCCAGGTCCACGGCCGCCTCGGTGTGGCCGCGCCGGGCCAGCACGCCGCCGTCCTTGTAGCGCAGCGGGAAGATGTGGCCGGGCCGGACCAGCTCGTTCGGCTCGGTCGCGGAGTCGGCCAGCGTGCGGATGGTCCTGGCGCGGTCGGCGGCGGAGATGCCGGTGGTGACGCCGTCGCGGGCGTCCACGGTGATCGTGTACGCGGTGCGCATGCGCTCCTTGTTCTGCGACACCATGAGCGGCAGGCCCAGCCGGTCGAGGGCGCGCCCCTCCATGGCCACGCAGATGATCCCGCTCGTGTGCCGGATCGTGAACGTGCACAGCTCCGGCGTGGCCCTCCCGGCCGCGAAGATCAGGTCGCCCTCGTTCTCGCGGTTCTCGTCGTCCACGACCACGACCGGCCGGCCGTCGCGGATGTCGGCGACGGCCCGCTCGACCGGGTCGAACCGGATGCCGCTCACGACGCCACCGCCACGGTCCCGCCGGAGGCGACCCGGGCCCGGTACTCCCTGAGCCACTTGACGAACCCGTACAGGACGAGCACGAAGAACACCCCGTACACCGCGCCGGACACCACGAGCCCCGAGCTGAACGCCAGCGGGACGCCCACCAGGTCGACCGCCACCCACACGATCCAGAAGTCGACCAGGGCCCTGCCCTGCGCCCATGTGGCGACGGCGCTGCCGACGAAGATGTAGGCGTCGGCGGCCACCAGGAAACCGCCCTTGGGCAGCGGAACGTGCGCCCCCCACGACAGCCCGGTCACCCAGAACAGGACGCCGACCACGGCGGTGCCCACCAGCATGACGGCGACGAGCCAGGTGCGCTCGGTGCTCGTCGCGGGCCGCACCGGCAGTCCGCCCTCCTGGGTGCCGCGCCGCCACGCCCACCAGCCGTAGATCGCCAGCGCTCCGAACAGCGCCTGCTTGAGCGCGTTGCCGGTGATGTGGGCGTTGATCGAGGCGATGAACAGCAGCACCGCGCCGGTGAGCTGCACCGGCCACGTCCACAGGGACTTGCGCACCGCCAGCAGGACCGTGGCCAGGGCGGCGATGTTGCCGACCAGGTCCGTCCAGAGCACATGGGTGCCGAACACGGTGAATCCGGCCTCTGCCCAGTTCACTGCTTGCCCACCAGCCTTTCGACATACTTCGCGATCACGTCGACCTCGATGTTGACCAGGTCACCGACCCGGCGCTCGCCCATCGTGGTCAGCTTCAGCGTGGTGGGGATGAGGCTCACGCCGAAGTCTTCGTCGTCAACCGTCGTGACGGTCAGGCTGATTCCGTCGATGGCGACGGAGCCCTTCTCGGCGACGTACCGGGCGAGCGGTCCGGGCAGGGAGAAGCGCAGGTCGTCCCAGCGCTCGCCGGGCTCGCGCGACAGCAGCACGGCGGTGCCGTCGACGTGGCCCTGCACGATGTGGCCGCCGAGGCGCTGGTCGGCGCGCACGGCCCGCTCCAGGTTGACGGCGGCGCCCTCCCGCAGCCGGCCGAGGGAGGTGCGGTCGAGCGACTCCCGCATCACGTCCACGGTGAACACGTCGCCGTCGACCTCCACCACCGTGAGGCAGACCCCGTTGACGGCGATGGAGTCGCCGTGGGAGGCGTCGGAGGTGACGAGCGGGCCGCGCACGGACAGCCGGGCGGAGCCGCCGTCCTGCACGAGGGCGGCCACCTCACCCTTCTCTTCGATGATTCCGGTGAACATCACTGCTCCTTGCGGGGGCGGGTGCGGGGAAGGGAAGGCCCGGTGCGGGCCGTCAGGCGGAGGTCGGGGCCGACGCGGGTGACGTCGTCGAGGACGAGGCGGTGGATGCCGGCGATGCCGGTGACGCCCGCGTCGCCCAGCGCGGCGGCGCCGGAGCCGAGGAGGGCGGGAGCGACGTAGGCCACGACCCGGTCGATCAGGCCGTGCCGCAGGAAGGAGCCCGCCAGGGTGGGACCGCCCTCCAGGAACACGCTGACGATGTCGCGCCGGGCCAGCTCCCGCAGCAGCGGTACGAGGTCGAGGCCGCCGTCGGGGTCGCGGGGGACGCGGAGCACCTCGGCGGCCGGGGACTCGAAGGGGGTGGGGGCGCCGGGGGCCACGGCGACCAGCGTGGGCGCCTCGCCGTCCAGCACGCGGGCGCGCGGCGGGGTGCGTCCCTCGGAGTCGACCACCACCCGCAACGGACTGCTCCCGGCGGGACCCTCGGGGGCGGGGCGAGCGGTGAGGCGGGGGTCGTCGGCCAGGACGGTGCCGATGCCCGCCACGATCGCGTCGGCCCGCGCCCGCAGCCGGTGGACGTCGGCGCGGGCCTCGGGCGAGGTGATCCACTGGCTGGTGCCGTCGGCGGCGGCCGAGCGCCCGTCGAGGGTCGCGGCGAACTTCCACGTCACGTGCGGCCTGCCCAGGCGCGCGAACGTCAGCCACTCGGCGTTGACCCGCTCCGCCTCCTCGGCGAGGGTCCCGGTCTCGACGGCGACGCCGTTCGCCCGCAGCCGGGCCGCTCCCCCGGCCGCCCGTGGCGTGGGGTCGGGCACGGCGACCACGACGCGGGCGACGCCGGCGTCGAGCAGCGCCCGGCTGCACGGCCCGGTGCGGCCGGTGTGGTCGCACGGCTCCAGCGTCACGTACGCGGTGCCGCCGCGCGCCCGCTCGCCGGCCTGCCGCAGCGCGACGACCTCGGCGTGCGGCCCGCCGGCGCGGGCGTGGAAGCCCTCCCCCGCGATCCGTCCGGCTGCGTCGACGACGACGCAGCCCACGACGGGGTTGGGGCTGGTGGTGCCGTGCCCGCGCGCCGCCAGCTCGACGGCGCGCGCCATGAATCCGGTCTCACGGGTCAGCGGATCGGTGTCATGCGCCGCGGGATCTGTGGCGTCCGCCACGGCCCTGGTCTCCACCCCGGGTCTCCTCCTCGCCATCGGCTCTCGGCCATGGCGGGCCCCGGGGGATAGGGCGATGCGCGTACGCATCACAGAGGCGCCCGGCGATCGCCGGACACCCGCGCGCTTCCTCCCATCCGGACTTTGACCGTCGGTCCCGGAATTTCACCGGGTCAACCGGCCGATGGCATCGGCCGGGTCGCGGACTGTAACCGCCGGTTCGGAGTTTCACCGACCCCGGAGCACGCTAGCTCTGTTCTTGTACCAGTTTGCCATGCCACCGCAAGTGACAGGCGCGCACCCCCCACTATGGCAACCAAGCGGTCGCTTGGTCAAATGTCACGCGGCCATGATGCGACGGGCCTCGCGGGCCGCCGGGGAGTAGCGGACCTGGGCGGGGACGAGCCCGAGGCCGGTGTGCAGGGCGCGCAGCGTGGCCGTCGCCCACAGGTCGCCGACCGGGGTGGCGGGCAGGCCGTACAGTCTGCGGGCCCAGCGCGGCAGCGTCGCGAAGGCCAGCATCGTCAGCGCGGGCACGGCCGCGCGCAGCGGCGTGAGGATGAACGGGAGCGGGGCGTTCAGCGACAGGCGCAGCGGGTGCGCCGCCTCGGGCACGAACCGCAGGCCGGGGCGCTGCGCCTCGATGTAGTCACGCAGCTCGCCGACCGTTCCGGGGACGGTGTCCGGCGCGAGGCCGACCACTTCGGCCGCCCGCCGCCACTCGGCCACGAACGCGTCGGCCTCGTCGTCGCTGAGCTTGACCCCGCCGCGCCGCGCCACCGTCAGGTAGGAGTCCACCTCGCCGACGTGCACCCACCGCAGCGCCTCGGGCTCGTCGAGCCGGTACTGCTCGCCGGTGTCGGGGTCGTGCGCGGTCAGGCTGGCGTGGATCTTGCGGACGCGCCGGCCTGCCCGCTCCACCTCGGCTGTCGTCCCGTACGTACGGACGCGGACGAACTCCGTGGTGCGTACGAACCGGGACCACGCCTCGGCCGGGTCCATGAGGGCGGAGTGCTGGAGGACGCCGCGCATGGCGCGCGGGTGCAGCCCCTGCATGAGCAGCGCGCGCAGCCCGCCGACGAGGAGGATCGGCTCCCCCATCACGCGCCAGGTCACCGACCGGGGGCCGAACAGGCCGTGATCCGTCATAAGTGAGCAGTTACCCAGGTATGGGTGGGTTTATGTCACTTTGCCGGTGTCGCGTCTGGGCTCGATTCGCGTTTCCGCATATTTCATGACCCACCAATGTGACGTACGCCATTGCGCCGGGGCCCCGGACCGCCGGATCATCATGATCGCCGTGTTCTGCCCGGCCGGTGGCCATGATGGACGTACGACGGACGGTGGAGGTTCGCGAGTGGAGTACGTGCGGGTCGGATGCGCCTGGCTGATCGCCGTCGTCTTCGCCATCACGGCCGTGTCCAAGGCACGCGACCTGCCCGGGTTCGCCCGCTCGCTGCCCGACCTCGTCCCCGTGCCCCGTGCTCTGACCCGCCCGCTGGCGGTCGTGGTGGCCGCGTTGGAGGGGCTGGTGGCGCTCCTGGTGGCCGTACCGCTGGTCGCGGGGGTGTCCGGCGTCGTGGCGTACGGCCTGGGGCTCGCCCTGCTGCTGCTGGCGGCGTTCACCGTGGCGATCGCCGTCGCGCTGCGGCGCGGACAGCGCGCTCCCTGCCGCTGCTTCGGCGCGTCCGCGGCCCCGCTCGGAGCCCGTCACCTCGTCCGCAACGGCCTGCTGATCATCACCGCCGCGCTCGGCCTGCTCCAGCCCGCCGGGTCGCCCGCGCTCGCCGGGGTGGTGGTGGCGGGCGTCGCCGGGCTGATCGGGGCCATCCTCGTGGCCGCCTTCGACGACCTCGTGGACCTCTTCGCCGGCCCCTGACCCACGCTCGGGACCGGGCTGCACCGGAGCAGCCCGGAGAGGGAGCGAGCGCGCGTCAGAGAGTGACGCCGGCGGCCTGGACGCGCAGGGCCTCCACGGCGGCCGAGGGGTCGCTGGCCCCGTAGACGGCACTACCGGCGACGAACACGTCCGCCCCCGCCTCGGCGACCCGCTCGATGGTCTCGCTCGTGACCCCGCCGTCCACCTGGATCCAGATCTGGCCGCCGTGCCGCTCGATCAGCGCGCGGGCGGTGCGGATCTTCGGCAGCACCATGTCGAGGAACTGCTGCCCCCCGAACCCCGGCTCGACCGTCATCAGCAGCAGCATGTCGATCTCGCCCAGCAGCCCCTCGTACGGCTCGACGGCGGTGCCCGGGTTGAGGGCGAGCGCCGCCCGCGCGCCCAGCGACCGGATCTGGCGCAGCGTGCGCACCGGCGCCCGCGCGGCCTCGGCGTGGATGGTGACGCTCCCGGCGCCGGCCTCGGCGTAGGCGGGCGCCCACCGGTCGGGGTCCTCGATCATGAGGTGGCAGTCGAGCGGCAGGGACGTGGCCTTGCGCAGCGACTCGACGACGGGCAGGCCGAGCGTGAGGTTGGGCACGAAGTGGTTGTCCATCACGTCGACGTGCAGCCAGTCGGCGTTGGACACCGCCGCGGCCTCGTCGGCGAGCCGCGCGAAGTCGGCGGACAGGATGCTGGGAGAGATCTGTACGGCCATGATGTGCCGAGTCTATTGAACCCGGCCCCGGCACGCGGCCGCCGGGTCAGCCGCCCGCTCCCCGGCACGCGGCCGCCGGTTCGGGTGCCCCGCTCTCCGGCACGCCCCCGCATCCGCACGCGCGCCCTCGCGCGCGCACCGCCGGATCACGCGGACCGCTACCCGCGCTTGCGGAGGAGGGCGAGGAACATCGCGTCGGTGCCGTGGCGGTGCGGCCAGAACTGGGCGTACGGGCCGTCCCCCAGGCCCTCGACCTCGGGCAGGTACGCGCGCGCGTCGAGCCGCTCCGCGTCGTCGCGGCGCGCGAGCACGTCGCCGACCACGACCCGGGTCTCCGCCAGATGCGGGGAGCAGGTGACGTACGCGACGACCCCGCCCGGACGGGTCGCGTCGAGGGCGGTGCTCAGCAGGGCGCGCTGGAGCCGCCCCAGCTCGGCCACGCTCGCGGGGTCGCGCCGCCACCGCGCCTCGGGTCTGCGCCGCAGCGCGCCCAGCCCCGTGCAGGGGGCGTCGAGCATGACGCGGTCGAACGTCCCGGGCCGCCAGGCGGGCCGGGTGCCGTCGGCGGTGATCACGCCCGCGTCCCGGGTGGTCTGCCACACGAGCCGCGCCCGGTGTGGCTGCACGTCGGCCGCCACCAGCCGCGCTCCACCCCGGAACGCCACCGGCCCCTGCCGCTCGTGATCCGCGTCGCCCCGGCCGTCGCCGGCCGCGGGCGCACCGGCATGAGCCGGACCGGCGGCACTCGACGGCACGCCCGTCAGATCCCCGTACGTGGCGACGGCGTCCAGGAGGCCCGCCTTGCCGCCCGGGCCGGCGCACATGTCCAGCCACAGCTCCTCGCGCCCCTCACCGGCCCCGCTTCCCGGACCGGCCGGGCCGAGGGGTACGCGGGTCAGGGCGAGGGCGACGAGCTGGCTGGCCTCGTCCTGCACGGCCGCGCGGGTCTCGGCGACCGCCGCGATCCGGCCCGGGTCGCCCTCCGTCAGGTGCGCCCCGTACGGGGAGTAGCGGGTGGGCTCGGCGCCCGCGTCGAGCAACTCCCGCCGGGACGAGCGCCCCGGCCGGGCCACCAGTGTGACGAGCGGCCGGGCGTTGTCGGCGGCGAGCAGCTCGGCCGTCTCCTCGATCTCGCCCCCGAGCGCGTCGCGGAACGCGCTGACCACCCAGCGCGGGTGGCTGTGGACGACCGCGAGATGACCCGACGGATCGTCGGCGAGGTCCGGCGCCACGATCGGCAGCCATTCTTCGAGCGTGCGTGAGGCGATCTTGCGCAGCACCGCGTTGACGAACTTGGCCGCTCCCGGGCCGATGCGCTGCCGTACCAGGTCGACCGTGGTGCCCACGGCCGCGTGCGGCGGGACGCGCATCCGGAGGAGCTGATGGGCGCCCAGCCGCAGGGCGTCGCGCACGCCGGGGTCGGGCGCGCGGTCACTGCAGATCGCGATGATCGCGTCGTACGTGCCGAGGCCGCGCAGGGTGCCGTAGGCCAGCTCGGTGGCCAGGGCCGCGTCGCGCCCCGTCAGCCCGCGTTCGCGCAGCAGGCGCGGGGTGAGCAGGTTGGCGTACGCGTCGCGTTCGTCGACGGCGCGCATGACGTCGAACGCGGCGTTACGCGCGGGGTCACGCGGTGCCCTGCCGGCTCCGCCGCGCCCACGTCCGGCTCTTCCACCTCCGGGACCGCCCGCCCGCGCCTGCCCGCCGGCGGCCCGATCCCGGCCGCGACCGCCTTGGCGGCCCGTGCCACGGTCCTCGGGCCCACGGCCCCCGCTGCTGCTCATCCCCGGATTTCCCTCATGTCTGCGATCCGTCCCGCCGCACGATTCACGCGACGGTCATGCCTCACGATCCCGCCGCCCGGACACACGCCCCGGAACACGGCCCGGAACACGGCCCGGTTCAGGCCTACCGGTGCGAACCGACCGGTCACGCCGCCCGGCCACCTGACCCGGTCAGGCCGAGCGGCCCACGCCACCTGGTCACGCCGCCCGGCGCCGGCCGGTGCCGACCGCGTCGGCCGGCACCGTGCGGCCCGGTCACTCGAACCGGTCGCCGTTCTCGACGCGTGCCCCCCGCGCCCACTCTCCCGCGCTCATCACCCGCTTGCCCTGCGGCTGCACCGCGTCCAGCTCGACCGGGTGGGTGGCGGTGCCGACGAGGACGGAGTTCTTGCCCGCGGCGATGGCGCCCGGGGCGAGGGCGCCGGCGGACGGCGCGAGGGCGACCGGGCCGAGCTTGAGCCGCTGACCGCGGAACGTCGTCCAGGCGCCGGGGTTGGGGGTGCAGGCTCGGACGAGCCGGTCGATCCGCATGGCGGGCGCCGACCAGTCGACCTCCGCGTCCACGACGTTGATCTTGGGGGCGACGCTCACCCCGTCGGGCGGCTGCGGGCGGGCCTCCAGCGTGCCGTCCTCGACGCCGTCGAGCGTGGCCGCGAGCAGCCCGGCCCCGGACAGGGCGAGCCGGTCGAGGAGCGTGCCGCTGGTGTCGTCCGGCCGCACCTCCTCGGTGAGCACGCCGTAGACGGGCCCGGCGTCCAGCTCCTTGACGATCTGGAACGTCGAGGCGCCGGTGATCTCGTCGCCGTGCAGGATCGCGTGCTGCACCGGGGCGGCGCCGCGCCAGGCGGGCAGGATCGAGAAGTGCAGGTTGATCCAGCCGTGGCGCGGCACGTCGAGCGCGGACTGCGGCAGCAGCGCGCCGTAGGCCACCACGGGGCAGCAGTCGGGCTCCAGCTCGGCCAGCTGCTTCAGGAACTCGGGGTCGCCGGCCTTGGCGGGACGGAGCACCGGGATGCCCGCCTCCTCGGCCAGCTCGGCGACCGGCGAGGGGTGGACCTTGCGGCCCCGGCCCGACTGGGCGTCGGGGCGGGTGACGACCGCCACCACGTCGTGCCGCGGCGAGTCGATCAGCGCGCGGAGCGACGGCAGCGCCGTCTCGGGCGTGCCCGCGAAGACCAGGCGCATCGGCTCAGAGCGCCCTTCCGCCGGTGGCGTGCGGGGAGAACTTGACCGCCGGCGCGGACAGCCCGCTCCACTCCGCCTCGCGGATCGCCTTCATGGCGAGCTTGCGCTGCTTGGGGTCCATCCGGTCGATGAACAGGATGCCGTCGAGGTGGTCGGTCTCGTGCTGGAAGCAGCGGGCCATCAGGTCGGTGCCTTCGAGCACGATCGGCTCGCCGTGCATGTCGAAGCCCTTGGCCACGGCGCGGACGGCGCGCGGCGTCGGGTAGGACAGCCCCGGGAAGGACAGGCAGCCCTCCTCGCCCTCCTCGTCGAGCTCGGCGGACAGGTCGAGGTCGGGGTTGATCAGGTGGCCGAGCTGGTCGTCCACGTAGTAGGTGAACACGCGCAGCCCGACGCCGATCTGCGGGGCGGCCAGGCCGGCGCCCGGCGCGTCCATCATCGTGTCGGTCAGGTCCTTGACCAGCTTGCGGAGCTCCTTGTCGAAGTCGACGACAGGGGCCGCCGGGGTGCGCAGCACCGGGTCTCCGAACAGCCGGATCGACTGGATCGCCAAGGGGTCACTCCGTTTCGCTTCGGTGGGGTGAGCCCAGTTTAGTGTGCTCCAGGGATCGCGCCTTCATCGCCGCTTTGCGGGCCGCCTTGACGACGGCGGGGTCGTCGTGGGCGGAGGCGAGCATGTCGAGGACGGCGATCGTGTCGGGGTGGTCGACGGCGGGCATCTCGCCGACGAGCCGGATCAGGTCCTCGCCGGGCTCGGGCGGGTCGAGCCGCCCGGCGGCGTGGCCGGACAGGTGCATGAGCGCCGCCAGGGAGTCGACCGCGATCCAGGTGTGGTCGTCGGCGCTCAGCGCGGGGGCCTCGAGGTCGCGGATGTGCAGCCAGGACGCGGCGTAGCGGCGCATCAGCGGCAGCTCCAGCGCCCGGCGCACCGGCGCCTCGGCCTCGGGGCCGAGCTCCTCCAGGATGGCGCCGACGGCGCCGCGCTGCCCGGCCGTGCCCTGCGCCGCGATCTCGACGAGCTCGCGGGCGGCCTCCTCGGGCGGGCGGCGTTCGAGCCAGCCCGCCACGGCGCTCTGCGTCGCGGCGCCCTTCACCAGCGCCTCGACCAGCTCGGCGGCCGACAGGTCGGCGAACACCTCCACCTCGGCGGCCGTCGGCGCGTCGTGGCCCTCGCGCAGCAGGTCGCGGCGGATCGCCCACACCCCGAGGGGCGTGAGCGCCGTGCGGCCCGCGTCGGTCTGCTCGACCAGGCCGCAGTACGCGAGCAGGGACAGCGCCTCCAGCAGCTCGGCGGGCAGCGAGGCGGCCAGCCGGCGCAGCTGCACCGTGCCCGGCCGGCAGGCGACCTCGTGGGACTGGAGGATGCCCCGCGCGAGGTTGGCGACGGCGACGCCGGAGCGCACGGAGTAGACGGTGGCCAGCATCTCGGCGAGGTGCTCGTCGACCACGACGGAGCCGGTCAGCCCCTCGTCGGCGCGGTCGAGGACGTCCATCACCACGCCGTCCCAGAACTCCAGCGTCGCCTCGACCGTGAGCAGCTCCGGCAGCGGGCCGCGCAGCGCCTGGCCGCGGATGATCTGCAGCAGGCCGGTGTTGACGGCGACGATCCAGAGGAGGCGCAGCCGCGCCGGTTCGACGCCGAGGGTCTCGGCCGCGGCGGCCGCGTCAGGCTCGGGAAGCAGCCCCTCGGGGGTGACGGGGCGGGTGCCGGTCCACGCGGCGAGGCGGATGGCGTCGGCCACGAGCGGCACGGCGGGCACCAGCCGGGCCAGCTCCGCGTCGGGGAGGAGGGTCACGGGCGGGAACGTCAGGGCCTCGTGCTCCTCAGCCGTCTCCTGCGGCGAGCGCGGCGGCACGGCGGGCTGCTCATCGATCAGCTTGCGCAGCTCGGCGAGGTCGAAGACATTGTTGGCCACCCACGAAACTTACTGCACACAAGTCACAGGGACGTACTCATCGCGTGATCCCGGTCGGGGCCGTCGGGGTCCTACCTGATCGCCCGGGAGCGCGCCTTGAACGCGGCCTTGCGCGCCGCCTTGGCGACCGTGCCGTCGGGGATGGAACGGCCGAGCAGCTCCAGCACGTCCACCACGTCGGGGTGGTCCACGCGCCACATCTCCTCGATGAGGTGGGCGGGCGGGCCGGAGGCGGCCATGTTCTCGGCGAAGATGTCGGGGTCCTCCTCGGCCGCGGGCATCGCCAGCGCCAGCATGTCGACGCTGACCCAGAGCAGCTCGTCCTGGGTGAGCGAGGGCGCCGGCAGGCCGCGGGAGGCGAGCCAGTGGATCGCGTGGGGGCGCAGCTCGGTGTCGTCGAGGACGGCGCGCACCTCGGGTTCGGCCTCGGCGCCCAGGTGGTCCACGATGGTGACGGCGATGCCGCGGGCCACGGCCGGCGCGCCGGACGCGGCGGCCAGCAGCTGGGCGGCGGCCTCGCCGGGGGTGCGGCGGCTGAGCCAGCGGGCGATGTCGTCCTCGGCCACCTCGGTGGGCAAGCCGTCGAGCAGGCCCTCGACCAGCCCGGTGGCGTCGGTCTCGGCCAGGTCGGGCGCCTCGGGGGCGTCGACGCCGAGCGCGAGGTAGTGCTCACGCAGCGCCCACACGGCCAGCGGCGTCAGCCCCGCCGTACCGCCGTGGCCAGCCGTACCGCCCGCCGGACCGCCATGGTCTGCCGTACCGCCCGCCGGACCGCCGTGGCCGGCCGTACCGCCATGGCCCGCCGTACCGCCCGCCGCGTCGCCGTGGGGCGCCGAAGGCGCGCCTGAGCCGCGCCGGCCCCCGAAGCCGCGCTGGGGGCCCGGGCCGGTGTGCGGGGCGGCGCCGATGCGGCCCGCGACCGGGGCGAGCCCGCGGCCCCCCGGTCCGGCTCCGCCGTCGCCCGGCCGCGTCCCGCCCGCTCCCGGCCCGCGGGGCGGCAGGAATCCCGGCGGGCCGGGCGCCCTCTCGATCAGCCCGCACCAGGCCAGCCGCTCCAGCGTCGCCGGAACGTCCACGTCGCCGTCGTCCACGACCTCCTGGAGGTAGTCGCCGATGACGGAGACCGGCACCCCGGTCCGCAGCCGGTACAGCATGTCGAACAGGTCGTAGAGCTCCTCGTCCAGCTCGGCGCTCCCGGTGACGGCGCCGCGGGTGTCGTGGTCTACGAGGTAGGCCACCACGCGCGCCCACCGCCCCAACACCACCTCCCCCGCGTCGTCACCTGAGCCGCCGTCGTCACTTGATTCGCCGTCGTCACCTGAGCCGCCCTCGTCACTTGATTCGCCGTCGTCACCTGAGCCGGCGGCGCCAGCTGATTCGGCGTCGGCATCCGATTCGGCGTTGTCGAGGTGCCGCCGCAACTCGCCGACCAGTTCCTCGTACGACTGCTCCCCCTCTCCCCCCTGCACGGCCGTCCAGAGCGGCACGCGCTCCAGCGCCTCCAGCAGGTCCTCCGGCGGGACGAGCCGCACGCCGGGCAGCGGCGAGCACCCCGGGCAGTCGCAGGGCGCCTCACCCAGGTCGGGCAGCTCGCCGGAGGGGATCGCGATGGACTGCTCCAGGGACTCGGGCCCGATGGAGCTGAACAGGCTCTTGGCCATGCCGAAGTTGGACTCGTCGGCGAGCGCGTCGGACATCCTGGGCTCGATGTCGTCGATCCGGTCGCGCATCTCCCCCGCGACGGCGGCGCTCGCCCCGCCCGTGTCCTGGAGGTAGTCGACCAGGGTGCGGGCGGCGGCCACGGTCTGGGGGGCGCTCTCGGGCGGGGTGATGACCTTGCGCGGGTAGATGGACAGCAGCAGCTCGTCGAACGCGGCGGGGGTGAAGTCGCCCGGCGCGTTGACGTCGAGGTAGTCGCTGGCGTAGTCGCAGAGCAGGCGGACCTCGTCCGCGTCCACCTCGACTCCCCGCGCCCGTCCCCAAGCACGCAGGTCGTCGATGGCCTGGTTCACCCATTCGATCGACACAAAGGCACGCTAACGGCTGACTTACAGATGAGCGAATCGGGGAAACGGCCTAAATCAGGTCGAGCGGGTCGACACTCACCCTCACGACATCCGGCGCCTTACGCGCCGCGCGCACTCCGCTGGCCCCTTTGAGCGCCGCGGCCAGTACCGCTCCTCCCGGGCGTGGCACGCGGATCATGGCGCGCTCCTGTCCCGCCTCGTCGATCGGCACCGGGCCGAGCACCTGCGCGTCGGCGGGCAGTCGTACCTCGTCGAGCATCTGCCGCACCGCGGAGGAGACGCCCGTGAGCGTCGCCATGCGGACCGCGGGCGGGAAGCCCAGCTCGGCCCGGTCGGCCAGCTCGCGTTCGGCGTGCGTGATCGGATCCCACCGCAGCAGCGCCTGTACGGCCGGCAGCCCGGCGTCGGCCAGCACCACCAGCTCGGCGGCGGGACGGAGCAGGGCGGCGGCGTTCATCCACCGGCGCAGCGCCTCCTCGGAGGCCCGCAGGTCGGCCCGGCCGAGCAGCGACCACGCGTCGAGCAGCACCGCGGCGGCGTACCCGTCCTCCGCGACCGGCTCCGCGCCGGGCGTGGCGACGACCAGGGCCCGCGCCGCCGGCACGGTGGCCAGCACCCCGTCACGGCCGGACGTGCGCACGGGCGTGGAGGGGAAGGCGCGGCCGAGCTCCTCGGCGGTACGCCGGGCCCCGACGATCACGGCCCGCAGCCGCGCCCCGCCGCAGTGGGGGCACCGCCAACCGGGGTCGACGCGCCCGCACCAGCGGCAGTAGGGGGCGGCGTGCCCCGCGCGCAGGGCGAGGGGGCCGTGGCAGAGCGGCTCCTCCCCCGCCACGGCCAGCATCCCGGCCTCCGGCTGCTGCTCCCCGGCGGGTCCGGCCGGTCCGGCGGGCGAGGGGGCGAGACGGGTGGGGGGCAGGGCGCACCGGGCGGGGGCGCGGCACCGCTGGCACGCCACGGCCGGCAGGTAGCCGCGCCGGGGCACCTGCACCAGCACCGGCCCCTCCTCCAGGCCCTGGCGCAGCGCCCGCCAGGCCAGGCTGGGCAGCCGCGCCGCGCGGGCCGCCTGGTCCTTGGCCAGCTCGGCGTCCTCGCCGGCCGGCCGTACGCGCGGGGCGAGGCTCCGCACGGTCTGGCGGGAGGCGACGATCGGCCGGGCCCAGCGGGTGGCGACGAGCTGGGTGGCCTCGGCGGTGCGGGTGTAGCCGCCGACGAGCATGGCCGCGCCGGAGCGGTACGCCCGCAGCGCCAGCACCTCGCGGGCGTGCGGGTAGGGGGCGAGCCGTTCGGCGTGCAGGTCGTCGCCGTCGTCCCAGATGACCGCCAGGCCCAGATCGGCCACCGGCGCGAACATCGCCGCCCGCGTGCCCACCACCGCCCGCGCCTGGCCCCTGAGAAGGCGCAGCCAGCGGCGGTAGCGCTCGGCCGGGCCGAGGTCGGCCGTGAGCGCCACGTGCGCCCCGGGCTCCAGCGCGCGGGCCAGCGCGGCGTCGGCCAGGGCCACGTCGCGCCCGTCGGGCACGACCACGACGGCCCCCCTGCCGCCGTCCAGCGTGGCCCGTACGGCCTCGGCCACCTCGGGGGCCCACCCGCGGGCGCCGGGCAGCGCCTGCCAGACGGCGCGCGGGGCGCGGCCCTCCGTGAGCGCCTTCAGGAAGGAGGCACCGGCCGGGTATGAGTCCCACGGTCCGGCGCCCGGCGCGGCCGTCGAGGACTCGCCCGTGGTGGGCTTGGCCGTGGTGGGCTCGCCCGTGGCCGGCTCGGCCGCGGTGGGCTCGGCCGCGGTGGGCTCGGCCGCGCGGCCGTCCCGCTCCCCCGGCACGGCCGGGACCTCCGCCTCGGCCTTCGCGTGGCGGGGCGGGACGGCCAGGCGGAGGACGTCGGCGAACGTGCCCGCGTACCGGTCGGCGACCGCCCGGGCCAGGCCCGCGATCTCCGGCGTCAGCACCCGCTCGGGCGAGACCACCCGCTCCAGGGCGGTCAGCGGCCCGGCGTGCTCGCTGCGCTCGGCCCGTTCGAGCACGAACCCGTCGACGAGCTTGCCGGCGAACCGCACCCGCACCCGCACCCCCGGCCGCGCGCTCTCGTGCATCGTGGCGGGCACCAGGTAGTCGAACGGCCGGTCGAGGTGGGGCAGCGGGTTGTCCACCGCCACCCTGGCCACCGGGTCGGAGGGCGCGGGAACCGGGGCCCCCTTGGACGGCACCACCGCGGGCCGCACGGCGTCGAGCGGCAGCAGGGCGTCGTCGGAGTCTGTCACGGACTACGTCTACCAGAACCCCGCGACCTGCAGGACCACGCCGGCACCTCGCCCGGCGCCGCCCATGCTCTGACCTCGCCTCAGGACCCGCTTCGGGCGGGCACGAGCCTGCGCGCCGTGACCGGGCGGGCGAGGACGAGGTCCAGCACGTCGCACGCGTGCCGGTACGAAGCGCCGTCCCGGTGCCGGGCGAGCGCCCCCTCGTCCTCCCACTCCTCCACGACCACCATCCGGGCGGGCCGGTTCGGGTCCGCGTACGGCTGGTAGGCCAGGCAGCCCGGCGCTTCCAGGGACGGCTCGATCAGCGCCTCCAGGGCGGTGCGGAGCCGGTCCTCCCACCCCGGCGCGGCCAGGCACTCGGTGACGACGACGAGCCCCATGCCGACCGCCCGTGGACCGTCACGGGCGGGCCGGGCCGGAGCCCGCGCCCGTGGCCGTGATCGCGGCGGCGATCTCGTCGAGGTCCGCCGGGGTGAGCGTCACGGAGGCGGCGCCCACCCAGCCGTCCACCTGGTCCGCCCGGCGGGCGCCCACGATGGCCCCGGTGATGCCCGGCCACGCCAGCGTCCAGGCGATCGCCACCTCGGCCACGGTCGCGGAGTGCCGCTCGGCGACGGGCCGCAGCGCGGCGGCCAGGCGCAGGTTGGCCGCCAGCCCGGTGGTGAAGTCGTGGTGGGCCGAGCGCCAGTCGTCGGCGGGCAGCGCGGCGGCCCGCTCGGCGGTGAAGGCGCCGGTCAGCAGCCCCGACTGGAGCGGCGAGTAGACGATCACGCCGGTGCCGTGGGCGTGCGCCCAGGCGATCTCGGCCGCCGCCGAGCGGTTGATCGCCGAGAACGGCGGCTGGATCACGTCGACGTGGGCGATCCGCTCGGCCGCCTCCAGCTGCTCCGGCGAGTGGTTGGACAGGCCGATGGCCCGCACCTTGCCCTCGGCCTTCAGGTCGGCCATGACCTGCCAGTACTCCTCCAGCGGGGTGGCGTTGGGCGACACCGCCCCGGATCCGTCACCGGCGTACTCCAGGGACTCGCCGGTGTCCGGCCAGTGGACCTGGTACAGGTCGATGCGCTCGACGCCGAGGCGCCGCAGCGAGTCCTCGACCTCGCGCCGCACGCTGTCGGGGCGCATGATCCGCCGCGGTGCGGCCTGCGGGTCGTCCGGGTCCCAGACGAGGCCGGCCTTGGTGAAGATGTACGGCCGCTCGGGCCCGGGCAGGTCCGCGACGGCCTTGCCGACGAGCTCCTCGGAGTGGCCGAGGCCGTACACGGCGGCGGTGTCGATCCAGTTGACGCCGGAGGAGAGGGCGTGGCGGATCGCGGCGACGGACTGGGCGTCGTCGGTGGCGCCCCAGCCGAAGCGCCAGCCGGAGCCCGCGACGGCCCAGGAGCCGAACCCGACCCGGCTGATGTCCATGCCGGTGCGGCCGAGCGGGCTGGTGGGCAGGTGGGTGGTGGTCATCAGAGCGTTCTCCCGTGTGATGAGGTCGCCGGGTTCCTCCCGGCGGTCATCACTCTGGCCGCCCGCCGCGGCCCTACCCAGTGCCGTCGCGTGCCTGGGCACGGCGTGACCAGGCAACGGCAGCCGGCGGTCCGGGATACTGGTCCGCATGGCACTGGACAGACGCGCCGAGCTGGGCGAATTCCTGCGATCCCGGCGGGCGCGACTGCGGCCCGAGGAGTTGGGGCTGCCCGACTACGGGGGCCGGCGGCGCGTCCCCGGGCTGCGCAGGGAGGAGCTGGCCCTGCTGGCCGGGGTGAGCGTGGACCACTACGTGCGCCTGGAGCAGGGCCGCACCCTGCACTTCTCCGAGGAGGTGCTCGACGCGGTCGCCCGCGCCCTGCGGCTGGACGACGTGGAGCGCGAGCACCTCCACCGGCTGGCGCGGCCCTGGTCCGGGAGCGAGCGCGGGCCGGCGCAGCCCCAGCGGGTCCGGCCGGGGCTGCGCCGCCTGCTGGACCTGGCCGACGGCGTGCCCGCGTACATCGTGGGCCGCGACACGGACGTCCTGGCCTGGAACCGGCTCGCCGCGGCACTGATCACCGACTTCGGCGCGCTGCCGCCGGAGCAGCGCAACCTGGCGCGGCTGGTGTTCCTCGACGAGGGGATGCGCGGCCTGTACGAGGACTGGCCGGGCAAGGCCAGTGACGTGGTCGCCTACCTGCGTCTCGACGCGGCCCGCCACCCGGACGACCCGCGGACCGCGGCGCTGCTGGACGAGCTGGCGGCCGCCAGCCCGGAGTTCCGGCGGGCGTGGGAGGAGCACCGGGTGAAGGACAAGACCCACGGGCGGTACGTCTACCTGCATCCCGTGGTGGGCCGGCTGGACCTCGGGTTCGAGACCATGCGGTTCCCCGACGACCCCGACCAGGCGCTGATCGCGCACACCGTGGAGCAGGGGTCGCCGTCGGAGACCGCCCTCCGGCTGCTGGCGGCCTGGGCCCGGGAGACCGTGCCCACCCCCTGACGCGCGGCTGCCGCCTCGCCTCCCGGTCGTCTCCGGACGCGCGGCTGCCGGTCGTCTCCGGAGCGCCTCCCGGTCGTCTCCGGACGCGCGGATGCCGCGTCCCGCCGGAGCGGGACGCGGCATCGGAGGCCGTGGGCCGGTGTGGCCGGCGGGCCGGTGAGGTCAGAGACCCGCGGCGGTGCGCAGGCTCTCGGCGCGGTCGGTGGACTCCCAGGAGAAGCCCTCACGGCCGAAGTGGCCGTAGGCGGCCGTCTCGGAGTAGATCGGGCGCAGCAGGTCGAGGTCACGGATGATCGCGGCCGGGCGCAGGTCGAACACCTGGAGGACGGCCTCCTGGATCTTCTCCACCGGCACCTTCTCGGTGCCGAAGCACTCGACGAACAGGCCGACCGGCTGGGCCTTGCCGATGGCGTAGGCGACCTGGACCTCGCAGCGGTCGGCCAGGCCGGCCGCCACGACGTTCTTGGCGACCCAGCGCATCGCGTAGGCGGCGGAGCGGTCGACCTTGGACGGGTCCTTGCCGGAGAAGGCGCCGCCACCGTGGCGGGCCATGCCGCCGTAGGTGTCGATGATGATCTTGCGGCCGGTGAGGCCGGCGTCACCCATCGGGCCGCCGATCTCGAAGCGGCCGGTCGGGTTGACGAGCAGGCGGTAGCCCTCGATGTCGATGTCGAGGCCCGCGAGCACGGGGTCGACCACGTGCTCCTTGATGTCGGGCGTCAGCATTTCCTTGAGGTCGATCTCGGCCGCGTGCTGCGTGGAGACCACCACGGTGTCGAGACGGACCGGCCGGTCGCCGTCGTACTCGATCGTGACCTGGGTCTTGCCGTCGGGACGCAGGTAGGGCACGGTGCCGGACTTGCGCACGTCGGCCAGGCGCTTGGCGAGCCGGTGGGCCAGCGTGATCGGCAGCGGCATCAGCTCGGGCGTCTCGCGGCAGGCGTAGCCGAACATGAGGCCCTGGTCGCCGGCGCCCTGGCGGTCGAGCTCGTCGGCGTCGCCGCTGACACGGTGCTCGTAGGCGTCGTCGACGCCCTGGGCGATGTCGGGCGACTGCGCGCCGATGGACACCGAGACGCCGCACGAGGCGCCGTCGAAGCCCTTGTGGGAGGCGTCGTAGCCGATCTCCAGGATCTTCTCCCGGATGACACCGGGGATGTCGACGTAGGTCTCGGTCGTCACCTCGCCCGCGACGTGGACCTGGCCGGTGGTGATCAACGTCTCGACGGCGACCCGGCTCTTGGGGTCGTCCTTGAGCATGGTGTCGAGAATCGCGTCACTGATCTGGTCAGCGATCTTGTCCGGGTGGCCCTCGGTGACCGACTCCGAGGTGAACAGGCGGCGTGACAACTCAGTGGCTCCTCATGCAGCGGCTGCTGACGGATGTGCGGCTCCGGCTGCTGAACGGGCCAGGGCCTCGCCGAAGTCTAGCCCTACCGGCCGTCCGGTCGCGAAACCGCCACGCGAACAGGGACTTCACAAAAAGGGACTTTACAGATCGGGCAAGGGGTCAGGGGGCAACGTCTCGGGGGCGAACACCTCGGCGTCGGCCGCGGCGACGACGGCCGCGTACTCCTCGTCGAACTCGAAGGCCATGGACCCGAGCTCGATCACGGGCCCGGGAGCCTGCATGATCGGCCCGAGCCGGGTGTGGCGGGGGAAGGCGGCGTAGACGGACACGGGTCGGTCGGTCCTGAGCATGCGGGTGGCGAGGACCGAGATGGCCCTGTCGGTGACGACGATGAGGAAGTTGGCGGCTCCGGGCGGGCCGATGGACAGCGCGGGGAAGACGTAGAGGATCTGCTCCTGGTCTCCCAGCAACGTCCTGCACCGATCCCTGACAGCGGAGCTCACCGGCATCGAGTCCCCCTTCGTGCCAAGTATCCGCAGCACCGGGGGGTGTAGCAACAGCCGATCCGGTAATCCACCGGTCCGGAAGAGGGCGCCTGGACGGGGTCAGGCGAGGCGGGCGGCGACCAGGTCCCAGACGGCGTCGGCGACGTCCTCCTTGGGCCCGCGCGGCACCTCGACCGGGTCTCCCCCGGCGACCAGCACCACGGCCGCGTTGTCGGGGGTGCCGAAGGCGAGGCCCGGGCCGACCTGGTTGACGACGAGCAGGTCGCAGCCCTTGCGGGCGAGCTTGGCCTGGCCGTTGGCGAGCACGTCGTGGGTCTCGGCGGCGAACCCGACGATCACCTCAGGGTACGGCGGGCGCTCCCCCGGCGCGGCTCCGGCGGGGGCCCCTGTGACGGCCCCGGTCCTGGCGCCGGCGACGGCGCCGGTCACGGAGCCCGTCACGGTGCCGGTGACAGCCCCCGTGACGGCGCCCACGGTGGCCGGGGTGGATCCGGCGGCCGAGCGGCGCAGCTCGCCCAGCTCGGCCAGGATGTCGGGGTTCTTGACCAGCGCGATCGGCTCCGGCTCCCCGTCCGTTTTCTTGATCTTGGAGTCCTGGGGGGCGGCGGGCCGGAAGTCGGCGACCGCCGCCGCCATGACCACCACGTCGGCGGCGGGGGCGGCGTCGAGCACGGCGTCGCGCAGCTCGGCCGTGGACTCCACCCGCACCACCGTGGCGCCCGCGGGGTCGGGCAGGGGGACGTTGGCGGCGACCACGGTGACCTCGGCGCCCCGGGCGGCGGCCGTGCGGGCGAGGGCGTAGCCCTGAAGGCCGGAGGAGCGGTTGCCGATGTAGCGGACCGGGTCGATGGCCTCGCGGGTGCCGCCGGCGGAGATCACCACCTTGCGCCCCGCCAGGTCGCGGGGGCGGCCGCGCAGCACGCGCAGGCACACCTGGAAGATCTCGGCCGGGTCGGGCAGGCGGCCGGGGCCGGTGTCGGCGCCGGTGAGCCGGCCCACGGCCGGGTCGATCACGACGGAGCCCCGCTCGCGCAGCGTCGCGACGTTGGCGCGGGTGGCGGGGTGCTGCCACATCTCGGTGTGCATCGCGGGGGCGAACACCACGGGGCACCGGGCGGTCAGCAGGGTGTTGGTGAGCAGGTCGCCGGCCAGCCCGTGGGCGGCCCTGGCGAGCACGTCGGCGGTCGCGGGCGCCACGACGACGAGGTCGGCGCCCTGTCCGATGCGGACGTGAGGCACCTCGTGGACGTCGTCCCACACCTCGGCCGACACCGGGTGGCCGGACAGGGCGGCCCAGGTGGGCTCGCCCACGAACCGCAGCGCCTCGCGGGTCGGCACGACCCGCACCTCATGCCCGGACTCGGTGAAGAGCCGGAGGAGCTCACACGCCTTGTAGGCCGCGATGCCGCCGCTGACGCCGAGGACGACCTTCATCGAAGGGGTCAGACCGCGCCTTCGATGGGCTCGGCGTTGAGCAGGCCCTCGGAGACCTCGCGCAGCGCGATGGACAGGGGCTTCTCCTGGGCGTGCGTCTCGACCAGCGGGCCGACGTACTCGAGCAGGCCCTCGCCGAGCTGCGAGTAGTAGGCGTTGATCTGGCGAGCGCGCTTGGCGCCCATGATCACCAGGGAGTACTTGCTGTCGACGATGTCGAGCAGCGCGTCGATCGGCGGGTTGGTGATGCCCTCGGCGACCGGAGCCGTGCCTGCCACGATTGTCAGACCTCTCGGTTGGTGGTTGTCGTGACCCCCAGAGGGTCGGTCATCAAATCTATCAGCCGATGACACACGTCTTCGACATCCGTGTTCACCAGGGTGAGGTCGAACTCCTTCTCGGCCGCCATCTCGACCCGGCCGGCCTCCAGGCGGCGGGCGATGACGTCCTCGGGCTCGGTGCCGCGCCCGCGCAGCCGCTTCTCGAGCTCCTCCCAGCTGGGCGGGGCGAGGAACACCAGCAGCGCGTCCGGCATGCTCCGCCGTACCTGCCGGGCGCCCTCCAGGTCGATCTCCAGCAGGGTGGGGACGCCGGCGGCGAGCCTCTCCAGCACGGCCGCGCGCGGCGTGCCGTAGCGGTTGCCCGCGAACTCCGCCCACTCCAGCAGCTCGCCGGCCTCGACGAGCCGGTCGAACTCGGGACCGTCGACGAAGAAGTAGTGGACCCCGTGCACCTCGCCGGGCCGGGGCCTGCGGGTGGTCACCGAGACCGACAGCCACACCTCGGGGTGTGCCCGCCGGATCTCGGCGACGACCGTGGACTTGCCGACGCCCGACGGCCCTGACAGGACCGTCAGACGTCTGTCACCGGAGGGGAGGAAGTCGACCTTCGTCCCGGCGCGGACGGCCTCGTGGGCCCTTGCATCGCCGGACCATGACCTCTCGGTCACCTTCCTACCCCCCGTCGAACCTGCGCTTTCGTGTGGAACAGAGACTAGCTCTCGTTGCCACCGAACTCGCGCTCGAGGGAAGCCCTCTGGTTCGCGCCGAGACCCCGCACGCGGCGGGACTCGGCGATGGCGAGCCGCTCCATGAGCTGCTTGGCGCGGACCTTGCCCACGCCGGGGAGCGATTCCAACAGAGCCGAGACCTTCATCTTGCCGATGACGTCGTCGGTCTGCCCATCCTTGAGCACCTCAGCCAGAGAAACCGCGCCGTGCTTGAGCCGGTTCTTGACCTCGGCACGCTCTTTACGGGCCTTGGCAGCCTTCTCCAGGGCTGCGGCGCGCTGCTCAGGGGTCAGGGGAGGAAGAGCCACGCCGGGTCACCTCGAATTTCTTGTCGACGTACTCGGACGGGAAGGGAAACTAGCTGGTCATCGACCCCTAAGCAACGCCAAGGCCAGTTTCTCTCCTGACAAAGTCAACTTCGTCACTTTGTGTGTCCATGACGCTACGGTGTGCTGACGAAATCGCCTTCACTTCCCGCTTCTCCCGACGCTTGGGAGGTCCGGCAACAAAGGGGACGATGATCGCATTCTCGGCGATCCTGGCGTCCGAAACCCCACGTCGAACGGCGTCCCAAACCTGTCGCAGTCGCGGTGCTGTGAGGCTTGTGCCATGATTTGATCTTGTTCGTGGGGACGCTCCCCGGCCCGGGGGACGACGGCTCCGCGCGGGCCCTGTCACGCCTTCGTGCGCGACGCGGGTTCGCGCGGGTGCGCGACGTCCGGCAGGCCGCATCTCGCGGCGCGGCCTGCCGCCGGCGGGGCGGCCACCGGGGCTCGCGGGCGGCGCGCGAACGCTCCCCGCGGGACGCGGCCGGCACGCCCAGTGGGGCCCTTGGGCTCGGGACGCCTCGGGCGCGCCCAGGAGGGTCCTCGACGGCGCGGGAAGGCCTCCGGTGGCGCACGGGGCGGCCCGGAGGCACAGGCCCGCCCCGAACGGGCGCGGAGCTCGCGGAGGCAGACCCCGTGCGGTCGGGCCGCGAAAGTCGTGCCTGCGAAAATCGGGCCCGCGAAAGTGCGCGCCCGTCCGGTCGGGCCCGCGAAGGTGGAGGCCCGCGAACGTGGAGGCCCGCGAAAGTCAGGCCGCGAGAGTGAGGGCCCGTGCGGTCGGCCCGCGAACGTGGAGGCCCGCGAGATGGGGCCCGTGAAAGTCGGGCCCCCTGCGGTCAGGAGGGTGTGGTGCGGCGGAGGGCGGCGGCGATGGAGGCGGCGGCGGCGCCGGGGTCCGGGGCGGCCGTGATGGGGCGGCCGATCACCAGCAGGTCCGCGCCGTCCGCCAGCGCCTGCTCCGGCGTGGCGACCCGGGCCTGGTCCTGGACGTCCGCCCCCGCGGGCCGCACCCCCGGCGTGATGAGGGTGATGTCCGGCCCCACCTCCGCCCGGACGGCGGCGACCTCGTTGGGACTGCACACGAGAGCCGTGGCGCCCGCCTCGACCGACATGGCCGCGAGGCGGCGCACCGCGTCGTCCGCCGGGCCCTCCAGGCCGATGCGCGCCAGGTCGGCCTCGCTGAGCGAGGTGAGAACGGTCACGGAGGCGATCTGCGTGTGCGGGGCGGCCTCCACGGCCGCCTGGATCATCCTGGGGCCGCCCGCGGCGTGGACGGTCAGGATGGCCGGGCGCAGGCGGGAGACGGCCTTGGCGGCCCCGGCGACCGTGTTGGGGATGTCGTGCAGCTTCAGGTCGAGGAAGACGCGGACGCCGCTCGCCCCGCGCACGGACGCGATGACGTCCGGCCCGTAGCGCAGGTACAGCTCCAGGCCCACCTTGACGGTGCTGACATGCGGGGTCACCAGCCCGGCCCAGCGGGCGGCGGTCTCCAGGTCAGGGGCGTCGAGGGCGACGGCGATGGGTGCGGGCGTCACGGGGAGCTCTCCTCAGAGTCGACGGGCAGGTGCCGGGGGGCGCTCCCCGGCGGGCGGTGGGCCAGGCCGACGGCGTCGGCCAGCCGCTGGAAGCCGCGCGCCTGGAGCAGGTCCTCCAGCTCGCGCTCGATGCGCAGGCACGCGTACGGGTCGTGGAACAGCGCCGTGCCCACCCCGACGGCGCAGGCGCCCGCCAGGATGAGCTGGAAGGCGTCCTCGCCGCTCATGACGCCGCCGACGCCGATCAGCGGCACCCCGGGCAGCGCGGCGTGGACCTGCCACACGCACCGTACGGCCAGCGGCAGGATGGCGGGCCCCGACAGCCCTCCGGTCACGGCGGCCAGCGACGGCCGCAGCGCCATGGTGTCGATGGCCATGCCGAGCGGATTGTTGATCATGGACAGCGCGTCGGCCCCGGCGTCCACGCAGGCGCGGGCGACGGCCACGATGTCGGCCACGTCCGGGGCCAGCTTGGCCACCACCGGGACGTCGTAGCGCATGATGGAGCGCACCGAGGCGATCACCTCGGCCGCGGCGCCGCCCTCGCGGGCGAAGACCCGGCCGCGGTCCTCGATGTTGGGGCACGACAGGTTGACCTCCAGCGCTGTGACGCCGGGCGCGTCGGCGAGCCTGCGGGCCAGCTCGGAGTACTCGGCGACGGTGCCGCCGCCGATGGACACGATGGTCCTGATGCCGCGCTGGGCGAGCCAGGGCAGCTCGCGTTCGAGGAAGGCGTCGATGCCCGGCCCCTGGAGGCCGACGGCGTTGAGCATGCCGGAGGCGGTCTCGGCCATGCGCGGTGTGGGGCGGCCGGCGCGCGGCGCCATCGTGATGGAGCGGGTGGTCAGCGCGCCCAGCCGGTGCAGGTCGAAGAACTGGGCCAGCTCGCGGCCGGAGGCGGCGCAGCCGGCGGCCGTGGTGACGGGGTTGGCGAGCTCCACGTGCGCGAGGAACGTGCGCATGTCGACGGGCATGTCAGCTCACCCCGGCCCGCGGGTGCACGAGGCGTCAGACGGCATGACGCGTACCGCCTCCGGGCGCGCCCAGGGCGTCGAACGGGATCGTTCCGACGTCCTCGAACCGCACCCGCTCCCCCCGGAACACCGGCCCCTCGGCGCAGGCGCGGACCATCCGGGTCACCCCGTCGTCGCCGATGATCGGCAGCACGCACGTCATGCAGACCCCGATCCCGCAGGCCATCGACTCCTCCACCGCCACCTGCACCGGGATGTCGAACTCCATCGCCACCGCCGTGACCGACCGCAGCGTGTCCATGGGGCCGCAGGCGTAGACGGCGTCGGCCCGGGTGTCGGCGATCACCGACGGCAGCGCGTCGGTGACCCTGCCGCGCAGCCCGAGCGAGCCGTCCTCGGTCGTGAGCGTGGTGGTGGCGGCCATGCGCCGGGCCCGCATGGCGCCGAACACGCGGTCGGCGCTCGCCCCGCCGAGCAGGAAGTCGACCCGGCAGCCGCGCTCCATGAGGGCGTCGGCCACCGGGAACAGCACCGCCGCGCCGTACTCGTCGCCGACGAGCACGCAGTGCACCGGGTCGCGCGGCAGCGGGAACGGCCGCCCGAGCGGCCCGACGAGGTCGAGCGTGTCGCGGGCGCGCCGCTCGGCCAGCCAGGCCGTGCCGGGTCCGCGCACGGTGAAGACGAGCTCCACCGTGCCGCCGTAGTCGGGCTTGACGTCGTGGACGGTGAAGGCACGCCGGGTGATCATGGACGTGCGGGACCCGCCCACGGCGACGGACACGAAGTGGCCGGGCCGGTGACGCTCGGCGATGCCGGGCGCCACCACCGTCAGCGCATGGTAGGCGTCGACCCGGCGCGTCGTCAGCACCGTGCCCGTCACCTGCACCGGAGTGCCGGCCAGTCTCCTTCACCTCCCGTGGGGCGCCCCGGGGCCGTGCTAGCCCCGCAGCGCCTGCGCGTGCTCCTGGAGGGACCGTACGCCCACATCGCCCCGCACGATGGCCTGGATGCCCGCGGCGGCCGCCGCGAGTCCCGCGACCGTGGTGATGCACGGGACGCCGCGCAGCACCGCGGCGGTGCGGATGTCGTAGCCGTCGAGGCGCGGGCCGGACTGTCCCGGGCTGCCGAACGGCGTGTTGACGATCAGGTCGACCTCGCCGTCGAGGATGCACTGCACGATCGTCGGCTCACCTCCGGGCCCGGGCCCCTCGCTGTGCTTGCGCACGATCTTGGCATGGACGCCGTTGCGGCGCAGCACCTCGGCCGTGCCCTCGGTGGCGAGGATCTCGAAGCCGAGGTCGGCCAGCGCCCGCACCGGGAAGATCATCGCACGCTTGTCGCGGTTGGCCACGGACACGAACGCGCGTCCCTTGGTGGGCAGCTCGCCGTAGGCGCCGGCCTGGGACTTGGCGTAGGCGACGCCGAAGAACTCGTCGATGCCCATGACCTCGCCGGTGGAGCGCATCTCGGGCCCGAGCACGATGTCGACGCCGCGGAAGCGGTTGAAGGGCAGCACCGCCTCCTTGACCGCGATGGACGCCTCCATCGGCAGCGTGCCGCCGTCGCCGGTGGCGGGCAGCATGCCCTCCTCGCGCAGCGAGGCGACGGACGCGCCGAGCATCACCCGGGCCGCCGCCTTGGCCAGCGGCACCGCGGTCGCCTTGGACACGAACGGCACGGTACGGCTGGCGCGCGGGTTGGCCTCCAGGACGTACAGGACGCCGGCCGACATCGCGTACTGGACGTTGAGCAGGCCGCGCACGCCGACGCCGCGGGCGATGTCCTCGGTGGCGGAGCGGATGCGCTTGATGTCGTGGCTGCCGAGCGTGATGGGCGGCAGGGCGCACGCCGAGTCGCCGGAGTGGATGCCGGCCTCCTCGATGTGCTCCATGACGCCGCCGAGGTAGAGCTCCTCGCCGTCGTACAGCGCGTCCACGTCGATCTCGATGGCCTCGTCGAGGAACTTGTCGACCAGCACCGGGTGGCCGCCCTCCTGGGCCGCCATGTAGCCGCTCAGCGTCTCGTCGTCGTAGACGATGGCCATGCCGGCGCCGCCCAGCACGTACGAGGGCCGCACGAGCACGGGGTAGCCGATCTCGGCGGCCACGGCCAGCGCCCCGGCGACGGTGGTGGCGGTGCCGTGCTTGGGCGCGGGCAGCCCGGCCTCGGCCAGCACGCGGCCGAACGCGCCCCGCTCCTCGGCCAGGTGGATCGACTCGGGCGTGGTGCCGACGACGGGCACGCCCGCGTCCTTGAGCGCCTGGGCCAGGCCGAGCGGCGTCTGCCCGCCGAGCTGCACGATGACGCCCACGACGGGGCCGGTCTGCTGCTCGGCGTGGACGACCTCCAGGACGTCCTCCAGGGTGAGCGGCTCGAAGTAGAGCCGGTCGGAGGTGTCGTAGTCGGTCGAGACGGTCTCCGGGTTGCAGTTGACCATGACGGTCTCGAACCCGGCCCGCGACAGCTCGAAGGAGGCGTGCACGCACGCGTAGTCGAACTCGATGCCCTGCCCGATGCGGTTGGGGCCGGAGCCGAGGATGATGACCTTCTCCCGCTCGCCGGGCGGGACCTCGCTCTCCTCGTCGTAGGTGGAGTAGAGGTACGGGGTCTTGGCGGCGAACTCGGCGGCGCACGTGTCGACCGTGTTGTAGACCGGCCGGACGCCGAGGGCGTGGCGCAGGTCGCGCACGCGGGCCTCGCCGACGCCGCGGATCTCGCCGATCTGCGCGTCGCTGAAGCCGTGGCGCTTGGCCCGCTCCAGCACGCCGGGGGTCAGCTCGGGAGCCTCGCCGAGCGCGGCGGCCTCCTCGTGCAGCAGGAAGAGCTGGTCGATGAACCACGGGTCGACGTTGGTCGCCGCGTAGAGCTCCTCGGCGGTGGCGCCGGCCCGGATGGCCTGCTGCATGGTGCGCAGCCGGCCGTCGTGCGGGACGCGGCACTCGGCCAGCAGCTCCTCCTTGGGCGCCACCTCGTCGCCGGGCGCCCAGGAGAACGACGATCCGGACTTCTCCAGCGACCGCAGCGCCTTCTGCAGCGCCTCGGGGAAGGAGCGGCCGATGGCCATGGCCTCGCCCACCGACTTCATGTGGGTGGTCAGGGTCCGGTCGGCGCCGCGGAACTTCTCGAAGGCGAAGCGCGGCACCTTGACCACGATGTAGTCGAGGGTCGGCTCGAAGGAGGCCGGGGTCTCGCGGGTGATGTCGTTGGGGATCTCGTCGAGCGTGTAGCCGATGGCCAGCTTGGCGGCGATCTTCGCGATGGGGAAGCCGGTCGCCTTGGAGGCCAGCGCGGAGGAGCGCGACACGCGCGGGTTCATCTCGATGACGATCATGCGGCCGGTGCTCGGGTCCACCGCGAACTGGATGTTGCAGCCGCCGGTGTCGACGCCGACCTCGCGGATGACCGCGATGGCCACGTCGCGCATGTTCTGGTACTCGCGGTCGGTCAGGGTCAGCGCGGGCGCGACGGTGACGCTGTCGCCGGTGTGGACGCCCATCGGGTCGATGTTCTCGATGGAGCACACGATGACGACGTTGTCGGCCTTGTCGCGCATGACCTCCAGCTCGTACTCCTTCCAGCCGAGGATGGACTCCTCCAGGAGCACCTCGGTGGTCGGGGACGCGTCGAGGCCGGCGCCGGCGATGCGCCGCAGGTCGCTCTCGTCGTAGGCGAAGCCGGAGCCGACGCCGCCCATGGTGAACGACGGCCGCACCACCAGCGGGTAGCCCAGCTCGCCCACGGCGGCCAGGCACTCGTCCATGGTGTGGCAGATGACCGAGCGGGCCGACTCGGCGTTGAGGCCGTGCTCGCGGGCGACCTTGGCGACGATCTCCTTGAACCGCTCGCGGTTCTCGCCGGCCTGGATGGCGTCGAAGTCCGCGCCGATCAGCTCGACCTCGTAGCGCTCCAGCACGCCCGACTCGTGCAGCGCGACCGCGGTGTTGAGCGCGGTCTGGCCGCCCAGCGTCGGCAGCAGCGCGTCGGGCCGCTCCTTGGCGATGATCTTCTCGACGTACTCGGGAGTGATCGGCTCGACGTAGGTGGCGTCGGCGAACTCCGGGTCCGTCATGATCGTCGCGGGGTTGCTGTTGACCAGGATCACCCGGAAGCCCTCGGCCCGCAGCACGCGGCAGGCCTGGGTGCCGGAATAGTCGAACTCGCACGCCTGCCCGATGACGATCGGCCCGGAGCCGATCACCAGGACCGACCTGATGTCCTCACGCTTGGGCACGGTTCATGACCTCGCAGAACTCGTCGAAGAGATAGGCGGCGTCGTGGGGGCCGGCCGCCGCCTCCGGGTGGTACTGGACGCTGAAGGCGCGGCCGTCGAGCAGCCGCAGGCCCTCGACGCAGCGGTCGTTCAGATTGACGTGGCTGACCTCGGCCTGGCCGAACGGCGTGTCGAAGGGCCCGTCGAGCGGCGCGTCCACGGCGAACCCGTGGTTGTGCGCGGAGATCTCCACCTTGCCCGTGCGGACGTCCTGGACGGGCTGGTTGACCCCGCGGTGGCCGTAGCGCAGCTTGTACGTGGACAGGCCCAGGGCCCGGCCGAACAGCTGGTTGCCGAAGCAGATGCCGAAGAACGGGGTGCCGCTCGACAGGACCTCGCGCAGCGGCTCGACGTCGGCCGTGGCCGGGTCGCCGGGGCCGTTGGAGAAGAACACGCCGTCCGGCCGCAGGCCGAGGATCTGCTCGGCGGTGGCGGTGGCGGGCAGCACGTGCACCTCGCAGCCGCGCTCGGCCATGCGGTGCGGGGTCATGCCCTTGATGCCGAGGTCCACGGCCGCGACCGTGTAGCGCTTGACGCCGACGGCCGGCACGACGTACGGCTCGGCGGTGGCCACCTCGGCGGCCAGGTCGGCGCCCTCCATGGCGGGCGCCGAGCGCACGCGCTCGACCAGCGCCTCCACCGGCTCGGCCGGCGCGGTGAAGATGCCGGCGCGCATGGCGCCGCGCTCGCGCAGGTGGCGGGTCAGGGCGCGGGTGCCGGTGATGGCGATGCCGACGACGCCCTGCTCCTTGAGGTAGTCGTCGAGCGAGCGGTTGGCCCGCCAGCTGGAGACGACGCGGGACGGCTCGCGCACGACGTAGCCGGCCACCCAGACGCGGCCCGACTCGGGGTCCTCGTCGTTGACGCCGGTGTTGCCGATGTGCGGGGCCGTCATGGCGACGATCTGCCGATGGTAGGACGGGTCGGTCAGGGTCTCCTGGTAGCCGGTCATGCCGGTGTTGAAGACCATCTCGCCGAACGTCTCGCCCTCGGCGCCGTAGGGGGTCCCGTGGAAGACGCGGCCGTCTTCCAGTACGAGCACCGCTTGTGTCACGTCAACTTCCCTTCGAGGACGGTGGGCGTACCGCGCAGGAACGTCGCCACCACGCGGCCGGGCAGCGTCATGCCCTCGTACGGTGTGTTCCTGCTCTTGGAGGCGTAGGCCGCCGGGTCGACCGGGGTGCGGGCGGACGGGTCGTAGAGGGTGATGTTGGCCGGGGCGCCAGCCGCCAGGGGACGGCCGTGGCCGGGCAGGCGGCCGATCCGCGCCGGGGCGGCCGACATGCGGTCCGCGACGCCGGCCCAGTCGAGCAGCCCGGTGTCGACCATGGCCTCCTGGACCACGCTGAGCGCCGTCTCCAGGCCGATCATGCCCATGGCCGCGGCCGACCACTCGGTCTCCTTGTCCTCGACCGGGTGGGGGGCGTGGTCGGTGGCGACGACGTCGATCGTGCCGTCGGCCAGCGCGGCCCGCAGCGCCTCCACGTCGGCGCGGGTGCGCAGCGGCGGGTTGACCTTGTAGATGGGGTTGTAGGCGCCCACCGGGGAGTCCTCGACCAGGTCGTCGGTGAGGAGCAGGTGGTGCGGGGTCACCTCGGCCGTGACGTTCCAGCCCTTGGACTTGGCCCAGCGGATGATCTCGACCGAGCCGGCGGTGGAGACGTGGCACACGTGCAGGCGGGAGCCGACGTGCGCGGCCAGCAGGCAGTCGCGGGCGATGATCGCCTCCTCCGCGACCGCGGGCCAGCCGGTCAGGCCGAGCCGGCCGGAGACGACGCCCTCGTTCATCTGGGCGCCCTCGGTCAGCCGCGGCTCCTGGGCGTGCTGGGCGACGACGCCGTCGAACGCCTTGACGTACTCCAGGGCGCGCCGCATGAGCACGGCGTCGCTGACGCACTTGCCGTCGTCGGAGAAGACGCGGACCTGGGCCGCGGAGTCGGCCATCGCGCCGAGCTCGGCGAGCTGCCGGCCCTCCAGGCCGACGGTGACGGCGCCGACCGGCTGCACGTCGCAGTGGCCGTGCTCGCGGCCGAGCCGCCACACCTGCTCGACCACGCCGGCGGTGTCGGCGACGGGCGAGGTGTTGGCCATGGCGTGGACGGCGGTGTAGCCGCCGCGGGCGGCGGCCTGGGTGCCGGTCAGGACCGTCTCGGCGTCCTCCCGGCCGGGCTCGCGCAGGTGGGTGTGCAGGTCCACCAGGCCGGGCAGGGCGATCGCGCCGCCGCCGTCGACGACCTCGTCACCGGCGCCGCCGGTCAGGCCGGGGCCGATCTCGGCGATGAGGCCGTCCTCGACGCGGATGTCCACGGGCTCTCCGCCGAGAACCCGCACATTCTGGATGATCATCGAGCCTCCTTCGTCGGCACGACGATCATGATGATGCTGTGCCCATTGGTTCGTTCGCTGCGCTCACTCACGGAACGATCTCTCCCCCGAGCAGCAGGTACAGGACGGCCATGCGGATGGTCACACCGTTGGCGACCTGCTCGACGATGGTCGAGCGCGGGGAGTCGGCCACCTCGGCGGCGATCTCCATGCCCCGGTTCATCGGGCCGGGGTGCATCACGATGGCGTCGTCGGGCATCTTGGCGAACCGGTCGCGGTCCAGGCCGTAGCGGCGGGAGTACTCGCGCTCGCTCGGGAAGTAGGCGGCGTTCATCCGCTCCTTCTGCACGCGCAGCATCATCACCGCGTCGGACTTCGGCAGCACCGCGTCGAGGTCGTAGGAGACCTCGCACGGCCAGGTGCCGACCGAGACCGGCAGCAGCGTGGGCGGGGCGACCAGCGTGACGTCGGCGCCGAGCGTGGCCAGCAGCAGCACGTTGGAGCGGGCGACCCGGCTGTGCAGGACGTCGCCGACGATCGTGATGCGGCGCCCGTCGAGGCCGCCCAGGCGGCGGCGCATCGAGAACGCGTCGAGCAGCGCCTGCGTGGGGTGCTCGTGGGTGCCGTCGCCGGCGTTGACGACGCTGCCGCGCACCCAGGTGGCCAGACGGTGCGGCGCGCCCGAGGAGCCGTGCCGGATGACGACCGCGTCGGCGCCCATGGCCTCCAGGGTGAGCGCGGTGTCCTTGAGCGACTCGCCCTTGGAGACGCTGGACCCCTTGGCCGAGAAGTTGATCACGTCGGCCGACAGGCGCTTGGCCGCGGCCTCGAACGAGATGCGCGTACGGGTGGAGTCCTCGAAGAACAGGTTGACCACCGTGCGGCCGCGCAGCGTGGGCAGCTTCTTGATGGAACGTTCCGAGACCCTCGCCAGCTCCTCGGCGGTGTCGAGGATGAGCAGCGCGTCGTCCTTGGTGAGGTCGCCGGCGGAGATGAGGTGGCGGTTCACTTGGCGTCCTCCTTGATGAGCAGCACGGCCTCGCGCCCGTCGATCTCCTCCAGGTAGACCTTGACCTTCTCGCTCTTCGCGGTCGGCAGGTTCTTGCCGACGTAGTCGGCGCGGATCGGCAGCTCCCGGTGTCCCCGGTCGACCAGCGTGGCGAGCTGCACCGAGGTCGGCCGGCCGAGGTCGTTGAGCGCGTCGAGGGCGGCGCGCACGGTGCGGCCGGAGTAGAGGACGTCGTCGACGAGCACGACGGTCTTGCCGTCGACGCCGTCGGGGGGCAGCTCGGTGTGGCCGAGCGGGCGGGCGGGCTTGAGCCGCAGGTCGTCGCGGTACATCGTGATGTCGATCGAGCCGACGGGGATCTTGACCCCTTCGAACTGCTCGATGCGGTCGCCGAGCCGGCGGGCCAGGGTGGCGCCGCGGGTCGGGATGCCGAGGAGGACGACTTCGCCGGCGCCCTTGGTGCGCTCGAGGATCTCGTGCGCGATGCGGGTCAGCGCCCGATGGATGTCCGGGCCCTCGAGGACGGCCCTGGATTCGGACATGGGAGATTCACCACCTTTCCCGCCTCACGGGACGGGTCTTAAAGGGTGTTGGTCGCACTCACAGTACCAGGGGCTACCAGCCACAACGGGGGGACCCCGCCCGCGTGACACGCGCTCCTCGGGGGATAGACAGACAATGACGTTCCATGTCGATTCCGAGGTGGGCAGGCTCCGCCAGGTCCTGTTGCACAAGCCGGACCTGGCCCTCAAGCGGCTCACGCCCACCAACAAGGACGATTTCCTGTTCGACGACGTCCTGTGGGTGCAGCGGGCGATGGAGGAGCACGAGGAGTTCCAGCGGGCGCTGCGCAGCCGCGGCGTCGAGGTGCACATCCTGGCCGACCTGTTGCGGGAGACCGTCGAGATCCCCGAGGCGCGCAAGCACATCCTCGACGCGATCGTGGACGAGCGGTTCATGGGCCCGCTGGCGGTGGACGACGTGCGCAACACGCTCGACGCGATGGACTCCGAGACCCTGCAGACGTACCTGACGGGCGGCATCACCAAGCGGGAGCTGGCGGAGCTGGACTGCGACCCCAAGTCGGTGGCCTACCACGCGCTCCCCGACGACGGCTTCGTCCTGCCCCCGCTGCCCAACCACCTGTTCACCCGCGACACCTCCTGCTGGGTGTACGACGGCGTCTCCATCAACGCGATGCGCAAGAAGGCCCGCATGCGCGAGACCGTGAACATGGAGGCCGTCTACCAGTTCCATCCCACGTTCGCCGACGGTTTCGGCAAGCCGCAGAAGGGCGGCTTCCACGTCTGGCTGCCCGGCCACGCGATCGCGCCGGCCACGCTGGAGGGCGGGGACGTGCTCGTCATCGGCCGCGGCGCCGTGCTCGTCGGGATGAGCGAGCGCACCCGGCCGCAGGCCGTCGAGATGTTCGCGCAGCGGCTGTTCCAGGCCGGGTCGGTGCGCACGATCGTGGCGCTGGACATGCCGAAGGCGCGCGCCTTCATGCACCTCGACACCGTCATGACCATGGTGGACGTGGGCGTGTTCACCAAGTACGCCGGGCTCGGCATGCTGCCGTCGTACACGATCGAGCCGGGCGACACCGAGAAGGAGCTGAAGGTCACCGACCATCCGCCCGAGGACATGCACCGCGCCATCGGCCGCGCGCTGGGCCTCGACGACATCGAGGTGCTCACGCCCACGCAGGACGTCTACGCCGCCGAGCGCGAGCAGTGGGACGACGGCTGCAACGCGCTGGCCGTCGAGCCCGGCGTGGTCATCGCCTACGAGCGCAACACCACGACCAACAACTTCCTGCGCGACAACGGCATCGAGGTCATCACGATCCCCGGCAGCGAGCTCGGCCGGGGCCGCGGCGGCCCCCGCTGCATGAGCTGCCCGATCGAGCGCGACGGCATCTGAGCGGGACTGCTTCTTCGAGCGGGACTGCTTCTTCGGTGGGATGGGGAGGGACCGTATGCGGGTCATCGTCGCGCTGGGCGGCAACGCGGTGCTCCAGCGGCAGCAGCAGCCGGACGCGCACACGCAGGTCGCCAACGTGGCTTCGTCCGTGCGGACGCTGGCCAAGCTGGCCGAGCGGCACGAGCTGGTCATCACGCACGGGAACGGCCCCCAGATCGGCCTGCTCGCCCTGGAGAGCGCCGCCGACCAGCACCTGACCAGGCCGTACCCCTTCGACGCGCTCGGCGCGCAGACCCAGGGGATGATCGGCTACTGGATGCTGCAGGCCCTGCAGAACGCGCTGCCCGGCCGCCAGGTCCTCGCCATGGTCACGCAGACGCTGGTGTCGGCGGTCGACCCGGCCTTCGACGACCCGACCAAGTTCGTCGGCCAGGTCTACGACCGCGAGAAGGCGGGGAAGCTGGCCGCCGAGTACGGCTGGACCGTCAAGCAGGACGGCGACTACTGGCGGCGCGTCGTCCCCTCCCCCGCGCCGCAGCGGGTCGTGGAGACCCGGCTCATCCGCCGGCTGCTGCGCGAGGAGGTCGTCGTGATCTGCGCGGGCGGCGGCGGCGTGCCGGTCATCCGCGACGAGCACGGCCGGCTGTCGGGCGTCGAGGCCGTCATCGACAAGGACGCGACCGCCTCGATGCTGGCCGAGGCGCTCGAGTGCGACGCGTTCCTCATCCTCACCGACGTGCCGCGCGTCATGCGCGGCTACGGCACCCCCGGGCAGAGCGAGATCGGCCACACCACCCCCCACGAGCTGCGCGCCCTCGACTTCCCGGCCGGCTCCATGGGGCCGAAGGTCGAGGCCGTGTGCCGGTTCGTCGAGACGACGGGCGACATGGCCGCCATCGGCCGGCTCGACCAGGCGGAGCAGATCCTGGAGGGCTCCGCGGGCACCATCGTCACGCCCAACGCCCGCTGGCCCCTGACGAGCACGCTCTAGGCGCGGCTCCAGGCCCGGCTCTAGGTCCGAAGGAGGCTCCCGGTGACACTGGCCCAACGGCTCTTCCGCACCAAGCCGACCGCGCAGATCGTCGCGGAGGGCGGCCGGGGCGAGGGCGGCGAGCTGCGCCGCACCATGTCCCTGTGGCAGCTCACGCTCTTCAGCGTCGGCGCCACGCTCGGCACGGGCATCTTCGTCATCCTCGGCCAGGCCGTGCCCAAGGCCGGTCCGGCGGTGGTGCTGTCCTTCGTGCTCGCCGCCGTCACCGCCCTGTTCTCGGCGCTGTCGTACGCCGAACTCGCCGGCACCATCCCGGTGTCCGGCTCGTCCTACTCCTACGCGTACGCGACGCTGGGCGAGCTGATCGCCTGGGTGTGCGGCTGGTGCCTCATGCTGGAGTACGCCGTCTCGGTGGCGGCGGTGGCCGTCGGCTGGGGGCAGTACCTCAACTCGTTCCTGCACGGCCTGTTCGGGTGGCAGCTGCCCGCAGCGATCATCGGCTCGCCCGGCCAGGACGGCGGCGTCATCAACCTGCCGGCCATCCTCATCGTCGTCCTCGCCACCTGGGTGCTGCTGTACGGGGCCTCCGAGAGCGCGACGGCCAACGCCGTGTTCGTCATCATCAAGATCGTCGTGCTGGCGTTCTTCTGCGTGGTGGCGTTCTCGGCGTTCGAGGCGCGCAACTTCACGCCGTTCGCGCCGCTGGGCGTGGCCGGCATCACCGCCGCCGCCTCGCAGGTGTTCTTCTCCTACATCGGCTTCGACGCCGCCTCCACGGCCGGCGAGGAGGCCAAGAACCCCAGGCGTGACCTGCCGCTGGCGATCATCCTGTCGCTGGTCATCGTGACGGTCCTGTACGTGCTCGTCGCCGCCGCCGCGGTCGGGGCCATGCCGTGGACCCAGTTCAACCCGGAGAGCACCGAGGCGAGCCTGGCGCAGGTGGCCGACCTCGCCACCGGCTCCACCTGGGCCGGGATCATCATCTCCTTCGGCGCGGTCATCGCCATCGCCAGCGTCGTGCTGACCGTCATCTACGGCCAGACCCGCATCCTGTTCGCCATGTCCCGTGACGGGCTCATCCCCCACGTGTTCCAGAAGGTCAACCCGCGCCACCAGGTGCCGGTCGCCAACACGCTGATCGTCGCGGCGTTCATCTCGGTGCTCGCCGGGTTCGTCCCGCTCGGGCAGCTCGCGGAGGCCACCAGCATCGGCACGCTGTTCGCGTTCCTCATCGTGAACGTGGGCGTCCTCGTCCTCCGCTACCGCAGCCCCGAGCTGCCCCGCAGCTTCCGCACGCCACTCTTCCCGGTCACGCCGGTGCTCGGGGCGATCTTCTGCGCCATCGTGATGGCCGGGCTCGCGGGCGTCACGTGGATCGCGTTCGGGCTGTGGATGCTGGCCGGCCTGGCCGGATACTTCCTGTACGGCTTCCGCAAGTCGCGGCTGAACGCCGAGGTGGTCTGATGCGGTTCGACAACATTCTCGCCGGAGCCATTCCCGAGCCGAGGGGCCGCGACGGGATCGTCCTGGCGGCGCTCCTGGCCAAGCAGACCGGGGCGCGCCTGACGGTGGCGGCCGTGCAGCCGCCGGCCTGGACCACGCCCGGGCCGGCGCGGGCGGAGGAGACCGCCTGGCGCACCTACCTGGAGGAGCAGGCCGAGAGCACGCTCACCCAGGCCCGGCAGATCGTGGGCGACGACGCCGACTACGTGATCCACATGCACAAGGGCAGCGGGCGCGGGCTGGTGGAGCTGGCCCGCAGGCGCGGGGCGGACGTCGTCGTGATCGGCTCGGCGCCGGGCGGCGGCAAGGGCCGCATCGAGATCGGCAGCACCGCCGACCAGCTGCTGCACTCCTCCTCGGTGCCGGTGCTGCTGGCCCCGCGCGGCTTCGCGGACGAGCCGCCGGGCGCCTTCGAGCGCATCACGGTCGCCTACCGGCGCGGCCCGTCCGCCGACGCGGCGGTCGTCTCGGCCGCCCGGGCGGCGGCCGCCCTGGAGGTGCCGCTGCGGCTGGTGACGCTGGTCGTCAGCAGCGGCAGGCGGGTCGAGGTCGAGGAGCGGATGCTCGAACGGCTGCGCGACCAGACGGCGGCCGACCTCAGGGCGGCGGCCCGGGGGCACCGGCGGCGGCTGGAGGTGGAGGTCGAGGTGCTGGAGGGGCGGAACGTGGGCCAGGCGCTCGCCACCGCGTCCTGGGTGAGCGGGGAGCTGCTCCTGTGCGCGTCGAGCACGGGTGGGCCGCTGCGCCGCGTCTTCCTCGGTGACACCTCCGTCAAGATCGTCCGGGCGGCCACGTGCCCTGTGATGATCCTCACTCGGCAGCCGTGAAACGGAAATCTCGTACTCGACAAATCGTGACGAAGTACCGTTATTGTCGGGACAACTGGGACTAATGTGGCGTAGCCTCCCGGATCGGATTCGGCATCTTTTTTCCAATCAGCTTGACCTTAGGCGTCCTCCCCTTTACCGTCACTGTGCGTAACCACACCTCGCGGCGTTTTGGGGGTAAACCCAAGGCCATGGCTACCGATGGTGCCGTATTCGGCACCAGACCCCCGGTGGCTTCGGCGTTCACCGCGAGGGAGCACAATCTACTGATAGCGATACATACGAGAGCCGGGGGGCCACACGATGCCGTCTGAGTACGCGAAGTCGCTGGGTGCACGACTGCGCGCCATCCGCACCCAGCAGGGTCTGTCCCTGCACGGGGTCGAGGAGAAGTCGCGTGGCAGGTGGAAGGCCGTGGTCGTGGGCTCGTACGAGCGTGGCGACCGCGCGGTCACGGTGCAGAAGCTTGCCGAGCTTGCCGACTTCTACGGGGTGCCCGTCTCCGAGCTCCTGCCGGGCGGTGCCGCGCCCAGCCCGCTCGGGCCGACCCCGAAGCTTGTGATCGACCTGGAGCGGCTGGCCACGCTGCCCAAGGAGAAGGCCGGAGCGCTCGCCCGCTACGCCGCCACCATCCAGAGCCAGCGTGGCGACTACAACGGCAAGGTGCTGTCGATCCGCCAGGAGGATCTGCGCTCCCTGGCCGTGATCTATGACAAGTCGCCCAGCGAGCTGACGGAGGAGCTCATCAGCTGGGGTGTCCTCGACGCGGAGGCCCGCCGGGCGGTCGAGTCGTTCTGACCCCGCCGGACCCGGGCCCGGCCCCACCGGCACCTGGCCTCACCGGCTCCCGCGAGGTCGGCTCCCGTTCCGGGGGCGATGTTCTCACCTGAGGGGCGCGCACCGCACTGCGCGCCCCTCAGGCGTGTCCGGCCCCAGTTCTGACGTACGGCCGCGAGCGCTTCGGGCCCCTGCGCTTCTAGGGCCGCCTGCGCTTCGGGGGAGCGGGCAGTTCCTGGCGTGCACTGGAGTGGGGCCGCGCGCTCGGCGTGCACGGGGAGGCCGCGTGCGCGGGGAAGCCGCGTGCGGGCTGCTTGGGCTTCCGGCATGCGCGTGCGGGCCGGGTGCACCTCGGGGGCGGGCGCGTGGAAGCCGCGTGCGGACTGCCTGGCCTTCGGGCGTACGCGGGGAAGCCGCGTGCGGGCCGGGTGGCGCTTGGCGCGGGCGCGTGGGGCCGCAGGCGCTTCGGGGCGGGCCGGGAGGTCGCGTGCGAGTAGGGCCGCAGGCGCTCCTGGGCTGGGCACCGGGAGGCTAAGTGCGGGTAGGGCCGCAGGCGCTCCTGGGCTGGCCACCGGGAGACCGCGTGCGGGTGGGCCGCTGCGCTTCGAGGGCGGCGGTGCGGGGGCCGTGTGCCGGCTCGGGGCGAGGGGGACCCGCTGTGACGCTTCTCGTTCGCAGCACTCCGGCAAGCTCGGCGCCAACGCGGGCGTGGGGAGGAATCGTCCGACGCGCGTGAGGGGCCCCGGAGGTGACCGGGCGAGGCGACGCGTGCCGCGAGGGGGCGTGGCTCGCCGTCTGACCGGGATGCTGCGCGCGCCCGGTCGAGAGGGGCGCTAGAAGAGGGTCGGGCCCTGGGGTGGTGGGGTGCGGCGGCGGGTCACCCGGCCAAAGGAACGTCGACGGGCAACTGGGGTTGGGTAGGGACCCCCAGGATCTCCTCCACTCGCGTCACAAAGGTGTCGGCCTCGGACAGCAGCTCGTCGGCGTCGGCCGCGGAGACGCCGCGGACCATGCCCGCCTCGGCGGCGGCGCGCTTGGCGGCGCTCACCTCGAAGTAGGCGGCCCACTCGGCGAGCTCGGGCTCCGCCTCGGGCAGCAGCTCCCACGCGCTGCGCAGGCGGCGCCTGCGGCCCTCCATCGGCCGGGGCCGGGCGGCCAGGATCGCGGCGGCCGCTCGGAGCGCCGCCAGGTGTGCTGCCACATATCGGGATGCCGGGGTGCGCGCGACCGTCGCCTCCGCCAGGCAGGAACGGGAATCCGTCAGGTGCGCCCGAACGGCGGGCGACAGCCTGGGACCCTGCGGGTCTCTTGACCGTGGTGCCATGTGCACGCCTCCTTGGGGTCGTGGGCGGCTGCCGGCGTCACCACCGGTGAAGCCAGAATCGCAGGCGCCACCGACAATTCCGCCGGGCGGGCCGGACGAGAAGCTTCCCCTCTCCCCGTCCGGCCAGGACGCGCCCCGACTCGTCTCCGCCGACGACGAGGACACGCCCTTCGCCCGTGGAGCCTGACCGCGGGTCCCGCTTGGGGGAAGCGTGGCCCGCGACCAGGTCCTTCGACGTGAGCCGCGAGCCTCACGCCACTACGTCGAACATAATTTCGATCACCCTCGGTGTCAACCCGTTTCAGAACACAGGTTCGATCGGCGTGTCGGAAAGGGACTCCCGACGCACCCCTCGCGCGGCGTCAGGAGGTGACCGACAGCGCTCCCGACGGGCACAGGGTCACCGCGCGCCTGACCGCCTCCTCCAGCTCCTCGGGGGGCGCCGTCTCCAGGAGGACCACCGTGCCGTCCTCGTCGCTCTGGTCGAAGACCTGGGGCACCGTGAGCGCGCACATGCCCGCCCCGATGCACACGGTCGTGTCTGCCTTGATCTCCATGATGATCTCCCTACCACGTGACGGGGAGGCGGTGCACCCCGTAGATGCTCATGTCCGTCCGCATCGGCACCTCCTCCGGCGGCACGGCCAGGCGCAGCCCGGGGAAGCGGCGCAGCAGCGCCCGGTAGCCGATGCGCATCTCGATCCGGGCGAGCTGCTGCCCGAGGCACTGGTGGATGCCGTGCCCGAAGGTCAGGTGGCCGCCGGCGGGCCGAGTCACGTCGAGCGTATCCCCGCCGGGGAAGCGGGCGGAGTCGCGGTTGGCGACCGGCAGGGACAGGGCGACCGACTGGCCCTTCGCGATGGCGACGCCCTCGACCTCGACGTCCTCCAGCGCGGTGCGGATCGGGCCGATGTGGATGATCGTGAGGTAGCGCAGCAGCTCCTCGACGCCGTTGTCCACCACGGAGGGGTCGTCGCGCATGGCGGCGAGCTGGTCCGGGTTGCGCAGCAGCGCGTACGTGCCGAGCCCGAGCATGTTGGCGGTCGTCTCGTGCCCCGCCACGAGCAGCAGGAACGCGACGCCGGTCAGCTCGTCGTCGGCCAGCTCCCCGCCCTGGGCGAGGCCGCTGATCAGGTCGTCGCGCGGCTCGGCGCGCCTGCGCCGGATGAGCTCGCCGAGGTAGGAGGTCATGCTGGTCATGGCGTCCATGACCTCCGCCGCCCCGCTCTCCAGGGCGAGCAGCGCCTTCGAGTCGCGCTGGAAGCGCTCCCTGTCCTCGTACGGCACGCCGAGCAGCTCGCAGATCACCAGCGACGGGATGGGCAGGGCGAACTGCTCGACCAGGTCGGCGGGCTTGCCCGCGGCCTCCATGGCGTCGAGGCGGGCGTGGGTGATCTCCTCGATGCGGGGTTCGAGCTGCTTCATCCGGCGGACGGTGAACTGGCCGGTGAGCAGCTTGCGGTAGCGGGTGTGCTCGGGCGCGTCCATGCGCAGGAAGAACCCGGGCGGCACGAACGCCTTCTCCCGCAGCTCCTTGGCGACGGCCGCGCGGGCCGGGATGGTGGGGTGGATGTGCTCGGGCCGGTTGCTGAAGCGGGGGTCGGCGAGGACGGCGCGCACAGCGGTGTAGCCCGTGGCCAGCCAGCCCTCGTGGCCGTCGGCGAACGTCAGCGGATGGAGAGGCGCCTCCCCGCCCAGCTCGGTGAGGCGGTCGGGAGGGTCGAAGGGGCGTTCGCGGTCGGTGGACATGGTCAGCTCGGACATCTGTGGACTCCTTCCGGGTCACCTTCCACAAAACATCAGCGAATGCAAACTTTCAACGGATGAAAAACTAAAATGCGTGCAGTACAGTTCCGCCATGGCGGGAATCCGGGAGCGCAAGAAGCAGCGCACGCGCCGGGCGCTGATCGAGGCCGCGCTCCGGCTGTTCGCCGAGAAGGGCTACGAGGAGACCACGCTCGCGGAGATCGCGGCGGAGGCCGACGTGTCGACGCGCACGTTCTTCAGCTACTTCGCGAGCAAGGAGGACGTGATCTTCCACGACATGGAGAGCCGCATGGAGCGCACGGCCGCGCTCGTGCGGAGCCGGGCGCCGGACGAGCCGCTGCCCGACCTGCTGACGCGGATCGCGCGGGACGCGCTGGCCCACGCCGCCGGGGACGAGAACTACGCCGTGGAGGAGATGCCGCTGCGGATCCGGCTCATGATGACGGTCCCGGCCCTCCAGGCGCGCGCCCTCCACCTGCTCTACACCAGCCAGCTCCGGCTGGCGCGGGCGCTCCACGAGTCCTACCGCGGGCGGCTGAGCCCGGTGGAGGCCGCCGCGGCGGTGGGAGCGTTCGCGGGCGCGGCCAAGCTGGCGGTCATGGCCAGCGTCGAGCGGGGCGAGTCCATGGACCAGGCGCTGGACGCGGCCCTGGTCGCCACCGAGATCACCCTCCGCGGCCTGCGCTCGCTGGGCTGACACCCGCCCGCGGCCGCACCGTGACACCCGTTCGGCCGCCGGGTCCGAGGACCCCACCAGGGCGGCGTGGAGGCGGATGCCGCGAGCTTGACAATTCCTTTCCTAACGAAGTTAATTTGCCTCATGCTCGCACCGCTCACCACCCCCGCGTCGGCCACCGTGTTCACCATGGTCCTCACGCAGGGGCCGGTGTCCCGTGTGGAGATCGCCCGGCGGACCGGCCTGTCGTCCGCCGCGGTCACCAAGGCCGCCCGCCCGTTCATCGAGGCGGGCTACCTGGAGGAGCTCCAGGCGACCGAGCGGCCCGGCCCCGGCGCGGGCCGGCCGGCGAGCCCGCTGGCCATCAGGCCCGACCGGCAGTTCTTCGCCGGGGTGAAGATCACTGACGACGAGCTCATCGGCGTGGTCACCGACCTGCGCGCCCAGGTCATGGAGTCGGCCCGCCGGCCCCTGCGCACGGCGTCCGCCGAGGAGGTGGTGGCCGAGATCGCCGCGCTGGTGTCCGAGCTGCTCGACGTCCGCCCCGCCTACCGGGAGCGGTGCCACAGGCTCGGCCTGGCCGTGTCCGGCGACGTCGACAAGGCCCACGGCGTGGTGCGCTACTCGCCGTTCCTCACCTGGCGCCAGGTGCCGCTGGCCCGGATGGCCGCCGAGGCCACCGGCCTGACAGTGACCGTCGAGAACGACGTCAAGTCGCTCACCGTGGCCGAGCAGTGGTTCGGCGAGGGCCTCGGGGCGTCGTCGTTCGCCCTGGTCACGGTGGGGGCCGGCATAGGGTGCGGACTGGTGGTCAACGACCGCGTGGTGGCCGGGTCGCACGGCGTCGCGGGTGAGATCGGCCACGTGCCGGTCGGCGGTGACGAGCCCGCGTGCCACTGCGGCGGGCGGGGCTGCGTCGAGGCCATCGCCGGGACCGCGCCCATCCTGGCGGCCGTCAGGTCCGCGACCGGCGACGCCGCGCTCACCGTCGACGGCGCGATCGAGCTGGCCCACGCCGGCGACCCCGCGGCGCGCGAGGTGTTCGCCCGCGCCGGGCACGCCATCGGCCTGGCCGTGGCCGCCATGGCCAACCTCGTCGGCCCCGAGCGGATCATCGTGACCGGGGACGTGCAGGGGCTGGCGGCCTACGACCTGTTCGAGGAGCAGATCCGGCGGGGCTTCACCGGCCAGGCGTTCGGCGCCGCCGCCGAGTGCCGGCTCGTCCTGCGGCCCCGCCCGTTCGAGCAGTGGGCCCGCGGCGCGGCCGCCGTCGCCATCCAGTCCCTGTTCACCCTCCAGGGCCAGCCGTGACACAGGACCGACCGTGGCGCAGGACCGACCGGGACGCAGGACCGACCGGGACGCAGGGCCAGCTGTGACACAGGCCGACCGTGACACAGGACCCACCGGGACGCAGGAGGAGCCGTGACGCAGGAGCGACCGACGCGGGAGCGGCCGTGAGCCTGGCCCCCGGCATCTGGCAGCCCCACGACGAGGCGTTCGCGCCGATCCGCGAGGAGCGCGTGCCGACCGGCCTGACCGCCGCCGGCGGCGCCGGGATCGTGCTGGACGCCATGGCCGCCGCCTCGCTCTCGTGGACCGTCGTCCCGGGACCGCCGGGCGTGGCCGAGATCACGGTCGTGCCCGACCGGCCGGCGACCGTACGGGTCGGCTGGCGGTTGCCGTGCGTGGACGTGACCGCGTTCTGGGCGGCCGACGGGGGCGAGCACCGGGGGCTCCCGCCGTTCTGGCGCCGGCCGCGCATCGCCGCGCTGGAGCGGAACGCGCCCGTCGGCTGCCTCGTCGGCGCCGGCGATGTGTCGGTGTGCACGTACGCGGCGGGCGAGGTCGTCAAGCCGGTGCGCACGCGCACCGGGGTCGTGGAGGAGACCGGGGAGTTCGGGTTCTGGGTCGAGCACGACGCCTCGCCGGACGCGGGGGTGGTGCTGCGGCTGGACGTCAGCGGGCGGCACTTCGCCCGCACGCTCGCGGACGTCGCCGCCTGGTGGGGGGCCGGCCGCGCCGCCCCCGTGCCCCGGGCGGCGCGCATGCCCGCCTACTCCACCTGGTACGCCATGCAGCAGCACGTGGACGCCGACGGCGTGGAGCGGCAGGCCGCCGCCTCCGCCGCGCTGGGCTGCGAGGCGGTCATCGTGGACGACGGCTGGCACAGCGACGACCGGGGCCGCGGCTACGGGTACGCCGGCGAGTGGGAGCCGTCGCCCGCCGCGTTCCCCGACTTCGCGGGGCACGTCGCCCGGGTGCGTGACTCCGGGCAGGCGTACCTGCTGTGGTACGCGCTGCCGTTCGTGGGGCGGCACACGGCGCTGTGGGAGCGGGTCCAGCCGTACACGCTGGCCTACAAGGAGCACATGGACGCGGCCGTCGTCGACCCGCGCCACCCGTACGTGCGCGAGCTGCTGGCCGGGCATCTGACCCGGGCGGTCGAGGAGTGGGGCGTCGACGGACTGAAGATCGACTTCATCGACCAGTTCGCCGTGGAGGACCCGCCCGAGCCGGCGCCGGGCGCCGACTGCGCGACGGTCAACGAAGGGGTGCGCAGGCTGCTGGCCATGCTGCCGCGCGACTGCCTCGTGGAGCTGCGCCAGCCGTACGTGAGCCCGGGGCTGTGGCCGTACGCGACGATGGTGCGCGCCTCCGACTGCCCGCTCAGCCCCGCCCACAACCGGCAGCGCACCGTGGACCTGCGGCTGATCGCGGGACCGCTGGCCGTCCACGCGGACATGATGATGTGGCACCCGTCGGAGTCGCCGGAGAGGGTCGCGGCGCAGCTCGTCAACGCGCTGTTCGCCGTGCCGCAGATCTCCGTGGACCTCACGGCGCAGACGCCGGAGCAGCTCGACGTGCTGCGCTTCTGGCTCGGGTTCGTCAGGCGGCACGCGGACGTGCTGCAGGAGGGCTCGTTCGAGCCGGCCCGGCCGGACCTGATGTATCCGCAGGTCACGGCGCGGGGCGACGGCGTGGTCGTCACCGCCCGCTACGCGCCGCTGCCGGTGCGGGTGCCGGAGACGGGCACGCTGCTGCTGGCCAACGCGGACGACTCGCCCGACGTGCTGCTCCGCGTGACGGACGCCGGGGGCGCGGCGCTCGCCGTGGTGCGGGACTGCCGGGGGCGCGTGGTGAGCGAGCGGACGGTGGAGCTGACGGCCGGGGCGCACGAGCTCACGGTGCCCACGGGCGGGCTCCTGACGCTGACCCGCCCGGCCTGACGCCCCGCGGGCAGCCGGGGCGGGACCAGCTCGTCCAGCCCTGGCGCGCCCCGCCCAGGCCCGTGGCGGTCCAGCCCCGCGGAGGGGCGCCCGCGTCGGGGGGCACCACGGCCGTGCAGGCGCCGGCGGGCGGCTCCTGGCGGGCTCCGTCGTACGACTCCAGCCGGGTCCACCACACCCGGTACGTCAGGGGCACCCGGACGTTCCACCGCACCCTGCTGTCCACGGCCACCCTGCCGGGGGGCGGTGGCGCGGGCAGCCAGTCGGGGCCGGCGGGCGGGGCGGCCCTTGGGGCGAGACCGGCGGCGAAGGCGACGTTCACGGCGGCCAGCACGACCACGAGTGGCGCCACCCGCCACAGCCACCGCCCCCGCCCCCGGCCACCGGCGGACAGTGCGGACAGGCCGGCGGCCAGGACCAGGCAGGCCAGCAGCCCGAGGGCCGCCGCCGAGGCCCGCGCCATGTCGAGGGAGTCCCAGGTACGGCTGAGGAACGAGACCTCCGGGAAGTCGAACGCGATGAACGCGTACCGCCTGAGACGGTCACCCGCGTACCAGGCCGCCACCGCCCCGCTCACGGCCATCAGCGCGGCGGCCGCGCCCGCGTACACCGCCACCGCCCGGACGGCCCGCGGACCCGGCACGGTGCGGCGGAGGGCGGCGGCGCGGACCGCCCGCGCCAGGACGGCCAGGCCCACCAGCGTCCACACCACCGCGACGCACGCCAGGTACCGGCCGTAGGCGTAGTTGCCCACCCGGTGCTCGTCCGGCAGCGCCGCCGAGGACGCGTACGCCACTCCCAGGGTGGCCGCCAGCAGCGTGCCCGCCAGGACGCGGCGGGCGGACGGACCGCCCCGCCGTAACAGGTGGAAGGCCGCCGCGGCCAGGCCGAGGCCCGCGAGGCCCCAGGTGCCGGCGATCAGGTACCAGAGCTGGCCGGCGGCCCCCGAGAGCGCCCACGCCTGGCCGTCGAGGGTGGTGAGACGCGACACCAGCAGGTGGGACAGGTCGCGGGCGCCCCCCGGGTACACCGCCGAGGCCAGCCTGCCGTTGAGCGCCGCCCCCGCCGCCGCGACCAGCCCGCCGGCACCCCAGGCGACGAGCCCGGCCCGCGGCGCAAGCCGCCTGCCCCCTCCGTCGGACCGGCGGATCACCAGGAGCGCCGCCACCGTCACGACGTACACGGCCAGGATCACCGCGCCCCGCAGGTGCACCGCCGCCGCGAACCCCGCCGGCACGCCCGCCAGCACCGCGCTCCGGAGGGACCCGGTGCGCGCCAGGTCGTGCGTGGCCAGCAGCCAGCCGAGCACGAGCGTCGGCAGCACCGCGTCCGCCAGCGCCAGCCCCGAGAACAGCAGCAGCGCCGGAGACAGCCCCGCCACGAACGCCAGCGCCACCGCCTCGGGCCGCCCGAGCGCCAGCCGCCGCAGCACCAGGTACGCCAGCGGGAACGCCGTGGCCGCCGCGACCGAGCCGATCGCGACCACCAGCCGGTAGACCACGACGGGATCGGAGGTCACCCAGTACGCGGGCACGAGCAGCAGCGCGTAGCCGCCCTGGTAGAACGTCGAACCCGTGAAGTCCGCCCCGTGGCCGCCGGCGAGCCAGCGGGCCGCGACCAGGTAACCCGTCTCGTCGGGGTTGGCGACGGGGCCGGTGTGGTAGCGGAACAGCCACAGCCGCAGCAGCACCTGCGCCGCCCAGCCGCCCGCCAGCGCCCACGCCGGCCACCTGCTCCGCCGCTTGGCCGCCGGCCCCCTGACGGGCGGCGGGACGCGTTCGGTACGGGCGACGGGCGTGGACAGCATGATCTCCCCCTGCTCGGAGCCCGGGGTTTCCCGAGCTCAGAGCAGGGAGTTCAGCAAAAGCCCGCTAACCGGACCGTCACCTCATCTGGTTATCCGGGCGTTATGTCTGGGTGCGCGCCGTGTGGAGGAAGCGGGCCAGCAGCGGGTTCGGGTCGTCGCGGCGGTGGCAGGCGGCGACCGTCGTACGCGCCCCGCGCGGGCTGATCCCCCGGTACGTGACGCCCGCGAGCCGGATCCCCCGGACGCTCGCCGGGGCGAGCGACACCCCCAGGCCCGCGCCCACGAGCGCGCAGACCGTCTGCCACTCCACCGCGCGCTGCCCGGCCCGCGGCTCGAAGCCCGCCGCACGGCACAGCCCGGCGATCCGGTCGTGGACCGTGGGCGCCGCCTCGCGCGGCGGCAGCACGAACGGCTCGCCCGCCAGCGCCGCCACCGGCACGGCCCGCCGGGCGGCCAGGGGATGCCCGGACGGCAGCACCGCCACGAACCCCTCCGACAGGATCGGCTCGGCCACCAGGCCGTCGGCCTCGGGCGGCTCGCGCAGCAGCCCCACGTCGAGCGAGCCGTCGCGCAGGGCCGCCACCTGCGGCGCCGTGGTCATCTCACGGATCTCCACCTCCACGCCCGGATGCCCGTCGCGGTACGCCCGCAGGATGCGCGGCAGCACGGTGAGCGCGAGGGTGGCCGCGAAGCCGATCCGGAGGCGGCCCGTCTCCCCCCTGCCGGCGCGGCGGGCCGCGTCGAGGCCGCCGGCGATCTCGCCGAGGGCGCGCCGGGCGGACGGCAGCAGCTCGTGCCCGGCGGGCGTCAGCGTGACGCCGCCGGGCCCCCGGTCGAACAGCGCATGACCGACCCTGCGCTCCAGCCGCCTGATCTGCTGGCTGAGCGGCGGCTGCGCGATGCCGAGCCGTTCGGCCGCCCGGCCGAAGTGCAGCTCCTCCGCGAGCACGGCGAAGGCGTGGAGCTGGTGCAGCGCGAGCTCGGGCCGGTCCATAGGCGCAGGGATATCACATCATGACAGGAGTCGTCTTGGACGTATCACCGCTGGTGGCCTACGGTTCTCAGACGTGACAGAGCGACGCGCGATCATGAGTGGGTCCGTCTTCGAGGAGCGCATCGGGTACGCCCGCGCGGTGGTGGACGGCGACCGGGTGCACGTGTCCGGCACCACCGGGTTCGACTACGCGGCCATGACCATCCCCGAGGACGTGGTGGAGCAGGCCCGGCAGTGCCTGCGCAACATCGGGGCGGCGCTGGCCGAGGCGGGCTGCACGTTCGCCGACGTCGTACGGGTGCGTTACCTGCTGCCGGAGCGGGAGGACTTCGAGCCGTGCTGGCCGGTCCTGCGGGAGTGCTTCGGCGAGGTGCGGCCGGCCGCGACCATGCTCGTCTGCGGGCTGGCCGACCCGCGCATGCGCATCGAGATCGAGGTGGACGCCCGGCTGCCCGTACGGCTCGGGGAGACGGGCTAGGGTCACGGCCCGCGCCGCGCAGACGTGGTGGCGCGGGCCGTAACCGTCCTACCTGATGACGATCTTGTCGAGCTCGGGGGCGCGGGCGGTGTGGTGGAAGAACCGGATGGTGTTCACCCCGGCCACCAGGGTCACCGGCACCGTCGTGGTGGTGACCGTGTCCTTGGCGCCGGTCATCGGCACCTCGAACGAGTCGGCCCCGTTGACGCTGACCCGGAACGACTGGGAGCCGTCCACCAGCGCGTGCACCGTCATCTGCCGGACCCCGGCCGTGTCGGCCAGCACCCCCTTGACCACGGCGTAGTCGTAGATGTTGCCGCCGATGAGCAGCACCTTGCGCCCGCCGGAGCAGACGGCGCAGTAGGCGGGCTCGGCCGCGCCCTCCCAGACGTTGCCGACCCGCTCGGCCTCGTACGCGCCGGGGCTCCGGTCGGGGGCCGGCAGGGCGACCGGCGGGGTCGCCGGGCCGAGCTGCCACGCCTTCAGGTCGCGCACCAGCAGGTACGTCTCCTGCAGCCCGGCGCTCTTGATGCTGCGGTAGATCCCCCACTTGGGCCGCCCGTACTGCTCCCGGGTCCACCACAGGTCGATGCCGTCGGCCCGCTGGTCGGCGACCGTCCGCCGGCCGTCCTGGAGCACCCAGCGCAGGTAGCCCTGGTGGCCGGCCTTGAGCTCCAGCGTGGTGGTGATCCACCGGTTCTGCAGGGGCTCCAGGTCGGCCGAGGCGACCTCGTGGGCCTGGTCGTCCTGGGTCCAGTAGCGGGCCTGGATCTTCTGCACTCCGTTCACGACGGGCAGCGAGATCTGCGCCACCGGGGTGCCCACGTCGGAGAACTTGAGCTGCCAGATGTGGCTGAAGCTCGTGGTCGCGTCGAGGGTGTCCGGGATGTACATCTGGTAGGTGATCCGCCAGACCTCGTCCTCGCGGATCTCCAGCGGCCGGCCGTCGTGGTCGCGCATGCCGCGCACCTCGTTGCGCATGCGGTCGGAGCCGTCGCGGTCCGCCAGGTGCGCGTCGAAGCGCCAGGCGTCGCGCTGGACGGTGATGTGCGGCTGGCCTTCGGGATGGGAGCCCCGCCGGTCGTCCTCCAGCGCCTCGAACGCCTTGAGGCCGTCCCGGGACGGGCTGGGGCTCCAGCGCTGCTCCCAGCGCTGGGGCCGGGCGCTCTCGGCCGAGGCTGAGGGAGAGGCTGAGGGAGAGGGAGAGGGGGCGGCCGCGGCCGCCGGGGTGGCCGTCGCGATCAGCGCGATGGCGGACAGAACCCCGGCCGGCCGCAGGCCGTGTCGCTTTGTCACTGGTTGATCACCTTGTCGAGGTCGGGCGCCTGACGGCGCAGGCGGACGGTGAATCCCCCGTTGCGGGCGACCGGCAGGTCGAGCTTGCCCCCGGCGGTGACGGTCACGGTCTCGGTGACGATCCGGTCGTCCGGCGGCTCCGGCCCGGCGCCCTGGTCGCCGGACGCGTCGCGCCAGATCTCGGCCGTCCACTCCCCCCGCCCCGCGGCGGACCGCTCCCCGAAGGTCCGGTCCCCGGCGGTCCGGCTCCCCGCGGTCTGGTCCCCGGCGGTCTCGTCCAGGAAGGCGAGCGGCACGGTGATCGTGCGTGGTTCGCCGGCCGTTCCCGCGCCGACGTACCACTCCTCTCCGCTGCGGCGGGCGAGCACCACGTGGTCGGCGGGGTCGCCGCTGACCAGCCGGGTCTCGTCCCAGGCGACGGGCACCTCCGACAGCAGGCGCAGCGCCTCGGGCCGCCGCCGGTAGGAGTCGATGCCGTCGGCGAAGTGCTGGATCCCCGACTCGAAGATCACCGACAGCGCGAGCTCGAACCCGGCGGAGATGTCGCGGACCGCGGTGAACGTGCAGGGCGTGAAGTCCATGGGACCCTGCACGTTGCGGGTGAAGGCGAGCGACAGGTAGTGGGTGGCCGGGTAGAGCGGCCGCTTGCCGGGCCTGGGCTTGATCCACTCGGCGCCCTTGACGGCCTCGGCGGTCATGAAGTGCGGCCAGGTGCGCTCGGTGCCGCGCGGGATCGTGCCCCCGTGGAAGACCACCATGAGCCGCAGCCGGGCGGTGGCGGCGAGGATGGAGTCGAACCAGCGCATCCGGTCCTGCCCGTCGGACTCGGTGAAGTCGATCTTCACGCCGACGGCGCCCCACTCCTTCCACAGGGCGAGCTTCTCCCGGTGCTCCAGCTCGGTGTCGACGTGCTGCCAGTGCGACCAGAGCCAGACGCCGACGCCTTTGTCCCGGGCGTACGCGATGAGCTCGGGCATCCAGTCCTTGTGCCAGCCGGCGTCGGCCAGCACGTACGGCCAGCCGTTCCCGGCGGCGAAGTCCACCCAGCGGCGCTGCTCCTCCGGGTCGCGCGTGGAGGGTGGGTCGGACCACCACGACCAGGCCGCGGCGCCGGGCCTGATCCAGGAGGTGTCCTCGACCCGGGAGGGCGCGGCGAGGCTGGTGACGAGGTCGCTCTCGACGACGGCGGCGAGGTCGCCGACGACCATGGCGCGCCATGGGGTGACGAGCGGGCTGGCGGCGGTGACGTACGGGTCGGGCAGGTCGAGCCGGTAGGCGCGGCCGTCGAAGCGCAGCCGCGAGCCGGCGTAACCGCTGTCGAGGTCGGACTCGGTGAGCAGCAGCCACGTGCCGTCCACCTGGAACAGCGACGGGTAGCCGTAGAGGATCCGCTCGGCCTCCCCCGCGGTGGTGTGGCGGTGGATCTCCTCGTAGTCGCTGCGCCCGTTCTCGTAGGGCAGCAGCACGGCCCGCGCGTGCGCCGGCACGACGTACTCGGAGATCTCCTCGCACACGGTCACCGGCCCGCTCCACGGCACCGCGTACCGGTAGGCGACGCCGCCGCCGCCGATGCGCACCAGCAGGTCCAGCCGCTCGCCCGCCCTGGTGAACGTCAGCGTCCACTCCTGGGCGACGTAGTGGTGCGCGCGCCGCTTGCCGGTCACCGTGATGTACGGCTCCTCGACCCGCCGCGCCGTCAGCCCGCCGAACAGCAGGCCCTCGGTGAGGTCGGCGTGGGCGGCCCGCAGGCCGAGCCGGGACGGCTCCACCACGACGCGCCCGGCGTGGCGGACCTCCAGCGTCAGCTCGCCGGCGGCGGACAGGGCCACCGCCACCTCGATGTCGTCGTCACTGAGCGTCCACTTCGGCACCAGGCCCTCCGCAAAGAGATAGGAGGAGTGAGCGACGCTCGCCCTCGGCCCGCCAGGCCGGTCGTGACTCCCGAGCTTCGGCCCACGGCGCTCCTCACAGTGGGCCTGAGCTTAGGTTGCAAGCGCTCTCAATTCAATTCTTGACGAAGTTAATTACCAGGTCTACGGTACGGCCATGCCCCACGGACTCGGCGAAGGTGGCCCCTCGAACCCGGCAAGTCATCGGACCTCTCCCGCTCGGTTGGCCGAGTTCCGGGAGCAACGGTTCGGGTTGTTCATCCATTGGGGGCTGTACGCGCTCGCCGCCCGCCACGAGTGGGTCAAGCAGCGCGAGCGCCTCACGGACGAGCAGTACCAGCGCTACTTCGACCATTTCGACCCCGACCTGTTCGACCCGGACGCCTGGGCCGACGCCGCCGCCGGGGCGGGGATGAGGTACATGGTGCTGACGACCAAGCACCACGACGGCTTCTGCCTGTGGCCCTCGGCGCTGACGGACTACTCGGTGGCGGGCACGCCGTACGGCAGGGATCTCGTCGGCCCGATCGTCGACGCCTTCCGGGGCCGCGGGCTCGGGGTGGGTTTCTACCACTCGCTCATCGACTGGCACCACCCCCAGTTCCCGATCGACGGGATTCATCCTTCATGGTCCGACGATGTGTCCAATAATGACCGAAATATCGAGGAGTACCAGACCTATTTGCATGGCCAGGTCGAAGAGCTGCTGACCCGGTACGGCCGCATCGACACGATGTGGTTCGACTTCTCGTACGCCAAGAGAGTGGTGAACGGCAGGCCCACCCCCGGCGGCAAGGGCGCGGCCGACTGGAGGTCCGAGGAGCTGGCCTCGCTCGTCCGCAAGCTCCAGCCCGGCATCCTGATCAACGACCGGCTGGAGATCCCCGGCGACTTCACCACGCCGGAGCAGTACCAGCCGACCGCGCCGCCCGCGCAGGTGTGGGAGGCGTGCCAGACGCTCAACGGCAGCTGGGGCTACGACCGGGACAACCTCGACCACAAGCCCGTCGACCTGCTCGTGCGCATGCTCGTCGACACCGTCTCCAAGGACGGCAACCTGCTGCTGAACGTCGGCCCGAACGGGCGCGGCGCGTTCGACCCGCGCTCGCTGGAGACCCTGCGCGGCATCGGGGAGTGGACGCGGCTGCACGGCCGCTCCGTCTACGGCGCCGGCCCGAGCCCGTTCGAGGCGCCGCCGGACTGCCGGTACACCCAGCGCGGCGACCGGCTCTACGTGCACCTGTTCGCCTGGCCGTACCGGCACCTGCACCTGCCGGGGCTGGCCGGCCCGGACGGCCCCCGCGTGCGCTACGCGCAGTTCCTCCACGACGCCTCGGAGATCCGGACCCTGATCCCGGACCCGGCGCGGGACAGCGGGCACACCAGGCTGGGCGCGCTGCCGCCCGGCACCCTGCCCCTGCAGCTCCCGGTCCAGCGCCCGGACGTGGCGGTGCCGGTGATCGAGCTCTTCCTGTGAAAGGCCCACCCCCATGGAGATGAACCGTCGCCAGATGCTGGCCCTCGCGGTGGCGGCAGCGGCCGTGCCCGTGCTCTCCGCCTGCGCGGGCGACACGCGGCAGCAACGGCAGGCCGCCGCGCCGACGAAGTCGGGTGTGCCCACGCTGGACCCGGACCGCCCCGGCAACGACACCTGGCCGTACGAGGAGGCCGAGCAGCTTGACAACTCGCTGACCTGGCCGAAGACGGACGTCCCCGACCCGGCGTCCAAGGTGACCATCACGGTCGCCATCACCGCGGACGTCATCGCCGAGGTGCGCAACGCCCAGTTCGACTTCTTCTTCAGGAAACGGCACCCGAACATCGAGATCAAGCGTGAGACCTCGCCGTTCGACGCCTACCTCACCAAGTACATGGCGCAGGCCGCCGGCGGCTCCATGCCGGACGTCATCTACACGCACTACAGCTGGGCGCAGAACTTCATCGCCAACGACGTCTTCGAGCCGCTCGACCCCTACATCGCCAGGACACCCGCGTTCGACAAGGACGACCTGCCGGTCAAGGCGCTCGGCTTCTACGAGCGCGACGGCAAGCTGTACGGCCTGCCCACCGACATGGCCCCCAAGCTGCTGTACTTCAACAAGGACGTCTTCGACAAGGCCGGTGAGAAGTACCCGGACGAGTCGTGGACGGTCGAGAAGATGATGGAGGTGGCCCGCAGGCTCACCAGCGGCACCGGCGCCGAGAAGATCTACGGCCTGACCCCGATGCTGTTACCCGAGCCGGACATCACGCCGCGCTGCCTGGCCCAGTACGGCGGGCGCTTCCTCAACGAGGACGAGTCGGCCTGCCTGATCGCCGAGCCGGCCGCCCAGAAGGTCCTGGGCATGTGGCTGGACCTGCTCAGGGACAAGGCCGTGCCCAGCCTGGCCGAGCTGAACCAGGTGCTGGAGAAGGTCGAGCCGTTCAAGGTGGGCCACGCCGCGATGTCCATCAACGGCGCCTGGAGCCTGACCGAGCTGGCCAAGCAGAAGGCGTTCCGGTGGGGCACGGTCCCCATCCCGAAGGGCCCCGAGGGCCGCTTCACCCCGGTCATCGGCAGCGCCCTCGCGATGTACGCCAGGTCGCCGCAGAAGGACGCCGCCTGGATCTACCTCAACGAGTACCTGTCGGCCGCCGGCCAGCAGTTCCGCCGCATCAGCGCCCCCGCCCGCCAGTCGGCCTGGGAGCCGAACGCCGAGGCGCTCGGCATCCCCGAGGACGTCGTCGAGGTCGTCAAGAACGCCATGAAGGAGTACGGCACCAGCGACGGCGTGCTCAAGCTGCCCGCCAACAAGAAGGTCGTCGAGACGGCCAAGCCCATCTGGGAGCGCGTCATGATCGGCAAGACGGACCTGGCGAGCGGACTCAAGGAGATCACCGAGAAGGTCACCCCGCTGCTCGCGGAGAACAAGATCGCATGAGTGCCATCGCCGCCCGGCACTCGCGGCGCGCCCGCTCCTCCCTGGCGCGCCGCGAGGCACGGCGCTTCCACCTGTTCGTCTCGCCCTGGCTGATCGGCTTCGTGCTCTTCGGCGGCGGGCCGATCCTGGCCTCGATCGCGATCAGCTTCACCGACTGGAACCTGCTGAGCAGCCCCACCTGGGCGGGCCTGGCCAACTACGAGAAGATGGCCGCCGACCCGGAGTTCTGGGACGCCGTCGGCAACACCTTCTACTACGGCGTGGGCGCCGTGTCGCTCGGCGTGCTGTTCACCTTCGGGCTGGCGCTGCTGCTCAACCAGCCGCTGCGGTTCCAGGGCCTGTTCCGGACCGTGATGTACCTGCCGTCGGTGGTGTCGGGCGTGGCCACGGCCCTGCTGTGGCTGAACATCCTGCACCCCGACTACGGGCTGATCAACAAACTGCTCGCCCTGATCGGCGTCGAGGGCCCGCCGTGGCTCGGCTCCACCGAGTGGGCGATGCCCGCGCTGATCCTCATGAGCGTCTGGGGGGCGGGCAACACCATCGTCATCTACCTGGCCGGCCTCCAGGGCATCCCGGCCACGCTGTACGAGGCCGCCGAGATCGACGGCGCCGGCTGGTGGCGGAGGTTCTGGAGCGTCACCGTGCCGATGATGTCGCCGGTCATCTTCTTCAACGTCGTCACCGGCTTCATCGCCAGCATCCAGGCGTACACGCTGATCCTCATCATGACCGAGGGCGGCCCCGCCAACGCGACCATGGTGCTCGGCCTCTACATCTACCGGCAGGCGTTCGTGTTCTTCGACATGGGCTACGCCGCCGCGCTGTCGTGGGCGATGTTCCTCATCGTCATCGCAGTCACCCTCGTCCAGTTCGGGCTGGCCAGGCGCTGGGTCCACTACGAGTTCGCCGGGTGAGGCCCATGCACTCCACCATCGAGCACCCCACGACCCGGCGCCGCGCCGCCGGGCGGCCGATGACCGCCCGGCAGGCGGAGCGGATCAGGCGCAGCCGGCGCGCGGGCGCGTACGTGCTGCTCGTCGCCGCCACCGGCGTGTTCCTGCTGCCGTTCCTGTGGATGGTCACGACGTCCCTGAAGTCGGACGCGGAGAACCTGGCCTTCCCGCCGCAGTTCCTGCCCGACGCCTTCAACTGGGACAACTACCTCAAGGGCTGGACCGGCACCCTGCCGTTCACCCGGTTCCTCGTCAACAGCGTGATCATCACGGCCCTGTCGATGGCCGGCAACCTGATCTCCTGCGTCCTGCCCGCCTACGCCTTCGCCCGGATGCGGGCGCGGCTGGGGTCGTTCCTGTTCGCGCTCATGCTGGGCACGATGATGATCCCGCGGGAGATCACGCTCGTGCCGAAGTACATCCTGTTCGCCAAGCTGGGCTGGGTGGACACGTACCTGCCGCTGATCGTGCCCGAGTTCTTCGGGGTGGCCCTGTACATCTTCCTGCTGCGCCAGTTCTTCACCACGATCCCGCAGGAGCTCATCGACGCGGCGCGCATCGACGGCGCGGGCGAGTGGCGGATCCTGTGGAAGGTCATGCTGCCGCTGTCGAAGCCGGCGCTGGCCGCCATCATGCTGTTCTCGTTCGTCGGGAACTGGAACCAGTACCTTGAGTCGGTGATCTACCTGCGGACCACCGAGAAGTTCACCATCCCGCTGGGACTGGCGATGTTCTCGGGGCAGTACGCCACGCAGTACAACCAGATGATGGCGGTGGCGATCGTCGCGATGCTGCCCATCGTCGTCCTGTTCTTCGTCGCGCAGAAGACGTTCATCAAGGGCGTCACGCTGACCGGCATCGCGGGAAGGTGAGTCTTGAACTACGAACGCCAGCCGTACCGCCGCTGCGGCCGCAGCGGGCTGCTGCTCCCGGCCGTGTCCCTCGGCCTGTGGCACAACTTCGGTGACGGCAGGGCCCTCGACGGGCAGCGGGCCATCATCCGCAAGGCCCTCGACCTGGGCATCACCCACTTCGACATCGCCGACAGGTACGGCCCGCCGCTGGGGGCCGCCGAGTCGGCGTTCGGCGAGATCCACCGGCGCGACCTGCGCGGGCTGCGCGACGAGATCGTCGTCACCACCAAGGGCAGCAACCCCATGTGGGACGGCCCGTACGGCAAGGGCAACAGCCGCAAGCACCTGCTGGCCACGCTCGACCGGTCGCTGGAGCGGCTCGGCCTCGACTTCGTCGACATCTTCTACCTCCACCGCGACGACGGGACGCCGCTGGAGGAGCAGGTGGCGACGCTGGACCACATGGTCCGCACCGGCCGCGCCCTGTACGCCGGCGTGTCCAACTTCTCCCCCGAGCGCACGGCCGCGGCCGCCGAGCTGATGCGCGGCCTCGGCACGCCGCTGCTGGTCCACCAGCCGCCGTACTCGCTGCTCAACCGCGGCATCGAGCGGTCGCTGCTGGGCGTGCTGGAGGAGCAGGGCGTCGGCTGCGTGGTGTACTCGCCACTGGCGCAGGGGCTGCTGACCGACCGCTACCTCGACGGCATCCCCGCGGACTCCCGCGCCGCCGAGGGGCGGTTCCTGACGGCCGACAAGGTCACCCCCGAGGTGCTGACGTTCGTCCGCGCGCTCGGCGAGCTGGCCGCCGCGCGCGGTCAGAGCGTCGCCCAGCTCGCGCTCGCCTGGGCGCTGCGCGACTCCCGGATCACCTCCGTGCTGGTCGGCGCGTCCAGCCCCGAGCAGCTGGAGGCCAACGTGGCGGCCGTGGACCGGCTGGACTTCACCGGCGAGGAGCTGGCCGCCATCGACCGGGCCGCCAAGGAGGCGGGCGTCGATGCGTAGGAGCACCCTCGCCGAGTGGGCCGGCGGCGTCTCGCTGCCCGGCTACCGGGTCGCCTCCGGCGGCGTGTCCACCCTGCCGCCCGGGAAGGTGAGCCACGACGAGGGCCGGCACGTGCATCCCGACCCGGAGATCTTCCTCATCCTCTCCGGCACCGGCCGGCTCCACCTGGACGGGGAGGAGTCCGGCTTCGCCGCCGGCGACGTGCTCGTCGTCGACCCGGGCGAGGACCATCACCTGGAGGCCGTCACGGAGGTCGTCACCACCTGGCTGCACCTGGAGCCCGTCCCGTCGCACCCGGAGCCCGTCCCATGACGCCGCCCCTCGCGCTCCCCCGGGCCGGGCTGGGCGGCGGCCCGCTCGGCAACTACCTGCACCCGATCTCCGACGAGCAGGCCCGCGCGGTCGTGGACACCGCGTGGGAGGCGGGCGTGCGCCACTTCGACACGGCCCCCTTCTACGGGCTGGGCCTGTCGGAGCGGCGCATGGGACGCGCGCTGCGTGAGCGGCCCCGCTCGGAGTTCGTCCTGTCCACGAAGGTCGGCCGGCTCGTCCGGCCCGGGCCGGGCCACGACGGCTCCTTCGCCGTGCCCGACGACCGGCACGTCGAGTGGGACTTCAGCCGCGACGGCGTGCTGCGCAGCGTCGAGGAGTCGCTGGAGCGGCTCGGCCTCGACCGGGTGGACGTCCTCTACATCCACGACCCGGACCGGCACTGGCCGCAGGCGCTGGACGAGGCCTATCCCGCCCTGGCCGACCTGCGGGCGCAGGGCGTGGTGCGGGCCATCGGCGTCGGCATGAACCAGTCGGGCATGCTCCTCGACTTCGTCCGCCACGCCGACCCCGACGTCCTGCTCGCCGCGAACCAGTGCACGCTGCTGCGCCGCTCCGCCTTCGAGGAGCTGCTGCCGCTGTGCCTGGAGCGCGGCATCACGGTCGTCGCGGCGTCGCTGCTGCACCGGGGCGAGCTGGTCACGCCGCCCCCGGACGCCGCCGGCGAGGTCCGCGCCGTCGCCCGGGCCTGCGCCGAGCACGGCGTGCCGCTGACGGCCGCCGCCCTGCAGTTCCCGTTCCGGCACCCGGCGGTCCGCTCGGTGCTGGTGGGCGCGCACGAGCCGGCCCAGGTCACCGCCAACCTGCGGGACCTGGAACGGGACGTGCCCGAGGCGCTCTGGCGCGCGCTGGAGACGCCCGTCCCGGCCCCCTGAGATCCGGCGCGGCGGGTCCCGTGCTCAGCCGCGCCGGAACGCACCCCGCACGTGCACCGGCACGCCTGTGCCGAGCATCCCGGGCAGCACCTCGGCCACGTTCATCGGCATCCGCACGCACCCGTGCGAGGCCGGGGACAGCGGCACCGACAGCGCCCCGTGGAACGCGATGCCGCCGTTGAAGAAGATCGGGTTGTACAGCCGGCCCAGGTACGAGGTGTGCCAGCCGGACTTGCGCCAGGTGGTCTTGTAGTCGCCCGTGGGCGTGCGGGCCGAGCCGCAGAAGCGCTGCTTCTTGCCCTGCCACACCGCGGTCTCGCAGTACGCGATGCCGCTGCCCGACGAGATGTGGGTGATCAGCTTGGGCCGCCCGGCCAGGTACAGGACCATGATCTGCTTCGTGAGGTCGACCTCGGCGCGGGTCGCCTTCCCGTTGGGGACGAGGACCCTGGGCGCCCTGGGGCTCTCCAGGGCCGTCCAGGTGCGCGAGGCCACGGTGCTGGTGGGGATGATGCCGTTGACCTTCTGGAACGCCCACACGGCCGTCAGCGTCGTCCCGCCGTACCGGCCGTCGGCCTTGCCCGGCTGGTAGCCCAGCTCGGCCAGGCGGCGCTGGAGCCACGCGACGGCCTCGCCCTTCGCGCCCAGCTTCAGCGTCTTGCGCGGCGCCTTGACCGTCGTGGCGGCCCCGGCCGGGGCGGTGATCGCCGGGGTGGTGATCGCCGGCGCCCCGGTGGGGGCGGCGGACGCGGGTCCCGCTCCGAAGCCGGTCAGGCCGACCACGCCGGCCGTGACGAGAGCCGCCATTCCCGGCAGACGTCGTGCCCTCACCCGAATCACCTCTTCCGCTCAACAATTGAATCAAAGGACCTTACACCACCACCATGACCAGGTAATGGCACGGTCAATCCTCGTAGAGTGGCCACATGTCCGAGAAGTCGTCCGACGCACAGCGCCCGGAACCATCAGCGCCCGCCACGGCGGCGGAGCTGGCGGCCCGCTCCACCGGGCTGCCCTCCAACGCCGTCATCGTCCAGTCCGCCCTGCGCGAGCTCGGCGCCGGGGGCGAGGTCATCGTCCTGCCGGAGAAGGCGCCCACCGCCGCCACCGCCGCCGCCCAGCTCGGCTGCGAGGTCGGCGCGATCGCCAACAGCCTCGTCTTCGACGCCGACGGCACGCCCCTGCTCGTGATGACCAGCGGCGCCCACCGCGTGGACGTCGAGCTGGTCGCCCGCACCGCCGGCGTCCGGTCGGTGCGGCGGGCCACGCCCGAGTTCGTCCGGCAGGCCACCGGCCAGCCGATCGGCGGCGTCGCCCCCGTCGGTCACCCCACCCCGATCCGCACCCTCGTCGACACCTGGCTGAGCAAGCACGACGTCGTGTGGGCCGCCGGCGGGCATCCGCACACGGTGTTCCCGACCAGCTTCGACGAGCTGGTGCGCATCACCGGGGGCACACCGGCCGACGTCGAGTAATGTGCGCAGCGTGATCGAGTTTCGCGGGGCGGGGCCGGCCGAGTTCGAGGAGCGGCTGGACACGGTGATCGGCATCTACACCGCCGCCATGCGCCCGCCCGCGGAGCAGGTCACGGGCCGCCGCACCATCATGCGCAACCACGGCATGTACCCGCGCTTCCAGTGCTACTTCGCCGAGCTGCGCGACGCGGCGGTCCGCCAGGGGCCCGGCCGCACGAGCCCCGCGCCGGTCGTCGGGTTCGCCTACGGCTTCCACGGCGCGCCCGGCCAGTGGTGGCACGACGTGGTCCACCGCGCCCTGGAGGAAAAGGCCGGGGCGCGGGTGGCCGACGCCTGGCTCGGCGACGCCTTCGAGCTGGCCGAGATCCACGTCCACCCCGACCACCAGGGCAAGGGCATCGGCCGGGCGATGATCACCACGTTGTGCGCGGGGCGCAGGGAGCGCTCGGCCGTGCTGTCCACCCATGACCGGCCCACCGCCGCCCGCCACCTGTACGCGAGCATGGGCTTCACGGACCTGCTGTCCCGGTTCGTCTTCCCTGGCGGTCACGAAGAGTACGCGATCGCCGGGCGGCCCCTGCCGCTGGCCTGACGGATCCCCTGGTAAAGCCTTGACCAGCCGGTTTGGCGGTCGTGACGCTGGGGCATGAATGACTACGCAAAGTAATGGACGCTCTACCGCGCGTCCACCCACCCCTGACCGTCACCCGCCGGGTCCCCCTGCGGGCGGGTGACGGGCCCACCCGGCCACTTCCCCGGCCGGCATCAGCAGACGTGTACGCGGCGGCGGGAATGTTCCGCGGGAAGGAGGAGTTCTACTCCACGTGGCCGGTGTGTCCAGTGTCCCCGGGCCTCATCTATCGCCTTCGCGGAATACCGTTCGGCTGGAGCCGCGTTGTGCCACTCGCCGAGAGGCGACCTGCACACCGGTACGCACACGTCGAAGCGCCCGTCCCCGGCAGGGGGCGGGCGCTTCGACGTGTGCGCAGGAAGACCTCAGACCGCGACCGGCTCCGGGCGTGACAGGAGCTGGAAGACCTCGCGCGAGGCGCTCGACCGGTTGAACGTGATGAAGTGGATGCCCGGCGCGCCCTCGTCGAGCAGCCGCTGGCACAGCTCGGCCCCGTGCTCGATGCCGAGCCGCCGCACCGCCGCCGGGTCGTCGGCGACCGCCTCGAAGCGGGCCGCGAGCTCCGGCGGGAACGGCGCGCCCGAGAGCTGCTCCGACCGGGCGATCGTGCTCATCTGGGTGACCGGCATGATGCACGGGATGATCGGCGTGTCGCAGCCCTGGGCGGCGACCCGGTCGCGCAACCGCAGGTAGTCGTCCGCCTGGAAGAACATCTGCGTGATCGCGTAGTCGGCGCCCGCCCGGCACTTGCGGACGAAGAACTCGGTGTCGGCCTCGATGGACGGCGAGCGCGGGTGCTTGTAGGGGAACGCCGCCACGCCCACGCAGAAGTCGCCGGCCTGCCGGATGAGCCGCACCAGGTCCTCGGCGTACTCGACGCCGTCGGGATGCCGGACCCACTCGCCGGTCGGGTCGCCGGGCGGGTCGCCCCGCACGGCCAGGATGTTGCGCACCCCCGCGTCGGCGAACCGGCCGACGAGGTGGCGCAGCTCGCGGACCGAGTGGTTGACGGCGGTGAAGTGGGCCACCGGCGTGAGCGTGGTGCCGTGGGCGACCCGCTCGACGATGTCGACCGTGCGGTCGCGCGTGGTGCCGCCCGCGCCGTACGTCACGGACACGAACGTCGGCCGCAGCGACTCCAGCTCCCTGATCGCCCGCCACAGCTGCCGCTCGCCCTCGTCGGTCTTCGGGGGGAAGAACTCGAAGGAGAACGACCGGCCACCGGAGGCGAGAAGCTCGCGCACGGTGGGGACACGATCGGGCAGGACGGAAGGTCGACCAAGCGCCATGCCCCAAGGTTACCGTGGCGGGGCCCGCACCAGCGGTCACCCTTGTCCCTGGAGAGCCGGGCGCCACCCGGCGGCCACTAGTCTCAAGGCATGAACACTGAGGCCGCGAGCATGGACACCTTGCGCGAACAGGTGGACCGTTGCCTGAGGGAGTTCGTCGACCGGCAGCTGCCGCTCACGGGCGCGCCGGAGCTGGAGCCGCTCCGCCTGGCCGCCAAGGAGCTGCTGGCCGGCGGCAAGCGGCTGCGTCCCGCGTTCTGCTACTGGGGGTGGCGCGGGGCGGGCGGCGCGGACGAGCCGGGCATCTACCCGGCCGCGGCGTCGCTGGAGCTGCTCCAGGCCAGCGCGCTGGTCCACGACGACGTGATGGACAAGAGCGACCTGCGCCGCGGGATGCCGTCGGCGCACCGCCGGTTCGAGACGATGCACGCGGGGGCCGGCTGGCACGGGTCGGCCGAGCAGTTCGGCGTGGGCGCGGCGATCCTGCTGGGCAACCTGCTGCTGATCTGGTCCGGCGAGATGTGGCGCGGCAGCGGCCTGCCGCCGGAGTCGATCGCGGCGGCGCAGCCGGTGCACGACCACATGCGCACCGAGCTGATGTGCGGCCAGTACCTCGACCTGCTGGAGCAGGCCCACGGGGAGAACACGTTCGAGTCGGCGCTGCGCGTCGCCCTGTACAAGAGCGGCAAGTACTCCGTGGAGCAGCCCCTCCGGCTCGGGCTGGTCCTGGCGGCGGGCGAGCTGGCGCCGTGGATGGACGAGCTGTGCACCACGTACGGCACGCGGGTGGGGATCGCGTTCCAGATGCGCGACGACATCCTCGGCGTGTTCGGCGACCCGGCGGCCACCGGCAAGCCGGCCGGCGACGACCTGCGCGAGGGCAAGCGGACGATGCTCGTGGCGCGCACCCTGGCCGCCGCCACCCCCACGCAGGCCGCGCTGGTGCGGAGCCTGCTCGGCGACCCGGAACTCGACGACCGGGGCGTGGCGGCGCTGCGGGAGGTCATCGAGGACACGGGCGCGCTGCGGGAGTGCGAGGACCTGATCGGGTCGTACCTGCAGGAGGCGCTGGCCTGCCTGGACAAGGCGCCGATCACGGCCGGGGCGCGCTCCGCGCTGGCCGACCTGGCCGTCGCGGCCACCTCCCGCAAGGCCTGACCCTCCCCCGCGCTTCCACGGGCGCGGAGGAGCGTCGTGACCGGGTCAGCGGGCCAGGCGCTTGGCGAACTCCGCCGCCGCCGCGCCCGGGTCGTCGGCCTCGGTGATCGCCCGCACCACGACGACGCGGGTCGCCCCGCACGCCATGACCTCGTCGAGGTTGTCCAGGTCGATGCCGCCGATGGCGAACCACGGCCGGTCCGTGGCGATCGAGGCCGCGTGCCGCAGCAGCGACGGCCCCGGCGCGGGACGGCCCGGCTTGGTCGGGGTGGGCCAGGTCGGCCCGCAGCAGAAGTAGTCGACGCCCTCCTCCACCGCGGCGGCGGACGCCTCGGCGGTGGAGTGGGTGGACCTGCCGATGAGGATGTCGTCGCCGAGTATCTCCCGCGCGACGCCCACCGGAAGGTCGTCCTGCCCCAGGTGGAGCACGTCGGGCCGGGCGGCGTAGGCCACGTCCGCCCGGTCGTTGACGGCCAGCAGCCTGCCGTGCCGGTCGCAGGCGTCGCGGAAGACCTCCAGCAGCTCGAGCTCCTCCCGCGCCTCCAGGCCCTTCTCACGGAGCTGGACGACGTCGACGCCGTTGGCGAGCACGGCGTCGAGGAACTCGGCCAGGTCACCGCGCCGGCGCCGGCTGTCGGTGCAGAGGTAGAGCCGGGCGTCAGAAAGCGAGGGCTTGGGCACGCCGCTTGACCTCGGTGTGGCGGCCCGCGCGGATCGCCTCGACGGGCGAGCCGGGCAGCGAGTCGTCCGGGGTGAACAGCCACCGCAGCGCCTCGGCGTCGTCATAGCCCGCGTCCAGCAGCACGGTCAGCGTGCCGGGCAGGCCCTTCATCACGTCCCTTCCGTCAAGGAACACCGCGGGCACGTGCGGCCCGCCGCTGCCCCGGCGCACGCCGAGCAGCTTGTGGTCCTTGAGGAGTTGCTTGGTCCGCCCGAGCGAGAGCTGCAGGCGGTCGGCCACCTCGGGGAGAGTGAGCCACTCGTTGACGAGCTGGTCGGTCTCCCGGTCGATCTGTGCAACAGAAAGCGTCACGAAACCACAACTACCACATGGCGCGCTTGCTCAAACAACACAATCCCGTAGAGGGACATCGGGATCTACCAGGCGTTCCGGGTCCATCCGGTGTCCCGCCTCGATGATGCGGCGGCCCTGGACGAGGTCGCGGGGCCGGTCCACGGCGAGCACCGCGGCCAGCGCGCCGTCGCCGGTCAGCCAGCAGGCCGACCACTTGCCCTCCGGGTCGCCCCGGTACAGGAGGCGGTCGCCGGCCGGATGGTGGCCCGCGTACTGGACCATGTGGCCGAACTGCTCGGACCAGAAGTACGGCACCGGGTCGTAGACGGCCTCCTCGCCCAGCAGGGTGGCCGCGGCGACCTCGGGCGCGCCGAGCGCGGTGTCCCAGTGCTCCACCCGCAGGCGCGTGCCGTAGCGGCGCGACCACCAGGCGGCGCAGTCGCCCACCGCGACCACGCCCGGCAGGGAGGCGCGCAGGTGCTCGTCGGTGACGACGCCGTTGTGCAGGTCGATGTCGGCGCCCGCCAGCCACTCGACGGCCGGGCGGACCCCGATGCCGGAGACGACCACGTGCGCCTCGACGAACTCGCCGTCCACCAGCCGCACCCCGCCCTCGTCCACCGACGCGACCATGGTGTCCAGCCGCAGGTCGACGCCCTCGTACCAGCCGGTGGTGCGGGCGCCGATCCCGGCCCCGACGGCGTGGAAGAGCGGCGCGGGTCCCGCCTCGATCACGGTCACCTCGCAGCCCGCGCGGCGGGCGGCCGTGGCCACCTCGGCGCCGATCCAGCCGGCGCCGACCACGGCGACGCGGGCGCCGCGGACCAGCCGGGCGCGCAGCTCCAGCGCGTCGTCGAGGGTGCGCAGCACGTGCTGCGGCCCGTCGCCGGGCAGCGTGATCGGCTCGGCGCCGGTCGCGATGACCAGCCCGTCGTACGGCAGCTCCCCCTCGCCGGTCTCGACGACGCCCGGACGAAGGCCGGTGGCGCTGACACCGGGGCGGAAGTCCACCTCCAGCGTCGCGAGGTCGGAGTCGACGAAGCTGGAGTCGCTGGTGCCCAGCAGCACCGCCTTCGACAGGGGCGGCCGGTCGTACGGGCGGTGCCGTTCCTGTCCCAGGAGGGTGATCTCGCCGCCGAACCCCCTCGCCCGCAGGGCCTCGATGCTGCGCACGCCGGCCAGGCCCGCTCCTGCCACCACGACACGGTTCACGGTCAAGACCATAACGGGGCCGCCGCCTGCGCTCCGCACCGAGGCCGTAGGCTGGAGGGGCAAGACGCGCGGGAGTCCGGCCGTGACCGGGCTGAGAGGAAGGCTTGACCGGGCCTTCGACCGCAATCCACCTGATCCGGATCATGCCGGCGAAGGGAGCGCGCATGGAGCTGGTCGTGGGCGGCGGGATCGTCGGGCTGTCGATCGCCTGGCGGCTGTCGCGGGCGGGGCGGCCCGTCACCGTGGTGGACCCGGCCCCGGCCTCCGGGGCCTCGCACGCGGCCGCCGGCATGCTGGCGCCCGTCAGCGAGGTCGCCTACACGGAGGAGCCGCTGCTGCGGCTGGGGGTGGCGTCGCTGCGCCGCTGGCCGTCGTTCGCCGCCGAGCTGGCCGAGGACGCCGGCCTGCCGCCGGGCGTCCTGGCCCCGTCCCGCCCACCCGGGCCCTTCGGCGGCGCCCGTCCCGTGCCGTCGTCCCCTTCGCGGTCGGGCCCCGTCCCGTCGTCCCCGGCGCGGTCGGGACCGGTCCCGTCGTACGGGCTGGACTTCCGTGCCGACGGCACCCTGGACGTGGCGTTCGGCGCGGACGACCTGGCGGCGCTCGACGAGCTGGCCGGGTTCATGGACAAGCTGGGGCTGCCGGTGGAGCGGCTGACGGGCCGGGAGTGCCGCCGCCTGGAGCCGATGCTGGCCCCGTCGGTCCGGGGCGGGCTGCTGGCGCCGGGCGACGCGTGGGTGGACCCGCGCCGCGTCACAGCCGCCCTGCTGGCCGCCCTGGAGCGGCTGGGCGTCCCCGTGGTGCGGGCCCGGGTGTCCGAGCTCCTGCGTGCCCCCGGCGGCCCTGGTGACGGCTCCGGGCGCGGTCCGGCGGTCGTGGGCGTACGGCTGGACTCTCCGGCGGGCGGCGGGGACCTGCCGTCCGAGATCCGGGCCGACGGGGTGATCCTGGCCGCCGGAGCGTGGAGCGGCGAGCTGTACGACCTCCCGATCCGGCCGGTCAAGGGCCAGATCATGCGGCTGCGCTCCCCCGAGCCGCTGCTGGGCCGGTGCGTGCGCGGCATGGTCCACGGCGCCCCCGTCTACCTGGTGCCGCGAGGCGACGGCGAGCTCGTGGTGGGCGCCACGCAGGAGGAGATGGGGTTCGACACGCGCGTGACGGCCGGCGGCGTGTACGAGCTGCTGCGCGACGCCCGGGAGCTGGTGCCCGGCGTGACCGAGCTGGAGGTGGCCGAGGTGGTGGCGGGCCTGCGTCCCGGCACCCCGGACAACCTGCCGCTCATCGGCCCGGCCGGCGTCCCGGGGCTGACGCTGGCGACCGGGCACCACCGCGGCGGGGTGCTCCTGGCGCCGCTCACGACGGCGATCCTCCTGGGCGAGGAGCCCGAGTCGGCGGCCCTCTGCTCCCCGGCCCGCCACCAGCCGGCCCCCGGCGCTCACGACAGGCCCTCCGGCCCCTACGACGGCAACTCCGGCTCCGAGGAGATGGGATGAGAGTGACGATCAACGGCAGCCAGCGCGAGGTGCCCGACGGCACCACCGTGGCGCAGGCCGTACGGATCCTGACCACCGCCACCACCGGTGTGGCGGTGGCCCTGAACGACGAGGTCGTGACGCGCGGCTCGTGGGACACCACGGCGCTCGGCGACAGCGACCGCGTCGAGGTGCTCACGGCGGTGCAGGGTGGATGACCTGATCATCGCCGGGGAGAAGTTCTCCTCCCGGCTCATCATGGGCACCGGCGGCGCGCCCTCGCTGGAGGTGCTGGACCAGGCCCTCGCCGCCTCCGGCACCGAGCTGACCACGGTCGCGATGCGGCGGCTCGACCCGTCGGCCCGCGGCTCGGTCCTCGACGTGCTGCGCGTGCGCGGCATCAAGGTGCTGCCCAACACCGCGGGCTGCTTCACCGCGGGCGAGGCCGTGCTGACGGCCAGGCTGGCCCGCGAGGCCCTCGGGACGAACTGGGTCAAGCTTGAGGTCATCGCCGACGAGCAGACACTGCTGCCGGACCCGATCGAGACGTTCGACGCGGCCGAGCGGCTGGTGGCCGAGGGCTTCGTGGTGCTGCCGTACATCGGGGACGACCCGGCGCTGGCGCGCCGCCTGGAGCAGGCCGGCTGCGCGGCCGTCATGCCGCTCGGCGCGCCCATCGGCTCCGGCCTCGGCATCCGCAACCCGCACAACATCGAGCTCATCGTGGAGGCGGCCTCCGTGCCGGTGATCCTCGACGCGGGCATCGGCACGGCCAGCGACGCCGCGCTGGCGATGGAGCTGGGCTGCGACGCCGTGCTGCTGGCGACGGCGGTCACCCGCGCGCAGCGACCCGACCTGATGGCGGCGGCCATGCGGGGCGCGGTCCAGGCCGGGCGGCTGGCCCGCCAGGCCGGGCGCATCCCGCGCCGCCGCTACGCCGAGGCGTCCTCCCCCATGAACCCATGAACCCATGACCCATGAACCCGTGACCCGGTGAGCTGGGCCCCACGGATCGGGTCAAGCCGGCTCCGGCGTCACGCCGGGGCCCGCGGGGCCCCCGTGAGCCGGTGGATCCCCTGGTCCCGGAGTGGCCCGGGAGGTCAAGAGAGGGCGCGGCAGGGGCCACGGCTCCGCATCGTTTCGGGTGGTCGCACCCTGCCGGTGGCCAAACGCCCGTAAACTCGGCGGCGTGGACACGACGACGGCGGACCCCCTGGTCGGGCGACTCCTCGATGGGCGCTACCGCATCGAGTCCCGGATCGCGCGGGGCGGCATGGCGACCGTCTACCTCGCCCTGGACGTCCGGCTCGACCGCACGGTCGCGCTGAAGGTCATGCACCGCTCGCTCGCCGAGGACCCGGCGTTCGTGCGGCGCTTCATCGGCGAGGCCAAGTCCGTGGCCAGCCTCTCCCACCCCAACGTGGTGCACGTCTTCGACCAGGGCACCGACGGCGACGTCGTCTACCTGTCGATGGAGTACGTGCCGGGCCGGACGCTGCGCGAAGTCCTGCACGAGCGGGACAGGCTGCCCGCCCGCGAGGCGCTGGAGATCCTGATCCCGGTGCTCGCGGCGCTGGGCGCGGCCCACCAGGCGGGCATGGTCCACCGCGACGTCAAGCCGGAGAACGTCCTGATGACGGCCGACGGCCGGGTCAAGGTCGTGGACTTCGGGCTGGCCCGCGCCATCGAGGCGACCAACCAGACCCGTACCGGCGTGATGATCGGCACGATCGGCTACATGTCGCCCGAGCAGGTGACCACCGGCCGCGCCGACGTCCGCACCGACGTCTACGCGGCCGGGATCATGCTGTTCGAGCTGGTGACCGGCCGGCAGCCGTACGACGGCGAGACGCCCATGTCCGTGGCCTACCGCCACGTGCACGACACCGTCCCGGCACCGTCGTCGCTGACCCCCGACGTGCCTCCGGTGGTCGACGCGCTGGTGGCGCACGCCACGGCGCGCGAGCCGGACGCCCGGCCCGCGGACGCGACCGCGATGCTGGTGGCGGCCGTCGAGGTGCATCGCCAGCTTCCCCGGCTGACCGCGCCGGGCATCTCCCACTCCCCGGCGCAGCACTCGATGCCGGGCACCGGCTCGTACGCCCCCTCGGGGCCGCTGGCGGCGCCCACGGCACAGCCGTCGTCCGGCGCCCACCCCTTGCCCCCGGGACCCCGCACAGGGGCGCACACAGGGGCTCGCACCGGGCCCCAGAGCGGCGCCCGGCCCACCGGCCCGGCGGCCGGCGGCTACGGCCCGCAGCCCGCCTCACAGCCGGGCCTGCCTCCCGGGTCGCCCGCGATGACGCTGGCCATGCCGCAGGTCCCGCCCGGCGGGGCGGCCGGCCCCAACCCCACGGTCGTGCAGCCCCGGATCGAGGGGCCGGCCGAGCACGCGGGCGGGCGGCGCCGCGGGTTCCGGCCGAGCTGGATCATCATCGGCCTGGCCGTCGTCATGGTGGCGGCGATCGGGCTGACCGCCTGGTACGTCTCCCGTCCCCAGTACGTGGCCGTGCCCGCCGACCTGGTCGGCAAGGACGTCTCGATCGTGGAGCAGAAGCTCACCTCCGGCGGCTTCAAGGTGCGCCTGGCGCCGGGCGAGTACAACGACAAGGTGAACGAGGGCCTGGTGCTCCGCATCGACCCCGTGACCGGGCAGCAGGTCCTGGCCGGCGCGACCGTCACCCTGGTGCCCTCCCTCGGTCCCAAGCTGGTGCTGGTGCCCAAGGTGGCGGGCATGTCCGCCGACGACGCCCGCGCCACCATCGCCAAGGCGGGCCTCACGGTCGGCAGCGTCCGCCGGCTGGCCAGCCCCGACGTGGCCCGCAACACGGTGATCCGCACCTCGCCGCTGGTGGGCGAGAAGCTCAAGGAAGGCTCGAAGGTCTCCATCTACGTGAGCGCCGGGCTGACCATGCCGGACGTCAGCCACATGCCCAAGGACCAGGCCGCCGCCTACCTGCAGGAGCAGGGCTTCCAGGTGCAGGTCAACGAGGTGGACGACGACGCCGAGCCGTGCACGGTCATCGCCCAGGCGCCCAAGGCCGACGCCGAGGTGGACCGGGGCGCGGTGGCGATGGTCACGGTGGCGCGCTGCCAGACCGACATCGGCGAGTGGTTCCGCAGGGGCGACAACGAGGCCCGCGAGGACCAGCAGTTCCAGATGATCCCGCAGGTGATGGGCAAGAACATCAACGACGCCCGCCAGGAGCTCCAGCAGCTCGGCTGGAGGGTCAAGGTCCGCAAGCTGGGGCGCGGCAGCGGGGTCGTCCGCTTCCAGCAGCCCCTGCCCAACAGCGAGCGCCCGCCGGGCTCCGAGGTCACCCTCTGGCACTGACGTCCCCGCGCGGGGGACACCGGTCCGGGGGCCGGCCGCTCAGCCCGTGAGGTGACCGTGCAGGCGCACGCGGGCCAGGCCGCCGTCGGGGTGGATGTCGACCCGCACGTGCGTCACCGGATCGGCGTGGCCGAGGCGGAAGCGGTGCGGCGTGTCCGGCTGCAGCCGCGTCCGGGGCAGCAGCGCGACCTCGCGGTCCCCGTCGAGGCCGGTGAGCGTCACGGCGGCGGGCGCGTTGAAGATCAGGTTCGTGGTGTCGATCTCGGCGAGCCTGACGACGCCCCGCCCGGCCAGCCGGATGACCAGCCACTCGTTGCCCTCCTCGCGGCGGCGGGCGGTCTCCCAGCCCTCCGCCTGGTGGCGGGCCAGGCCGGGGGCGATGACGTTGTCGGGGGCGGAGTAGTACGCGTTGGAGCAGGCGGTGACCCGGCCGCCGTTCTGCAGCGCCGCCAGGTCGAGGCTCAGGCCGTCGTACACCGACAGGTCGGGGCGCGCCTCGCCGTGGACGCGCAGCCGGGCGATGCCGCCGTCGGGGAACATGTTCAGCCGCACGTGCGTGTAGCGGCCGTCGTCGGCCACCTCCACCGGGTGCTCGGCGTCGCCGCGCAGCGGCAGCCGGGGCACGATCTCCACCCAGCGGGCGCCGGCCAGTTCGGCGGGCGACGGGTGTCCGTCCACGGCCGCCGCCTCGACCGACGCGTGGGTCGGGTGGTTGCCGGTGAACCAGGCCGTGTCGATGACCACGCCCCGGACGGCGCCGGGCAGCCCGAGCCGGACGATCGCCCAGTCGTGCCCCGGCTCGCGCCGCCGCCGCGTCTCCCACCCGTCGTACACCTGGCCCCGGCCGCCGAACGTCTCCGGCCTGAACGCCGGCCGGCCGGGCCGGATCAGGCTCTCCTTCTCGGCGAACGACTCGTCGCTGGCGGCGACGACCGAGCCGCCCAGCGTGCGCAGCGCCAGGTCGGGCAGCGTGGTGAAGCCGGCGGTGGGCCGCTGCGACATCATTACTTCTCTCCCAGCAGGAAGGTCCCGTACGGCTCTCCGTCGACGGGCCGGCCCCGGAGCCACGTGGTGAGCACCACGCCCTTCAGGGTGCGGCCGTGGTACGGGGTGACGGGATTGCGGTGGTGGAGGCGGCCGGCGTCCACGAGGTTCGGTGCGTCGGGGTCGAAGGCCACCAGGTCGGCGTCATTGCCCGGCTTTATCGCGCCTTTTCGCGAAATTTCGGCTATTGCGGCTGGATGGGTGGACATCCAGCGGGCCACGTCCGCCAGCCCGTACCCCCTGCGGGCCGCCTCCGTCCAGACGGCGGACAGCCCGAGCTGGAGGGAGGCGACGCCGCCCCAGGCGGCGGCGAAGTCGGGCACCTTGAGGTCGGCGGTGGACGGCGAGTGGTCGGAGACGACGCAGTCGAGCACGCCGCGCGCCAGGCCGTCCCAGAGCAGGTCGCGGTTGGCCCCGTCGCGGATCGGCGGGCAGCACTTGAAGCTCGTGTCGCCCTCCGGCACCTGCTCGGCCGTGAGCGTGAGGTAGTGGGGGCAGGTCTCGGCGGTGACCGGCACGCCCCGCGCCCGGGCGGCCTCCAGGGGTTCGAGGCAGGCGGCGCTGGAGACGTGCAGCACGTGCACCCGCGCGCCGGTCTCCTCGGCCAGCCGGATCACCTGCTCCACGGCGCTCCGCTCGGCCGCGCCGGGCCGCGACTCCAGGAAGTCCCGGTACGTGGGTCCGGCGGGCTCGGCCAGCAGCGCCGCGTCCTCGGCGTGCACCACCAGGAGCCCGCCGAACCCGGCGATCTCGACCATCGCCCGCCGTGCCTCGCCGGGGCCGAGCGGCGGGAACTCGTCCACCCCGGAGGGCGACAGGAAGCACTTGAACCCGCGCACCCCGCGCTCGTGCAGCGGCCGGAGCTGCTCCACGTTGCCCGGGACGGCGCCGCCCCAGAAGCCGGTGTCCACGTGGCAGCGGCCCTCGGCGGCGCGCAGCTTCGCGTCCAGGGCGTCGGGGCTGACGGTGGGCGGGATGGAGTTGAGCGGCATGTCCACGATCGTGGTGACGCCTCCGGCCGCCGCCGCCCGGGTCGCCGACGCGAACCCCTCCCAGTGGGCGCGGCCCGGCTCGTTGACGTGGACGTGGGTGTCGACCAGGCCCGGCAGGAGGGGCAGGTCGCGCAGGTCGACGTCCTCGGCGGCCTCGACGGGGGCGGCGTACGCGTGCAGCGCCGTGATCCTCCCCCCGCGCACGGCGACGGCGGCGGGCCGCACGCCTTCGGGGGTGACCACCCTCCGCGACCGCACCACCAGCTCGTCCATGACCGTCTCCTTCCCCCGTCCCTCCATCGCGTGCCGCATGCGCCGGGAGTCAGAGGCGGTCGGCGGCCAGGCGGGCCGCCAGGCGTTCGAGGAGGGCGGCGGCGTCCGTCATGCAGCGCTCGGGGTCGGGCTCCAGGTCGGTGAGCGCGTACGCGGCCTCGATGCCCGCCGCCTTCAGGTCGGCGTCGGACAGCGTGCGGCGCCCGCAGACGGCCACCACGGGCACGCCCGCCCTGGCCGCCGCCTGAGCGACACCGACGGGGGCCTTGCCCCGCAGCGACTGCTCGTCCAGCGATCCCTCCCCGGTGACCACCAGCCGGGCGCCCTTCACCAGCTCACCGAACCCCAGCAGGTCGAGCAGGTACTCGATGCCGGGGCGGATCTCCGCCCCCAGGAACGCCAGGGCGGCGAAGCCCACCCCGCCGGCCGCCCCCGCGCCGGGCGCGCCCGCGACGCCCATGGGCCGCGGCCGGTCGTCGTGCTCGACCGCGCCCACGAGCCCGTGCGTCCTGGTGGCCACGGCGGCAAGCCTGGTCAGAGCGGCCTCCAGCACCTTGACCTGCGCCGGGTCGGCGCCCTTCTGCGGGGCGTAGACGGCCGCGGCGCCGTGCGGGCCGAGGAGGGGGTTGTCGACGTCACTGGCCACCACGAACTCGATGCCCGAGAGGTCGGCGAAGTCGCTGATGTCGATGCGGTCGAGCCCGGTGAGCGCCGCCCCGCCGGGCTCCAGCTCCTTGCCGTCCGCGTCGAGGAACCGCGCGCCGAGGGCCCGCGCCATGCCCGCCCCGCCGTCGGTGGACGCGCTGCCGCCCAGGCCCAGCACGATCCGCCGGGCGCCCCGGGCCACGGCGTCGGCGACGAGCTCGCCCGTGCCGTGGCTGGTGGCGGTCAGGGGTTCGCGGCCGCCGGGCAGCCGGCGCAGCCCGGACGCCTCGGCCAGCTCGATCACGGCGGTCGGGACCCCGCCCTCCCCGGCGCCGGAGGGCGTCCCGGTGGGGTGCCAGGCGTAGGAGGCCCGTACGGGCAGGCCGGTAGGGCCGGTCACCTCCAGCGTGACCCGGGTGAAGCCACAGGCCACCACCGCGTCCACCGTGCCGTCGCCGCCGTCGGCCACCGGCAGCTCCACCACCGGGACGCCCAGTCCGGCCGACACCCTGGCGGCGACCTCCGCGGCCGTCAGCGAACCCTTGAACTTGTCCGGGGCGACAAGCACGTGCTCAACCACTGCGAACTCCCACGCGACGACGAACGTTGCCCGGCCCTCCCACCCCGCCCGGCCGGTCGAGCGGTCGGAGCGGCGGCGTGCCGGCGTGGGACTCATCATCACACTTCCCCCGCCGCCGCCCGGCGGGGGTTCCCGGTGAGCCGGCGACGGGTCAGCGGCCGCGGCGGGTGGAGGCGGAGGCGCCGGTGGGCGTCCGGTCCCCGATCCACCGGGTGAGGGCGTCGAGGTGGCGGGGGGCCGGGCGGGCGCCGCCGTCCGTACGGACACGGTGGTCGGCGCCGGGGAACACCTCCACGGTCAGCGTCGCGCGGGGATGGCGGCCGGGACGGCAGGCCGCGCCGGCGAGCAGGCGGACGCTGTCGGCCACCGGGACCAGCTCGTCGGCGCCGCCGAAGAGCGCGAGGTGGGGGCAGCGCAGGCGGTGGACGTCCGGGAGGGGGTCGTGGTCCTGCTTGCGGCTGAGGAACCCCCAGAGGCGCTCGTCCATCCCGGCCCAGTGGTCGCCGAGCGTCGACGGCCCGCCGCCCGCCTCCACGAGCCGTGCCGCCGCGGCGAAGCCGGCGCCGCGGCGTCCCGCGTCCACGAGGGCGTCGTACAGGGCCAGCGCCGTGTCGGCGTCCTGGGGGGCCGCGCCGGTCCGGCGCAGGCGGTTGAGCAGCGCGTGGCGTTCCTGGACCGCCGGAGTCGTCGCGGGGCCGCTGTTGGTGACCACCCAGGGCAGGTCGTCGCGGGCCGTGGCGGCGCGCAGGACGACCCAGCCGCCCTCGCTGTGCCCGAACAGTCCCACCGCGTCGGCGCGCACGCCGGGTCGCGTACGCAGGAAGTCCAGCGCGGCCGCGGCGTCGGCGGCCAGGTCGTCGACGGTCGCGTCGCGCCAGTCGCCGGACGACGCGCCGACGCCGCGCTTGTCGTAGGACAGCACCGCGATGCCGGCCTCGACGAGGTGCCGGCGGATCGGGGGGAAGTAGGTGTCGTTGTCCCGGTCGGTCGGGCCTGACCCGCCGACCATCACCACGCCCGCGCCGCCCGCCGCCGTGCCGGGGACCGCCAAGGAGCCGGCCAGCGTCACCTCGCCGCTCGCGAAGGTGACGTCGTGCGCGTTCGGACGGGTCGGCATGCCCCCAGCCTACGGATCAAGGCGCGGGCGGGGGCCGGACCTTCCCGGCTGACGGCGTCAAGGGTCGCGTCGCGGCTCCGGGGTGACCGGGACGCCCCGTTCCCGCGCCAGCCGGGTCAGCCGGCGGTGCGCCCGGGCGCCCGCCTCCCCCGCCGTGTCGTGGGGCACGGTCCGCAGCTCGCCGTCCTCCACGACCGTCTCGCCGCCCACGAGCAGGCGGGCCAGCGGCGGCTGCGCGGTGGCGAGGACCAGCGCACACACCGGGTCCTCCACCGCCGAGGCGAACGGCCCGTCCACCCGCCACAGCGCCACGTCGGCCAGCTTGCCGGGCTCCAGGGTGCCGAGCTCGTGACCGCGGCCGAGGTTGCGGGCCCCGCCCAGGGTGGCCAGCTCCAGCGCCTGGCGGGCGGTCAGCGCGGTGGGCCCGTTCAGCGCCCGCTGGAACAGCAGGGCCTGCCGCATCTCCCCCGCCAGGCCGGTCAGCTCGGCGGAGGCGCTGCCGTCGACGCCGAGGCCCACGTTCGCGCCGCGCCGCAGCATCTCGGACACCCGGGCGACGCCCGCGCCGAGCCGGCCGTTGGACGACGGGCAGTGCGCGGAGCCGGTGCCGGTCGCGGCGAACCGGTCGATGTCGGCGTCGCTCAGGTGGACGGCGTGCGCCACCCACACGTCCTCGCCGAGCCAGCCGAGCTTCTCCATGTGATCGACCGGCCGCACGCCCGTCTGCTCCAGGCAGAGCTCCTCCTCGTCGAGCGTCTCGGCCAGGTGGGTGTGCAGGCGCACGCCCTTGGACCTGGCCAGCGCCGCCGCCGCGGTCATGAGGTCGGAGCTGACCGAGAACGGCGAGCACGGCGCCACCGCGATCCGCAGCTTCGAGGAGAACGACGGGTCGTGGTAGGTGTCCACGGCCTCGGCGGTGGCGTCGAGGATGGCGTCCAGCGGCTCGACCACCTCGTCCGGCGGCAGCCCGCCCCGTGACCGGCCGCGGTCCATGGAGCCGCGCGCGGGGTGGAAGCGCAGGCCCACCGCGCGGGCGGCCTCGATCTCGGCCGCCAGCAGGTCGCCGCGGCCCCGGGGGAAGAGGTAGTGATGATCGCTGGAGGTCGTGCACCCGGACAGCGCGAGGTGGCCGAGCCCCGCCGTCGCCGCGCCGTGGACCACCTCGGCGTCCATGGCCGCCCACACGGGGTAGAGCGTCACCAGCCACTCGAACAGCGTCGCGTCCTGGGCCAGTCCCTGGGAGGCCCACTGGTACAGGTGGTGGTGGGTGTTGACGAGGCCGGGCGTCACCAGGCAGCCGGTGCCGTCGATCCGCTCCGCGCCGCCCGCCCCGGGGACCTCGCTCATGGGGCCGAGGGCGGCGATCCGGTCGCCCTCGACGAGGACGTACCCGCGGCGGATCTCGGGCCCGGCGACGGGCGCCACGTACGCGTTCTCGATGAGCAGCGCGCTCAAGCGCCTCCCTCCCCCTGTGGCGAGCCGGCCGTCGCCCTGCGGCCGGCGGCGAGGCGTACGGCGTCGAGGATCTTCTCGTAGCCGGTGCAGCGGCACAGGTTGCCCGCCAGCGCCTCGCGGATCTCCGCGTCGGAGGGCCGCTCGACGCGGCTCAGCAGGTCGTGCGCCTGCACGATCAGGCCGGGCGTGCAGAAGCCGCACTGGACGGCGCCGCACTCCACGAACGCCTCCTGGACGGGGTCCAGCCGGCCGGCCGCGGCCAGGCCCTCGACGGTCCGCACGCGGCGGCCGTCGGCCTGCCCGGCGGCGACCAGGCAGGCGCAGACCGGCGTGCCGTCGAGGTACACGGTGCAGGAGCCGCACTCGCCCTGCTCGCAGGCGTTCTTGGAGCCGGGCAGCCCCAGCCGCTCGCGCAGCACGTACAGGAGGCTCTCGCCCTCCCAGACGTCGTCGGCGGTCTCCTCGCGGCCATTGACGGTGAGCGTGACGCGCATCAGGCGGCCCTCCTTCCCACGTGGTCGTCCCAGGCCCAGGTCAGCGTCCGCCGGGCCATCACGGCGACGGCGTGCCTGCGGTAGGCGGCGGTGCCGCGCACGTCGTCGATCGGCGAGGCGGCGGCCGAGCACAGCTCGCCGAAGCGCCGCAGCAGCCCCGCGCCGAGCGGCGCGCCGGGCGGCGCGTCCCAGTCGAGCTCGCGGGCCAGGAAGTCCTCGGCCTCCGTCGCGCGCAGCGGCGTGGGCCCGGCCGAGCCGATGCCGGTGCCGGCCCGCCGCCGCGCCGGGTGCAGCGCCAGGGCGAACGAGCAGACCGCGATGACCATGGCGTTCCGGGTGCCGACCTTGGAGAAGTACTGCGGCCCGGCGGCGACGCCGGCGCGCACGGCCCGGATCAGCTCGTCCGGCTCCAGCGCCGGCCGCTTCACGCCCAGGTAGAAGGCGTGGGCCGGGATCATCCTGACTCCCCGGTCGCGCGACTCCACCTCGACGACGGCGCCCGCGGCCAGCAGCGGCGGGTGGCTGTCGCCGGCGGGCGAGGCCGCGCCGAGGTTGCCGCCGACCGTCCCGCGGTTGCGGATCTGCGGCGAGCCGACGGTCCGCGACGCCTGCGCCAGGCCCGGCAGCACGCCGCCCAGCTCCTCGACCACGGTCGTGTACGGCACGCCCGCGCCGAGCCGGCACACGCCGTCCGCCACGGACCACTCCCGCAGCTCCGCCACCCGGGTGAGGTCCAGCAGCGCCTCGGGCCTGCGCACGCCGAAGTTGATCTCCACCATCACGTCGGTGCCGCCCTGGAGGGGCAGCGCCTCGGGCCGGTCCGCCTTGGCGGCCAGCGCCTCCTCCCACGTCGTGGGGCGCAAGAAGTCCATCGTCACTCCCAACCGTCACTCCCAGGCGAATCCGGGCTCGGGCGCGTCGTCCCGCAGCACGGTCCCCTCGATGAGGCCGTAGGGGCGGTCGGCGGCGTGGAACACCTCGTTGTCGTTGTCGAGGCCGAACGGCGACAGGTCCACGGCGAAGTGGTGCCGGTTCGGCAGCGCGAGCCTGATCTCGCAGATCTCGGGGCACTCCGACAGGGCCCGCTCCCCCATGGCGTACAGGGTCTGCTGGAGCGACAGGCTGTGCGTGCCGGCGAACGCCTCCAGCAGGCAGGACCGCACCCGCTCGTACGAGTCGCCGTAGGAGGGGGTGTCGCCGGCGTGCCGCCACCGGGCGGTGACGGCGGTGGCGAGCACGCGGTCGGTGGCGGGCGGGAGGGTCGTGTACTCGTCGACGGCGTAGCCGTGGAACTCCGAGCCGGTGGTGTTGAGGACGACGAGGTCCGTCAGCCCCGACACGACGGTGGCCCGGCCGTCGCGGTCGTGGTGGACGACGCAGGTGCGTACCTCGCCGCCCCGGCGCACGAACGAGTGGCCGGTGACGGGGATCCGGTCCCAGGCGTACTCCTCGACCTCCACGCGGGCGTGGCGGATCGCCTGCTGCGCGGTGGTGAAGTGGCGGGCCAGCAGCAGCGCGAAGTCCTCGACCTGGTCCACGCCGTGCTTCCTGGCCAGGGCGTACACGGTGTTCTTCTGCGTGTCGGTGGGCAGCACGGCGGTGTTGTCGCCGGTCAGGTGCACGGCCTCCATGTCGCCCGACAAGGAGGTGCTGACGTTGACGTCCTTGAGGTGGTGGGTCGCTCCGTCCCTCGTGACGCGTACGAGCCTGGTCTCCGCCTTGCCGTAGCGGTTGGGCCCCAGGATGATCGCCATCTAGCTCCCTCGGTAGGTGGAGTACGCGTACGGGCTGAGCAGCAGCGGCACGTGGTGGTGCGCCGAGGGGTCGGTGACGGTGAAGGCGACGACGACCTCCGGGTAGAAGGTCTCGGCCAGGTAGCCGCCGGTGTCGAAGACGACGCGGTTGACGCCGGGGCCGGGCGTCCAGCCGGCGATCCGGCCGTCCTCGTCGGTGCGGCCCTCGGCCAGCACCCCGCCGTCGTGCTCCAGCCGTACGAGGACGCCGGCGGCGGGACGGCCGCTCACCGCGTCGAGGACGTGCGTCGAGAAGCTCACGGCCTCTCACCCCGGCTCACTGTGCCTCCCCGAGGAGCCTGCCGACGCGCAGCCGGGTGATCTCGGCCAGCTCGTGGCGGACGACGGCCCGCTCGGCGGCCTCGTCGTTGCCCAGGCGCTCGCGCAGCCTCGCCAGCATCTGGGTCCCCGTCAGGCCGGCGGCGCAGACCAGGTAGACGTGGCCGAACCGGTCCTCGTAGGCGCGGTTGCCCTCGGCCAGCTCCCGCCGCGTCCGGTCCTCCACGCCCGCCTGCTCCCGGCGCGACCAGGCGGCCTCGCGGGCGGCGCCCGACGGGCGCTCGCCGATGCGCGGGTGGGCGGCCAGCGCCTCCAGCACGTCCGGCCAGTCCAGGCCGCGCACGGCCGCCTCGGCTGCGCCCGCGAGCCGTTCCGGGTCCTCGTACGGCCGGCCGGCCGCGACGGCGGTGGCGAACGCGCGGGAGGCGCAGCAGGACAGCAGTTCCCGCTCCGCCTCGGCGTCCGCCGCCGCGTTGAACCGCTCCAGGGCGGTGAGCGTCTCGGGCATGCCAGCAGTACACACATGCCCGTCATTCCCGGTCCATCCCCGAGAACTCCGAACCGCGCACCCCGTTGGCCAGGTCTTTTCGTGGCATGCTCCAAGGCGCGTGCGCGGCGGGAACGGTCGGCGGCGCCTCCTAAACTGAGAGCATCATGACCTCACGCTCTCTCATCGGCGCACACGTCTTCGTCTCCGGCGGCCTGGCCAAGGGCGGCCTCGCCTACATGGCCGAGATCGGCGCCGAGATGATCCAGGTGTTCGTCACCAACCCGCGCGGCTGGGCGCTCGCCGAAGGCAGGCCCGACGAGGACGCCAAGCTCGCCGAGTCGGGCGTCGAGACCTTCGTCCACGTGCCGTACCTCGTCAACTTCGGCTCGCCCAGCCCCGAGACGCTCGCCAACTCGGTCGCGGTCCTGCGCCACACGCTGCGGCGCGGCGCCGAGATCGGCGCCAAGGGGGTCGTGGTCCACACCGGCTCGGCCGTGACGCAGCCGCGCGACGACGCGATGCGCCAGCTCCACGAGCACCTGCTGCCGCTGCTCGAAGAGATCCCCGACGGCGGGCCCGACGTGCTGCTGGAGCCGATGGCCGGGCAGGGCGCGATGCTGTGCGCGACGGTCGAGGACGTGGAGCCCTACCTCGCGGCCCTCGACTGGCACCCCCGGGCCGGGGTCTGCCTCGACACCTGCCACGCCTTCGCCGCCGGCCACGACCTCACGAGCGAGGAGGAGCTGCGGGAGACGTTCGACACGCTGCACAAGGTGGCGGAGGGACGGCTCAGGCTCATCCACGCCAACGACTCCAAGGACGCGTGCGGCTCCAAGAAGGACCGCCACGAGAACATCGGGGCCGGCCTGATCGGCAGCGCGCCGTTCGGCGCGCTGATGCGTCATCCGGCGGTGGCGGGCGTGCCCATCTGCATCGAGACGCCCGGCAAGGCCGACCAGCACCGCGCCGACCTCGACCTGTTGAAGAGCCTGCGCGACCAGATCTGAGCCGGCCCTTCCGGGGAGGAAGGCTCGTGTGGGGCGCCCGCTGGCGCGATCCAGCGCCCCCGATTGGCGGATCGCGGCCAGAGGCTCGCGGCCCTGGCGGGCGCCCCTACACGTGGCCGGCGGACGGGCCCTACCCCCCGGCAGGGGCCCGGCGGCCGTGGTGACCTGGGCGGTCACCGGCGGATCCGGCGCATCAGGCGTGCGGTGAGCCCCCCCGGCTCGTCCCCCGATGCGCCGGGGTGGCTGGTCCGATGCCGAAACACTACGGTCGCGATCTTCCGGCCGACACCCGGTTTCCGCACAGCTCGATGAACGGTCTGTAGTCATCGCCATACGGAGCGTCGCCGTCGGACGAACGGTCATTCCGGCGCGACGAGCGGTCTCCCAAGGGGCTCGCGCGCCGGCGCGAGGGGTGTGAACGGCGGGTGAACGGAGCGCGGACACCCGAGGACGGCGAGACAGGCCCCGACTACCCCGCTGTGACCAGCGGAAACCACCGCGCGTCACAGAACCTGGTCAGGCGGGAGGGGGCAGGCACGCGGGCAGGGCGCGCACGGCTTTCACACCCGCCTGGCCCCCGCGCGAGCGTGCCCCTCACGCCCCCTGGGGGCTGCCCCGAGCCTCCAAGGTCCGGGGACCGTAACGAGGGGGCCGGGGATCAGGTGCAGGCGCCCCTGTGCTGGTGGACGAGCGCCTCGCGGACCTGCCGGCTGTGGCGGCGGCTGACCCTGAGGATCTCCGTGCCGACGGTCAGGGTCACCCTGCCGCCCTCGAAGCGCATCTCGCTCACGTGCCGCGCCGACACGAGCGTGCTGCGGTGGACCCGGATGAAGCCCGCCTCGGCCCAGCGCCGCTCCAGCGCGGCCAGCGACATGCGGACGAGGTAGCTCCCGTCGACCGTGTGCAGCCGCACGTAGTCGCCCTTGGCCTCGGCGAACCAGATCGACTGCTGCGGCACGAAGCGGGTCCGCCCGCCCAGCTCGACCGGGATCACGTCCTCGTGGCCGGGCTCGGCCGCCGGACCGGCGGCGGCCTGGAGCCGGCGGACGGCCTCCGACAGGCGCTCGGCGCGGACGGGCTTGAGGAGGTAGTCGACGGCCTCCAGCTCGAACGCCTGCACCGCGCACCGCTCGTGGGCGGTGACGAAGACGAGCTTGGGCGGGCTCGGGAAGCCGCCGACCAGGCGGGCCAGGTCGAGCCCGCTCAGGCCGGGCATCTCGATGTCGAGGAACACCCCGTCGAGCCGGTCGCCCGCCCCGATCATCTGGACCATGTCCTGGAGGGCAGCGACGCCGTCGGACGCGGTCAGCACCTGCTCGACCCGCGCGTCCTGGCGGAGCAGGTATGCCAGCTCCTCCAGTGCGGGCAGTTCGTCGTCAACGGCCAGGAGACGCAGCATGGCATCTACGCTGACGCAAGAACGCCAAGGTCACAAGCGATACGCAAACCCACAGTAAAGATTTGGCCACAAAGAGCCAGATCCGCTCCTGGTTTGCCCCGATCAAGAGTTACTCGGGCCCTTCGCCCGGCTCCTCCTGATACGAGTAACGCTGCTCGCCCCACGGGTCGGCGATGTTGTGGTAGCCCCGGTCCTCCCAGAAGCCCCGCCGGTCCTCTAACAGGTACTCCACGGCCCGCACCCATTTGACGCTCTTCCACGCGTACAGGTGGGGCACCACGAGGCGCACCGGGAGACCGTGCTCCGCGACGAGGGGCTTGCCGTCGAGCTCCAGCGCGAACAGCGTGTCGGCGGCCGTGAAGTCGGACATCCGGATGTTGGCGCTGTAGCCGTACTCGGCCCAGATCATCACGTGCCGCACCCGGGGGTCGGGCGGCGCGGCCTCCAGGATGGCGGCCGGGCTCACACCGCGCCACTCGCTGCCCATGATCGACCACTTGGTGACGCAGTGGAGGTCGGCCAGCACGCTGCTGCGGGGCAGCCGCTCGAACTCGGGCCAGGTGACGCAGTGCTCCTCTCCGGAGGCGGTCGCGCCGAAAACGCGGAAGTCCCAGCTCTCCGGCTTGAAGGCGGGCACCCTGCCGTAGTGGATCACGGGCCGGCCGCGCGGCACGTACTGGCCTGGCGGCAGGCGCGACTGCTCCACGGGCACTCCCCTCGCACGGTGTCGTGGTCCGGAGCCATCCTCCCACCCGGGCCGCGGGGGATCCGCGTCCGGGTGCGATACGTGTTCCCCGGCGGTGCGCTACTATGACGGGACTATGCGCACCGCGATCCAGTTTTGGTATGGCGACGGACCCGAGTCCGTTCGCCATCTGACGCTGCGCTAGCAGACAGGCGAACGAAAGGCCCCGGGTCCGTCAGGACCCGGGGCCTTTCGCGTTGTCCGGACCCTTTTCCCTTCCCGAACTTCTCTTCCAGAGGTATCGCTTCAAGGAGGCACAGATGGTGATCGTGATGGGCCAGGAGGCCACGCGTGAGGACGTCGAGTCGATCGTGGCGGTCGCCACGGCGGCCGGGGTCGAGGCGTTCGTGAGCAGGGGCGTGCAGCGCACGATCGTCGGCCTGGTGGGCGACGTGGCCCAGCTCGACGCCGCGGGGCTGCGCGGCATGGACGGCGTGCGGGACGTGATGCGCGTGTCGACCCCGTACAAGCTGGTGAGCAGGGAGAACCATCCCGAGCGTTCGACCGTCCACGTGGGCGGCGTGCCGATCGGGCCCGGCACCGTGACGCTGATCGCGGGCCCGTGCGCGGTGGAGACGCCCGAGCAGACGCTGGGGGCGGCCCGGATGGCCCAGGCGGCGGGCGCGACGCTGCTGCGCGGCGGCGCCTACAAGCCGCGCACGTCGCCGTACGCCTTCCAGGGACTGGGCGAGCAGGGGCTGCGCATCCTGGCCGACGTGCGGGAGGAGACGGGCCTGCCGATCGTGACCGAGGTGGTCGACGCCCACGACGTGGCGCTCGTCGCCTCGTACGCCGACATGCTCCAGGTCGGCACCCGCAACGCGCAGAACTTCGCGCTGCTCCAGGCGGTCGGCGCGGCGGGCCGGCCGGTCATGCTCAAGCGCGGCATGAACGCCACGATCGAGGAGTGGCTGATGGCCGCCGAGTACATCGCGCAGCGCGGCAACCTGGACATCGTGCTGTGCGAGCGGGGCGTCAGGACGTTCGAGACCGCCACCCGCAACACGCTGGACATCTCGGCGGTGCCGGTCGCGCAGCGCCTGTCGCACCTGCCGGTGATCGTGGACCCGTCGCACTCGGGCGGGCGGCGTGACCTGGTGCTGCCGCTGACCCGCGCGGCCGTGGCCGTGGGCGCCGACGGTGTGATCATCGACGTGCACCCGCAGCCGGAGCTGGCGCTGTGCGACGGCCCGCAGGCGCTGGTGGACGGCGACCTGGACGAGCTGGCCACGGTGATGCGTGACCTGCCGCCGCTGCTCGGCAAGACCGCCGCGGCGGCGCTGACCGTCTGACGCGCCCGCGGATGTGCCCGTAGATGTGCCCGTCCCGCCACGAGCGACCTGCCGTGGTACGGCGGCCCGGCCACGAGCCCGCCGCCGTACCGCCCCGCACGGGCTCTACAGGGTGTACTCCTGGATGGAGTCGGCGAGCTGGACGGCCAGCTCCTCGGCGTCGAGGCGCTTCTCGATCTGCTTGAGGTCCTCGATCTTGGCGCGGGTCTCGGCCCGCTTGGGGGCGAGGAGGCTGCAGCAGTCCTCGTCGGGCAGCTCGGAGATCTCCAGCGTGCCGATGCGCCGGGCCTCGGCCATGATCTCGGTCTTGTCCCAGCCGACCAGCGGGCGCAGGATCGGCAGCTCGACGGCGTGGTCCTGGGCGGTGATGTTGGTCAGCGTCTGGGAGGAGACCTGGCCGAGCGCGTCGCCGGTGATCAGCGCCGCGGCGCGGATGCGGTGGGCGACCTCCTCGGCGGTCTTGAGCATGAGCCGCCGCTGGGTGATCACCGCGAGCCGGTCCTGGCCGGAGGTGCGGATCGACTGCTGCGCCTTGCCGAACGGCACCACCCACAGCCGCGACTGGCCCTGGAAGCGGTCGAGCTTGCGCACCAGCGCGTACGCCTTGTAGATCGACTCCGAGGTGGTGAACGGGATGCCGGAGAAGTGCAGGAAGTCGACGTGGAGGCCGCGCCGCATCATGCGGTAGGCGGCCACCGGCGAGTCGATGCCGCCCGACATGAGGACGAGCGCCCGGCCGCTGCTGCCGACCGGCAGCCCGCCCTGGCCGGGCAGCCCGCCGGTGAAGACGAACACCTCGTCGCGGTCGACCTCGATGTGCACGGTCAGCTCGGGGCGCCGCAGGTCGACCGGCAGGCCGTACTCGTCGTTGATGGCGCCGCCGACGAGCCGGTCGAGCTCGTTGGAGCGCAGCGGGAAGCGCTTGTCGCGGCGGCGGGACCGGACCGCGAACGGCGCCTTGCGCCGGACCTCGTCGGTGTCGCGCACGAGCTCGATGCCGGCCTTCAGGACGGTGTCGGGGTCCTTGGCGACGCGCCAGGCGGGGTGGATCCAGACCAGCCCGGGGACGTCGGCGACCCGCCGGGCCACGGTCTCGGCCTGCTCGGGGGTCGAGCCCGCGGGCAGGAAGATCGCGATGACGCCGTGCCTCTTGCGCACGTCGAGCTCCAGGCCGAGCTCCTTGAGGGCGTGGCGGATGTTGGCGATCAGGCGCCGCTCGAACAGCTCGCGATTCTTGCCCTTGAGGACGATCTCGCCCAGCTTGAGCAGAACGCACGGCTCGCCCAGGGCGGACATCGTCATGGTGGAACCTCCGGGGAAGACAGGGATGCGCGCCGCGGGCAACGCCGCGACCCATCGAGTTTAGTCCGCCCGCGGCCTCACAGCTCCGCCCGGGCAGCTGTGAGCACTTCTCATGTTCCCGACACGCCCACTTGACAGATAGTCCGGTTATCCATGCGTATGGGACAGGACAACTGGCACAATCCGGTGACCCCTATTGCAAGGAACTCCACCGTATGTCTTCCGCTGTTAACCACTTCACCCATGGGCTCATCACGCCGGTCCTCGCCTACGTGATGTCGTGCATGGGCTCGATGCTCGGACTGCGGCTGACCGCTCAGGCTCGCGCCTCGCGCGGCGCCTCGCGGGTGCGCTGGCTGCTCGGGGCGGCCGTCTCCATCGGAGGCACGGGCATCTGGGTCATGCACTTCATCGCGATGATGGGATTCCAGGTCGAGGGTACCCAGATCAGGTTCGACGTACCCCTGACCGCCGCCTCCGCGCTGGTCGCGATCGTGGTCGTCGGCACCGGCCTGTTCCTCGTGTCGTACGGCCGCGGCCGGGTGCTCGCGCTGCTCGGCGGCGGTCTGCTGACCGGCCTCGGCGTGGCGAGCATGCACTACCTCGGCATGTACGCGATGAACATGTCCGCGCACGTCTCCTACGACCGCACGTTCGTCGCCGCCTCGGTGGTCATCGCCGTGGTGGCCGCCACCGCCGCCCTCTGGTTCACCATGCGGGTCCAGAGCCCCGTCTGGATCGCCGGCGCGGCCCTGGTCATGGGCGTGGCCGTCTCCGGCATGCACTACACCGGCATGTACGCGCTCATGGTCACGGTCGACCCCGAGCCCGGCGTGGTGGGCGGCGCCGACGCGCTCGACTTCCTGGTGCCCCTGATGACCGTGATCAGCCTGATCACGCTGACCATGCTGCTCATGGTGATCCTGTCGCCCTCGGAGCAGGAGCTGAACGAGGACGCGGAGCTGACGGCCCGCCTGGAGCAGCGCAGGCGCACCCGGCAGCAGCTCACCGACACCCCGCTCGCCGAGGCCGCGCCCATCACCGGCGCCGGCCGGCGCCAGCGGGGCGGCCCGCTGTTCGCCGCGCCCGTCCCCGACCAGCCCTTCGCTCCCGGAGCCCACGCTCCCGGGGCTCACCCGCACGGCTCCCCCACGCCCGATTCCTTCACCCCCGGACCGCAGCAGGCCCCTTACTCCGGCCGTCCGTATCCCGACGCCCGCGCGGAGCCCGGACAGGGCGCGCCCGTCATCCCGTTCCCCGGCACGCCCGCCGGGCAGCACCAATCGCCCGAGCCCGCCGCCGACCCCCGGCAGCAGCCTTCCGGAAAGAGATCACGATCTCGCCGTAGGTAGTTGATTTCGGTCGAGCCGAGCCCGATACTCCAGGCATTGCCGAGGGGGGCTCACGTTGCCGATCGACCAGTTCTCGTACGGGTTGCTCACGCCCGTTCTCGCCTACGCCATGTCCAGCGTCGGCTCGCTGCTCGGCCTGCTGCTGGCGTCGCGGGCGCGCCTGATCGGCGGGCGGGAGAGCCGGTTCTGGCTGGCCGGCGCGGCGCTCGCCATCGGCGGCACCGGGATCTGGACCATGCACTTCATCGCGATGATCGGCTTCGCCGTGGAGGGCACGGAGATCCACTACGACGTCCCGCTGACCGCCGCCTCCGCGCTGCTCGCCGTGGCGGTGGTGGGCGCGGGGCTGTTCCTGGTCTTCCGCGGCGGCGAGCAGGGCTCGCGTCCGATCGCGGGTGGCGAGCAGGGCTCGCGCGTCGTCGCGGGTGATCGGCAGGGCTCGCACCTGATCGCGGGCGGCGTCCTGACGGGCCTCGGTGTGGCCGGCATGCACTACCTGGGCATGACCGGGATGCGCCTGGACGGCCACGTCTCCTACGACCCCGTCACCGTGGTCCTGTCGGTGGCGATCGCGATCGCGGCGGCGACGGCCGCGCTGTGGTTCTCGCTGCGCGTCCGGGGCGCCCTGCGTACCGGCGGCGCGGCCCTGGTCATGGGTGCGGCCGTCTCCGGCATGCACTACACCGGCATGTACGCCATGGCCGTGGAGGTGCACTCCGGCGGGACGACCGTCGGGGGCACCGAGCCGATCGACTTCCTGGTGCCGCTCGTCGTCGGCGTCAGCGTGGTGACCGTGGGCCTGCTGCTGGCCGTGCTGCTGTCGCCGTCGGAGGGGGAGGTGCGCGCCGAGCGGGAGTTCCAGGCCCGCATGCTGGGACGTGAAAGGGGCGCGCCGGAACCAGATCTGTTCGGCACGCCCCGTGGATGACGCCGCCCGTGGCCGCCCCCGTGACCTTCCGGGCGGGCGTCTCCTGGGTACGGCTCGCGTCGCGTAGTGGGCCGCCAACTCGCCGCGGCGCAAGCCGTACCCCGAAGGGGATCGTCGGTGACCCCTCGGCTCCGAAGGTACGGCCGGCCGCTTGCAGGCGGCTTACAGGTCGCTTCCGGCCCGCGTGCCCGCCCGGGCGCCGCTACCCGAAGAAGACCTCGGCCTCGGCGTACCTCTCCACCGGCACGGTCTTCAGCTCGGAGGTGGCCTCGTCGAGGCTGACGCGGACGATGTCGGTGCCGCGCAGCGCGACCATCGTGCCGTGGTCGCCCTCGTGGGCCGCGTCGATGGCCTGGAGCCCGAACCGGGTGGCCAGCACCCGGTCGAACGCGGTGGGCGTGCCGCCGCGCTGGATGTGGCCGAGCACGGTGGTGCGGGCCTCCTTGCCGGTGCGCTTCTCGATCTCCTTGGCCAGCACCTCGCCGATGCCGCCCAGCCGTACGTGGCCGAACGCGTCCAGCTCGCCGGCCTGGAGCGCCATCTGTCCCTCGATCGGGTGGGCGCCCTCGGCGACCACGAGGATGGGCGAGTAGCGGGTGCGGAAGCGGGACTCGACGTACTCGCAGACCCGGTCGATGTCGAACGGCTTCTCCGGGATGAGGATGACGTTGGCGCCGCCCGCCATGCCGGCGTGCAGCGCGATCCATCCGGCGTGGCGGCCCATGACCTCGCAGATCAGCGCCCGGTGGTGGGACTCGGCGGTCGTGTGCAGCCGGTCGATGGCCTCGGTGGCGATGTTGACGGCCGTGTCGAAGCCGAAGGTGTAGTCGGTGCCGGACAGGTCGTTGTCGATGGTCTTGGGCACGCCCACGACCTTGACGCCGCGCTCGAACAGCTGCCGGGCGACCCCCAGCGTGTCCTCGCCGCCGATGGCGATCAGCGCGTCGACGCCGCCCGACGCCAGGTTCTCCTTGATCCGGTCGACGCCGCCCTCGATCTTGATGGGGTTGGTGCGCGAGGACCCGAGGATCGTGCCGCCGCGCGGCAGGATGCCCCGCACGGCCTGGATGTCCAGCGGCATCGTGTCGCCTTCGAGGGGCCCGCGCCAGCCGTCGCGGAACCCGACGAACTCGTGGCCGTAGACGCTGACTCCCTTGCGGACGACGGCCCTGATGACAGCGTTGAGACCAGGGCAGTCGCCGCCCCCGGTCAGCACTCCAATACGCATGACGGGTTCCTCCCGTTGGGCTTCACACGGCCAGAACCGCATTGTGCCCACATCCGCGGGCACTGGTCTAGACCAAACGCGGGGCGTAGTGATCGCCAGGCCCTCAGGACTTCGCCTGCCGCTTCCCTACCCGGGTCGCACGCGGCACAATCCGGGAAGACGATCTTCGCCGTGGGTCGTGCCGGCTCGTGCGCCGTCACGGGTGCCGCTCGTCCAAGGAGAAGCCCGGATGGTTGTGCACCGCTCCCCCGAGGGCGATGATCAGCTGTCGCACCACGAAGAACGGGAGCCGCCGTGGGAGTTGTGCTGGTGACCGGAGCCACCGGAGGGATCGGGACGGCGCTGGTCGGCGCGCTCATGGGCGCCGGGCATCGGGTGATCGCCGTGGGGCGCGACGTCGGGCGGCTGGACGTGCGCGGGATCGAGGCGGACCTGGCCGAACCCGGAACGCTGGCCGCCGCCGTGGGCACGCTGGAGGAGGCGGGCGAGCTGGCGGACGTGCGGGCGGTGGTGCACTGCGCGGGGATCTCCCCCGTCGAGGCCGTCGCCGAGGCCGGCCCCGAGACGTGGCGGCGGACGATGGCGGTGAACGTGGCCTCCGCCGCCGAGCTGGTCCGGCTGACGCTGCCCGCGTTGCGGCGGTCCAGGGGACATGTGATCTTCGTCAACGCCTCACCCGGGATGACCGGCGTCCCCCGCTGGTCGGCGTTCGTCGCCAGCAAGGCGGCACTGCGCGAACTGGCCGATTCACTGCGCGAGGAGGAGGCCGTCCACGGCATACGCGTCACCACGATCTATCCCGCGGCGACGGCCACCGACCTGCTGGGTGAGGTCAGGAGCGCCTTCGGGCGCCCGTACGATCCCGAGGCGTGCATCCGGCCGCAGACGCTGGCCGCGATGATCGTCTGGGCGCTGAGCGCACCGGCCGACGCCTACGCCTGCGAGCTGTCCGTCCTGCCATCCCCGCGCTGACCCTCTCGCCGCGGGCGACCCGCCGCCCGCGCACCAGATCCGTACGTCCACGCGTTCATGCCCATGGAGAGCGTTAAAGAAGACGTCAACCTTCGGTTGACGCCCGGCTAGCGTCAACCTATGGTTGACGCATGGATGGAACCGTTCGCCTCGACGAACTCATCAACGCGATCAAGAGCCGTCACCCCGACGGCGACCCGCTGGGGCAGCTCGCCGACGCCGTCGTGCTGGGTGAGCAGCTCGGTGAGGTGGCCGACCACCTGATCGGCCACTTCGTGGACCGGGCCCGGCACTCCGGCGCCTCGTGGACCGAGATCGGGCGCAGCATGGGCGTGACCAAGCAGGCCGCCCAGAAGCGCTTCGTGCCCAAGGAGACCTCGCTGGCCGAGGACCTGCGCTCGTACGGGCGCTTCACCGAGCGGACCCGGGCCGTCATCGTGGCCGCGCAGACGGGGGCCCGGGAGGCCGGGGCGCGGCACATCGAGCCGGAGCATCTGGTCCTCGGGCTGCTGAGCGAGCCGGACTGCGTGGCGGTGAAGGCGATGGACAAGCTCGGCGCGCCACCCGGCACGGTGCGCCAGGCCATGGAGACCCTCACCTCCGCCCGGCCCGGCGAAGGCTCCGGCGACAGCTCCGGCGACGGCTCCGGGGACGACTCCCCCGCTGGGGCGGAGCCCGGTGCCGGGGGGCCGCCGTTCTCGCCGCAGTCCAGGAAGGCGCTGGAGCTCACGCTGCGCGAGGCGCTGCGGCTCGGTCACAACTACGTCGGCACGGAGCACGTGCTGCTGGGCGTGCTCTCGCTGGGCGAGGGCCCGGCGGCGCACCCGGTCGCGACGGTGCTGGAAGGGCTCGGCGTGACCAAGGAGGCGGCGGAGCGGGAGATCAGGGAGGCACTCGCCGCCATCCTCCGCGACCGCGGCTAGCCGGCCTCGTTCCTGGCCGGCGGGGACGGGAGAAGGCGCGGGCCAGGCGTGCGGTCGCGGGCGATCCGTCGCAGCAGCTCGTGCAGGCCGAGGGGCGTCCGTGCCGGTCCCGGCGCCTTCCAACGCGGGCACGGGCCCTCGCAGCGGATCAGCCGCCCGTACAGGCCGACGCGGGTACGGCCGGGGCCGGGGTGGAGGAAGGCGAGGGGCGCGCCGCTCCGGCCGGCACGCGTGAGGGCGGCGCGCATGTCCGGCGACCAGTACGCGTCCCATCCGGGGGACACCACGGCCCGCGCGCCGCGCAACGCGCCCGGCGTCAGGTCCACGCTGGTCAGGTACGCCAGCGGCACCCCGCTCCGCTCGGCCACGGCGACGGCGTGCCGCTCGTAGGCGGTGAAGAAGTCCGCGCCCGTCCCGTCGTACGGCCGGTCGAAGGTGACCTTCGGCGCGGGCCCGCCGCCGGTCGCGAGGTCCCGGCCGCCCCAGGTGTTGTGCGCCTGCCAGGTGGTGACCGCGTTGACGAGGACCACGCGGCCGCGCGCGGAGGCGGAGCGGACGGTGATCGGCACGTACCGGCCGCCCCCGGTGGACGCGTCGAGCCGCACCAGGTAGACGCCCTCCCGCCAGCCGGTGGTGTCCACGGTCAGGGAGGGCCGCCAGTGGGCGGCGGTCACCATGCCGCCGACGGTGATGGGCGCCGCCTGCCGTACCCCCGGAACGGCCTCGGACCGCCAGACCGGCTCGGGACGCGCGCCCATGCGGAAGGCCTGCGCGGTGAAGGTGGGCGCGGTCGTGGACACCAGCAGCCGGAACCGCTCGCCCGGCAGCACACTGACGCGGTCCGCGTAGCCCTCGATCTCGTGCTCGCCGCCCTGCTCGCCGACGCGCCACGCGGCCCGCGCGCCGCGCGCCCCCTGCCGCTCGCGTCCCGGACCGGCCGGCCCGGCCGCCCGTCCACCGCCACCCGGCCCCTCGACGCCCGGGCCCGCCCCGCTCTCCGAAGGCCGGCCGGAGACGGCGGGGGTGGGCAGCGGCGAGGGGCTCGGGGGCGGGGCGAGGCCGGGCGGCGGGGCGGCGCCGCACCCGGCGGCGAGCACGAGCGCCAGCCCGGCGACCATGATCCTGAACGCCGGGAGACCGGACGCGGGGACACCGAACGCAGGAACGCCGGCGGGGAAGCCCCGCGACGACGCCTTGGCGGCGGGAGACGTACGCACGGGACCCCATCGTCACGACCCCGGACCGGCCCGGCCGCCACTTGACCCACTCCTTAAGGCCCCCGTACCCGGCCGCGACCGTCACACCGGCAGCACGCAGCCCGGGCTCTCCACCTCGTACGCCTCCCCCGTCGGCACCGGCACCCCGTCCTCCAGCGCGAACACCGTCACCCCGCCCGCGTGCTGGTTGGCCACGTACATCCGGTCGCCGTCGATGGCGAAGTGGCGCGGCCAGGCGCCGCCGGAGGGCACCTCCGCCACTGGGGTCAGGTCGTCGGCCCGCAGCACGGAGACGGTGTCCGGGCCCCGGTTGGCCACGTACACGAAGTCTCCCGCCACCTCCAGGTGGGACGGCTGGTTGCCGGCGGCCGCCCGCGAGGCGGCGCCGGTCACGCGGCTGCCGCCGTCGATGGCGGTGACGACGCCGTCCAGCTCACCCACGACGTACAGGCGCGACCCGGCGAAGGCCATGTGGCGCGGGCCGGTGCCGGGCGGCAGGCGCAGCGGCTCCAGCGGCTCCCCGTCGAGCGTGTAGCGGCGGATCTCGTCAGTGCCGAGGTCGCTGACGTGCAGGACGTCCTCGTGGAAGACCGCCTGGTGGGCGTGCGGGCCCTCCTGGCGGTCGGTCACGGGGCCGGAGCCCTCGTGGCGCAGGGCGACCGCCGCGCCGGTGAGGACCCCGCGTTCGTCGAGCCGGTGCAAGGAGAGGGTGCCGTCGCCGTAGTTGGCGACCGCGAGGAGCGTGCCGGACGGGTGGACGGCCACGTGGCACGGGAACCGGCCCTCGCTGGGACGCTCGGCCAGCGGCGACAGGCCGTCCTCGGCCCGGAACGCCGTGAGCCAGCCCTGCTCCAGCTCCCCCACCGCGTACAGCACCGGCAGATCGGGGTGGGCGGCCAGGAATGACGGCGAGGCGATGCGGGTCAGCTCGCCGTCACCCGTGACGATGCCCGGGCCGTATCCGCCGATGTACAGGTGCTTCACGACAAGCGTCCTCTCATGGTTGACTGGAGCAATGAATTCGTTGACCCAAGCAAGGGTTTCTGAGATCAGAGCCTTCAACCGGTTCTATACGAAGGTCATCGGGGTTCTCCAGGCGGGGATGCACGACTCGGCGTACTCCCTCACGGAGGCGCGGGTGCTGTACGAGCTGGCGCACGCCGAGCCGATGGAGACCGGGGAGCTGCGCGGGCTGCTGGGGCTCGACGCGGGCTACCTGAGCCGGATCCTCACCCGGCTCGAGGGCGACGGGCTGCTGTCGCGCGAGCGGTCGGCCGCCGACGCGCGCAAGCAGGTCGTACGGCTCAGCGAGGCGGGCACGACCACGTTCCGCACGCTTGACGCCCGGTCCGCCGAGGAGATCGAGAGGATGCTCGGCGGCATGGCCGAGAGCGACCAGGAGCGGCTGATGACGGCCATGGCGGCGATCAGGCGGCTGCTCGGCGACGCCCCGGGGCGCGAACCGTTCGTGATCCGGCCGCCGCGCACCGGCGACCTCGGCTGGGCCGTCCAGCGGCACGCCGACGTCTACAGCCGCGAGTACGGCTGGGGCATCGCGTTCGAGCGGACCGTGGCCGGGCTCATGGGGAAGCTGGACTTCTCCTCCCGCGACGCGGGCTGGATCGCCGAGGCGGGCGGCCAGCGGCTGGGCTGCGTGTTCTTCGAGCACGTCGACGACCGCACCGCCAAGCTGCGGATGCTGCTGGTCGAGCCGTCCGCCCGGGGGCTGGGCCTCGGGCGGCGGCTCGTCGAGGAGTGCGTTCGCCACGCCGCGGACTCCGGCCACAAGCGGATCACGCTGTGGACCCGCGACTGCCTGGTGAGCGCCCGGCGCATCTACGCGGCGGTGGGATTCGTCCTGGAGTCCAGCGAGAAGGGCCGGGAGAACGGCGTCGAGGTGGTCGACGAGATCTGGTCCCGCGACCTGTGACGGACCGGGCCCGCCGGCGCCGCCTGCCCGGCCACCGGCAGGCCCGGCCCGTCAGCGTCGCCTGCCCGGCCACCAGTTGAGCGGCCCGGCCAGCCGCATCAGGCTGGGCACCAGCACCGCCCTGATCACCGTCGCGTCCACCAGCACGGCGACCGCCATGCCGACGCCGAGCATCTGCACGAACGTCACCCCGGCGGTGGCGTACGCGGCGAAGGACAGCGCCAGGATGCCGCCCGCCGCGGTGATCAGCGGCGCATCCCGCTGGAGGCCGGCCGCCACGGCCTCCGTGGTGTCGCCCGTCCTGGTGTACTCCTCCTCGATCCTGGACAGCAGGAACACCTCGTAGTCCATGGACAGGCCGTACGCGATGCACAGCATGAGGATGGGGATGCTGGGGTCGAGGCTGCCCGTGGGCGTGAACCCGAGCAGGCCGGACAGGTGCCCGTCCTGGTAGACCCAGACGAGCGCGCCGAACATGACGCCGAGGCTGAGCAGGTTGAGCACGGTCGCCTTGACCGGGATGAGCAGGCTGCGGGTCATGGCGAACAGCAGGACGAACGTGACGCCCAGCATCAGCCCGAGGACCAGTGGCAGCCGGTCCACGACCGAGGCCCGGTAGTCCGCCAGCTCCGCCGGATAGCCGCCCACCAGCACGGGGAACGGCGGCTCGACGGCCCGCACGGCCGTCACCAGCCGCACCGGGTCGCCGGCCAGCGCCTCGGCCGAGGGCACCACCGACAGCCACGTGCCCTCCTCGCCGGTGAAGCGGGCCGGGTCTCCGGCGCCGGTCCGCCGGCCTTCCGCGTACGAGCCGGCCGCCGAGTCGACCTGGGCCACACCGGGCAGCCGCGACAGCGCCACGGCGTAGGCGTCCACCGGCCCGCCGGCGCCCGCGGAGGCAGCCCGGCCCCTGGAGATGATCTGGATGGCGTCGGTCTCCTCGGCGGGGAAGCCCTGCCGGATGACCTCCTGAGTCTGCCGGGCCGGGGCGTCGGCCGGCAGGACGCGGTCGTCGGCCACGCCGAACCGCAGCCCCAGGAACGGCGACGCGAGCAGGAGCAGCAGCGCGGTCGCCAGGCCCCCGAAGACCAGTGGCCGGCGCATCACCCGGCCGGCGAGCGCGTGCCAGAAGCCGCCGGCCCCCTCCCGCCCGCCCCGCCGGGGCAGCATCGCGCCGCCGGCGCAGGCGAGGACGGCCGGCAGCACGAGCACGGCCGCGACCACCCCTCCTGCGACGACGGCGATGCCCGCGTACGCGAACGAGCGCAGGAACCCGAACGGCAGCACGAACAGCACCGCCAGCGAGGCGGCCACGGTCAGCCCGCTGAAGAGCACGGTCCGCCCCGCGTGCTCGACGGCCGCGGCGACCGCCTCCACCCGGTCCAGCCCGCGCCGCGCCTCCTCGCGGAAGCGGGCGATCATGAACAGGCAGTGGTCGACGCCGAGCCCGAGGCCCATCGCCAGCGTGAGATTGAGGGCGAACGTGGAGATCTCCGCGAACGCGAGCACCCCGCGCAGCAGCGCCAGCCCGACGACCATGGCGAACACTCCGGCCAGGATCGGCACCAGGGCCGCGGCGACCCGCCGCTGGTAGAGCCAGAGCAGGACGAACACCAGCGGGAAGATGACCAGCTCGGCGCGGACGAAGTCCTGGCGGGCCAGCGGCACGGTCTGGCGGAACACCTCCTCCCCTCCCCCGGCCCGCACCTGGAGGAGCGCGTCACCCCGGGTGATCTCGGGGACCAGGCGGGGCAGTACGTCCTGCCTGACGTGGCCGGCGTCCCCGGGGACGCGCGCGACGATCAGCGCGTGCCGGCCGTCCTCGCTGCGCAGGGTCGCCGAGTCGCCGCGGGTCCAGTACGACGCGGCCTCGGCCACGCCGTACGAGCGGGCGACGCGGGCGGTGAGCGCCCGGCCCGCCTCGGCGACGGCGGGATCGTCCACGGTCCCGGTCCTGGGACTGACCAGGAAGATCAGGTCGGGGCTGCCGGTGGCGAACCGCGCGGTCAGCTCGGCCTGCGCCTGGTCGGACTCCGAGCCGGGCGCCTCGAACCTGGCCAGCGACAGGCGTGGCACCGTGCCGGCCGCGAGGGCGGCGGCGGCCACCAGCAGGGCAAGGGCGAGCGCGAGCACCGTGCCGCGCCGCCGGGCGAGGAGGCGACCGAGCCGGCGCAGGGGCGGCCCGCCCTCGCGTTCGGACGGCGGAGGGCTGGTGCCCGGGACCACGGGCGCGGTCGGGTTGGTCATGCGGGCCCCCCGAAAAAGTCGGTAATCTACTCGTGTTTCGTTCTTCGAGGCTCAGAAATACAAGTAAATGCTCGCATTTGTCAACGGGGAGGGCCGCCATGACTGAGCGCGTGGTGCGCAGGCAGGCGCGCGGACTGAGGCGCATGGCGGAGATCCTGGACGCGGCGGAGCTGGTGATCGCCGACGTGGGGTACCCGGAGCTGACGACCAACCAGGTCGCGGCCCGGGCCGGGCTGTCACCGGGGTCGCTGTACCAGTTCTTCCGCAACAAGGAGGAGATCCTCGACGGGCTGGTGGCGCGCTACACCGACGAGCGGGAGGAGTTCTGGGCGGCCAGGCTGGCGGAGGTCACGCCGGAGGTGCCGCTGGAGGCGCTGGTCGGCCGGCTCGTGGACGAGAGCGTGGCGTTCAAGACGCGCTCGCCCGCGTACTGGGCCCTGCTGTACGGCTCGGCGACCGGCGACAAGCTCGCCGCCGCGGCGGCGCGGCTGCACGAGGCGATCGCCGGGCAGGTCGCGGCCATGCTGCGGCGCCGCTCCCCCGGCCTGGAGCCGGCCCGGGCGCTCACGCTCGGCACGATGGCGGTGGCGGCCGTGAAGGCGGTCATACCGCTCGTCACCACGGCTGCGCCGCAGCGGGCGGAGGAGCTCGTGGCCGAGCTGAAGGTCATGCTCGTGCGCTACCTGAGCGGAGATCAGTGACGGAAGGGGCCGGCCACCTCGAAGGTGCGGCCGTCCGCCGGGTCGCCCGCCGGGCCGCGCCGGGAGGAGAAGTACAGCCGCGAGCCGTCGGGCGAGAACGCGGGCCCGGCCGGTTCGGACGCGCCGTGGCCCTCCAGCAGCAGGAACGGGCTGATCGTCCGGTCGGGGGTGATGACGTCGATCTGCATGGTGTCCCTGGCCACGTACAGGTCGCCGGACGGGGCGGCGGTGACGGCCCGCACGCCCTCGCACAGCCGCTCGATCGTGGACGTCTGCGCGTCGTAGGCCCACAGGCCGCGGTCGCCCTTCGTGGTGAAGTAGCAGACGCCGCCGGCGTAGTGGCAGCCCTCGGCGCCGTCGAACCGGCGCGCCTCCTCCACCTGGTGGCGCGCGGCCTTCAGCAGCGCGGCGGGTGACGGCACCGGCCGCCACTCGCCCGAGACGCACAGCACCTCCAGCCGGCCCTCGGTCAGGTCGCCCCAGTCGCCCGGCACGAACCGGTAGAAGCACCCGTCGGCCTCCCCCTCCGTGAGGTAGACGACCTCCCGGTCGGGGTCGCACGCGGCGGCCTCGTGCTTGAAGCGGCCCATGGCCAGGCGGGGGCGGGCGGCGCGGGTGCCGTACGGGTCGCACTCGAAGACCCGCCCGCGGTGGCCGAGCTCGCACGACAGCCACGTGTTCCAGGGGGTGGCGCCGCCCGCGCGGTTGAGGTCGGTGCCGGACAGGATGCGGTAGGCGTCGGCCACCGCCCCGCCGGGTCCGAACCTGATCGCCGCGGCGCCGCCGAGCAGCGGCAGGTCGGAGTTGGAGACGTAGATCCAGCCGCTGCCGTCGGGGAAGCAGGCGCCGCCGTCGGGCGCCGCGTGCCACGTCAGGCCGGCCACCCTCCGGCCCGTGCGCGCCACCACCCGGCCGGTGAACCCGGCGGGCAGGACCAGCCCGTCGCCGCCGTACGGTGCGAGCGGGCCGTACGGGCCCACCGCCTCCCGGCGGAGCGGGCCCGTGCGGAGGAGAGTCTTGCGGGACATGGTCAGGCCTCCCTCTGGGTCCACGCTAGTCGACCGCATGGACATGAATGGCGGGATCCCGGACACCGAACAGCACGCGAACCCCGGCCCTCCGGCCCCTCGCAACCGTGCATATCGCCCACGTCCCCCTGCCCTCCGGCAGCAGAAGCCCGGGGGCCGCGCGGGCTCCCGGGCTTCGCCGACGCGACGCGGTCAGCGCTGGGCCTGGAACATCCAGCGTTCCTTGTCGATGTCCTGCGCGATCGCGATGAGCACGTCCTGGGTGACCGGGTCGGGCTCCTCCGTCTGCTCGATCCGCTCCCGCATACGCCGTCCGACCCCGTCGAGGATGTCGGTGATCGTGGCGATGACCTTGCCGTCCTCGATCCAGCCGCTCTCCGGCTGCGCCAGCTTGGTGCTCTTGGCCAGGGTGGAGGAGCGGCCGTCGGGGTTGATCCCCAGCGCCGCCGCGCGCTCGGCCACGGTGTCGGCGTGCTCGCGCGCCAGTGAGACCAGCTCGTCGAGCTGGAGGTGGATCGAGCGGAAGTTCGGCCCGACGATGTTCCAGTGCATCTGCTTGGCGACGAGCGACAGGTCGATGAGGTCGACCAGGGCGCCCTGCAGGCACTCGGCCACCGTGCTCTTCGCCTCGCCCGAGAGCGGTCCGGTGATCTGCACCATGATGTTCTTCCTCCCCGTAGTAGGACATCTCTCCTTCTTCTGAACCATTTCGCCCGCTTTAATCCTGCACATTGACACTGCAACAGTGACAGTGTCATTGTGGAGACATGGACGAGACCTGGACCATCGGCGAGCTGGCGGAGCGGGCGGCCGGCCTGCTGCGGGCCGGCGGGCCGAACGGCAACGGCCGGGTGCGTGAGGTCCCGGGCGAGCGTCTGATCAGGTGGTACACCACGATCGGCCTGGTGGACCCGCCGCTGTCCCGGCGCGGCAGGGTCGCCCGGTACGGCCGGCGCCACCTGCTGCAGCTCGTCGCCGTCAAGCGCCTGCAGGCCGCCGGGCTGTCGATCGCCGACATCCAGGTGGCCCTCGCGGGCGCCACGGACGCCATGCTGGAGACGGCGGGTCACCCGGACACCGCCGTGCCTCCGGGCGGGCGCCCGGAAAGCCCCCCGGCTGCCCGGCCGGCCGCGAAGGCCGTCCCCGCGCCCCGTCCCGACGGCATCTCCGCTGCGGACCCCCGGGGCGGCGCTTCCCCGGAGGGCGAGGAGGCCCGCTTCTGGACGCGTCCCCCGACCGGCCGCACCCCGGCCGCGACCCCGGCCGTGACGCCGGCCACGACCTCGGCCGCCGACGACGCGGAGACGGCGGCCGGTGGGCTGGTGCGCGGGATCAGGATCGCGCCCGGCGTGACGCTGGTGCTCGACGGCGCGGGCCGCGTCCCTTCCACCGACGACGTCCAGGCCGTGCTCGGCGCGGCCGCCCCGCTGCTGGCGGTGCTCGAAGAGAGGAAGCTCGCATGAAGATCGTTCCACTCGAGGCCGAACGGTGCCGGCCCGTGCCGGACACCGGGTTCGGCGCCCTGCGCACCGACCGGGGCAACCTGCCGCTGGAGAGCGTGGACGTCTCGGCCGCGATCTCCGGTCTGGTCGCCGGGGTGGAGGTGGCCCAGGGCTTCCGGAACCCGTTCGACGTCACGCTGGAGGCCACGTACGTCTTCCCGCTCCCCGACCGGGCGGCCGTGACGGCGTTCCGGATGGAGGCCGACGACCGGGTGATCGAGGGCGTGCTCAAGGAGCGCGGCCAGGCGCGGGCCGACTACGACCGGGCGCTGCGCGAGGGCAGGCGGGCGGCGCTCGCCGAGGAGGAGCGACCGGACGTGTTCACGATCCGGGTGGGCAACATCCTGCCCGGCGAGCGGGTCACCGTCCGGATGTCGCTCAGCCAGCCGCTGCCGTACGAGGACGGCGCGGCCACGTTCCGCTTCCCGCTGGTGGTGGCGCCCCGCTACATCCCGGGAACACCGCTCGACGGCGCGCCCGCCGGGGACGGCACGGCGCCCGACACCGGCGCGGTCCCCGACGCCTCGCGGATCACCCCGCCGGTGCTGCTGCCCGGCTTCCCCTCGCCGGTGCGGCTGTCGCTGGCCGTGACCCTCGACCCCGCCGGGCTGGACCTGCGCGACGTCTCCTCCAGCCTGCACGTCGTGGAGGAGGACGCCCACACGGTACGGCTGCGCCCCGGCGAGCGGCTGGACCGGGACTTCATCCTCAGGCTGGCGTTCGACGCCTCGACCTCGCTCCAGCTCGACACCGGCGAGACCTCCGGCGAGAGCACCGGCGAGACCTCCGGCGGCGAGGGGACGTTCGCGCTGACCGTCGTCCCGCCCGCGCTGGAGGCGCCGCGCGCCCCCCGTGACCTGGTGCTGCTGCTGGACCGTTCGGGCAGCATGGCGGGCTGGAAGATGGTCGCCGCCCGGCGGGCCGCCGCCCGCATCGTCGACACCCTGACCTCCGCGGACCGGTTCGCGGTGCTGACGTTCGACTCGGTGGTGGAGCAGCCGTTCGAGGGGCTCGTGGAGGCGTCGGACCGCAACCGGTACCGCGCCGTCGAGCACCTGTCCCGCGTGGACGCCCGGGGCGGCACCGAGCTGCTGGAGCCGCTGCGCGAGGCCGTGTCGCTGCTGCCGTCCGCCGAGGGCCGCGAGCGGGTGCTCGTCCTCGTCACCGACGGCCAGGTGGGCAACGAGGACCAGATCCTGGAGCAGGCCGGCGGCGCGCTGTCGGCCATGCGCGTCCACGCCGTCGGCATCGACCGCGCCGTGAACGCCGGCTTCCTCGGCAGGCTCGCCGGGCTCGGCGCGGGCCGGTGCGAGCTGGTCGAGTCGGAGGACCGGCTCGACGCCGCCATGGAGCAGATCCACCGGCGCATCGGCGCGCCTCTCGTCACGGACCTGGAGCTCAAGGGTCTCGACGTGGTGCCGGGCACGCTCACGCATCTGGGCTCGATCTTCCCGGGCGTGCCGCTGCGGGTGTACGGGCGTCACCGGGGCGGCGGGCCAGTGACCGTGCGCGGCCTGGCGGCGGGCGAGCCGTGGGAGCGGCAGGTCGCCGGGACGGCCGTGGACAACCCGGCCCTGCGCGCCGTCTGGGCCCGCGCGCACCTGCGCGAGCTGGAGGACCGGTACGCGATGGGCGAGCACGAGCTGGAGGCGCAGATCGTCCGCGTCTCGCTGGAGCACGGCGTGCTGTGCAGGTTCACGGCGTATGTGGCGGTGGACAGCAGGACGGTGGCCGAGGGCGGGCCGGAGCACCGGGTCATCCAGCCGGTCGAGCCGCCGAGCGGCTGGGAGATGCCGTCGGCGCCGCCGATGCCCGGGTTCATGGCGCAGGCCGCGGTGATGTCGGCGCCGAGCCCGATGCGGCCGTCCTCGCCGACGTTCGAGGCGGCGTTGGACCAGGGAATCCCGATGAGCCCGGGCCCCGCTCCGGGCGCCCCCGCGGGCGGGGGCGGCGGCGCGGGCGGCGCCGGAGGGTACGGAGCTTCCTCGGGCGGTTCGGTGGGACCGCGGGGCCCGATGTTCGGGCGGCCGGGGGCGGCGCCGCGTCCCGCCCGGCGCGCCCCGCGCGAGCTGGGGTCGGTACGGGAACAGCTCGTGGCGGAGCTCGACCGGCTCAGGGCCCTGCACACGGCCGATGCCCTCTACCTGGCCGACCTCGGCTCCCGGCTGGCGGCCCTGTCGGCGTACCTGGGCGGTCACACGGAGCTGTCGGACCTGGCGCGCGAGCTGGAGGCGGCCGAGCGTCCGGGCACGGATCTGACGGCACTGCGGCGGCACGCCATCGAGGTCCTCACGTCCCTGACGGGCGGCGGTGGCTCGGGCGGCCCCGGCGGCGGCTCCGGGGAGGAGCCGCCGCGCGCTCCCTTCTGGAAGCGCGCCTGACGAGCCGGTCCCGTCCTGACCGTGACACGGCCAGGACGGGACCGGTGTTCCGGCGATCATTCAACGTGCGCGGGCAATGCGGAGAGAACCGGCGAAATCGCGCAGCGTGCCGAATGCGTTCCGCCCTCATGACGGCACCGTCCGGTACGACAGAAAGAGCCCGAATCAGTCCCGAGAGCGTCGTGAGGGAATGTCACGACTCGCGCCCTCAGCGTGACGCGACCCTGCGTGACGCCTTCTCCATGCCCTGTGACCTGCCACCACGCCTCCCGGGCCGGACCTCAGGCAGGTGCAACCACAATCGCCGGAAATCTGACGAGAAATACGGACCAGTAACGACGGTCGCATTTTCCGGTAAACGGGGAAACCCCGCGCCCACCGGCGTCCCCGAAATACCGCGCACCGTCCGGTCCGGTACGGCGCGGCCCATAGGCTGGAGCGTGTGAGCACTCTTGTCCTGGACGGCGGCCTGGCCACCCACCTCGAAACGCTCGGCGCCGACCTGAGCGACGAGCTGTGGTCGGCGCGGCTGCTGATGGAAGACCCGGACCTGATCCGGCGCGTCCACGCCGACTACTTCGCGGCGGGCGCCCACGTGGCGACGACGGCCAGCTACCAGGCGTCGATCCCCGGCTTCCTGCGACGCGGCGCGAGCGTGGCGCAGGCCGAGCGCCTCATCAGGCTCTCGGTCGAGCTGGCCGCGCAGGCGCGCGACGAGGCCGGGGGTGGGCTGGTGGCGGCCAGCGTGGGCCCGTACGGGGCCTACCTGGCCAACGGCGCCGAGTACACCGGCGACTACGACCTCGGCGAGGAGGGGCTGCTGGCCTGGCACCGGCCCCGCTGGGAGATCCTCGCCTCGGCCGGCGCCGACCTGCTGGCCTGCGAGACCATCCCGTCGTACGCCGAGGCGCGGGCGCTGGCGCGGCTGCTGAAGGAGACGCCGGGGCTCAAGGCGTGGGTGAGCTTCTCCTGCCGGGACGGCGAGCACATCAGCGACGGCACGCCCATCCGTGAGGCGGCCGCCCTGTTCACCGGCGACCCGCAGGTGGTGGCGGTGGGCGCGAACTGCACCGCGCCGCGCCACGTGCCCGGCGTGATCGCGGCCTTGTCCGGAGGGCTGCCGGTGGTCGTCTACCCCAACTCGGGCGAGACGTGGGACGCGGAGGGCCGCCGCTGGCTCGGGCTGACCGACCCGGTGGAGTACGGCCAGGCGGCCAAGGAGTGGGAGCGCGCGGGGGCGTCCCTGATCGGCGGCTGCTGCCGCTCCACCCCCGACCACATCAGGCAGATCCGCACCCACCTGTCCTGACCCCCGGCCTGTCCTGACCCTTCGGGCCGTCCAGCCCCGGCCAGGCGTGGAGTGAAGCGGGCAGCGCCCTCCGGGCGCGGCCCGCCCCTGGTCAGGCCGAGGCGCCCACCGCTGTGTCGCGGCGGCGGCGGCGCAGCAGCGTGTCCACCGCCAGGGCGCCGCCCCCGGTGAACCCGACCGCCAGCGCCCCGGCGGCGAGCGACAGGACGAACTCGTATCCGCCCTTGTCCGCGCCGAACCCGCTGGCCCCGTGGACGAACACGATCGCGCCCACCATGTCGAGCGCCAGCAGCGTGCCCGCGATGGGCAGCGCCGCGCCGAGGATCAGCGCCAGGCCGCCGGCCACCTCCAGCACCGCGATGGCCGGAGCGGCGACGCCGGCGAGCGGTACGCCGATCGACTCGAAGAACTTCGTGGTGCCCGCGATGCCCATGACGGCGAACTTCTGGTAGCCGTGCACGAGGAAGATGACGCCGAGCGCCACCCGGGCGAGCAGCAGGGCGACGGGGCGCGCCTGGTCGATCATGCTGTCTCCTCAGACAAATGGTTCGTTCAGTTTTGAACGACTGTAGCAGGATGGTTCAAATCTGAACAACGCGTACACTTGGGCCGTGACGGACACCCGGTGGCTAGACGACACGGAAATGGCGGCGTGGCGCGCCTTCCTGTCCACCTCTCACCTGCTGGAGCGGCGCATCGAGGAGCAGCTCAAGGCCGCGGCCGGGCTGACGCACCCGCAGTACGAGATCCTGGTGCGGCTGGCCGACGCCCCCGGCCGCCAGGTGCGCATGACGGAGCTGGCCCGGGACGTGGTGGTGTCGAAGAGCGCGCTGACGTACCAGGTCACCCGCCTGGAGAGAGCGGGCCTGGTGGAGCGCACCACGTGCCCGTCGGACGACCGCGGCGTGCTGGCCGTGATCACCGAGGCCGGCCTGCGCTGCCTCGAACGCGTGGCGCCGGGCCACCTCGACGTCGTGCGCTCCTACCTCATCGACCGGCTCACCCGCGACGAGCTGGAGGTCATGACCACGGCCCTGGCGAAGACGGAGCAGGCCCTGAGGCGGTGAGGAGCGAAGGTCAGTGCTTGGCGGCGGCCCGGGCCGCGCGCTCCATCTCGACCTTGGCGCTGGCCGCGTACTTGTCGACGTACTCCTGGCCCGACAGCTCCATGAGCGCGTACATGATCTCGTCCGTCACCGCCCGCAGGACCAGCCGGTCGTCCTCCATCCCGTAGTAGCGGGAGAAGTCGAGCGGCTTGCCGAACCGGACGCCCGGCCGGATGCCCAGCTTGGGCAGCGGGTGGCCGGGGGGCATCATCTCGAAGGTGTTGACCATGGCCCACGGGATGACCGGGGCGCGTGACTCCAGCGCGAGCCGGGCGACGCCCGTCTTGCCCTTGTAGAGGCGGCCGTCGGGCGAGCGGGTTCCCTCGGGGTAGATGCCGAGGATGTGGCCCTCGCGCAGCACCCGCAGGCCGGTGCGCAGCGCCGCCTCGCTGGCCTTGCCGCCGGAGCGGTCGATCGGCACGGTGCCCACGCCGCTGAAGAACAGCCGCGTGAAGAAGCCCTTGACGCCCCGGCCGGTGAAGTAGTCCGACTTGCCCAGCGAGATGACCTTACGGCGCAGCTGCAGCGGGCCGAAGAAGTGGTCGGCGAACGACAGGTGGTTGCCGGCGAGGATGACCGGCCCCTGTTTGGGCACGTTGTCCGCACCCTCGGTCCAGGGCCGGAACACGAGACGGAGGAACGGCCCCAAGATGGCCTTGACCACCCAGTAGAACACCCGGCCACCTCTTCCTCTGCGCTTCATCTGTGAGCAACGTCATCTTCGCATCTCAGACTCGATGCTCCTACCCACCTCTCGCACAAAGGGCCTGGATCGTGCGACGATCGGGCAGTTCCGGGATGAAATCCCTTCGAGGAGCTGTTATGCCGCTCATGCCAGGCGCGGAGCCGTACCATCACGAAGCAGGCCAGATCGGCGTGCTGCTCTGCCACGGGTTCACCGGCACGCCGCAGTCGCTGCGGCCGTGGGCGGAGTTCCTCGCGGAGCACGGCCTGAGCGTCTCGCTGCCCCGCCAGCCGGGCCACGGCACGACCTGGCAGGAGATGAACCACACCCGCTGGGAGGACTGGTACGCCGAGGTGGAGAAGGCGTTCGAGGACCTCCAGGGGCGCTGCGCCGAGGTGTTCGTGGCGGGCCTGTCGCTGGGCGGCTGCCTGGCGCTGCGGCTGGCCGAGGTGCACGGCGACGCGATCAAGGGGGTGGTGGTGGTCAACCCGTCGATCGCGAACGACGTGCCGCTGATGAGGCTGGCCCCGCTGCTCAAGTGGTTCGTGCCGTCGGTGCCCGGGGTGGCGAACGACGTGAAGAAGCCGGGCGTGACCGAGCTGGCGTACACGCGCACCCCCGTGAAGGCGGCCGCCTCGCTGCCGGGACTGTGGTCGCTGGTGCAGGCCGACCTCGCCCGGGTGACACAGCCGCTGCTGGTGTTCCACAGCACCGACGACCATGTGGTGAAACCCACCAGCGTGGCCGTCATCCGGCAGAAGGTCCCACAGGCCACGATCGAGGAGCTTACGGATAGCTACCATGTTGCGACGCTCGACAACGATGCCGACAGGATCTTTGCCGGTAGCCTCGGCTTCATCAGGACACATGCCTCGGTACCCTTGCAGAGGGACTGATCGCACCCAGGGGGAAGTCGCGATCGCTGCGGAGAGGCCCATCTAGGTGACGCCCCAGAGTGACGAGGACGAGGTCTGGCGGCAGATCGTCGCGTCCTTCAACGACACCGCCGAGCGCGACTCGGCCGATCAGCCGTGGCCGGACAGCGAGAACGTCCCCCTCGACCAGACGCACCGGGTGATCCAGCCCGCGGAGCCCGCGCCGGCCGAGGAAGCGGAGCCGGAGCGGGACGAGCGCGACGATGAGGACGACGAGGGCCATTTCGAGCCGCCGCCCCCTCCCCCGCTGCCCAAGCTCGACCTGACCACCAAGCTGGCCTGGGCGGGGCTGTTCGGCGGGCCCGCCTACCTGCTGCTGGCCGCGATGGCCGACTGGCGGATGGAGGGCTGGGCGCTGTTCACGGCGGTGGCGGCGTTCATCGGCGGCTTCGTGGCGCTGGTGGTCCGCATGGGGGACGGCCCGCCGAACGACTCCGGCTGGGACGACGGAGCCGTCCTCTAGCTCCGGTCAGCAGGGGCGGAACGCGGTTCAGGAGTCCTTCGGCGACGAGCCGCCCGGGCCGAAGGTCTCCACCACGTCGGTGTAGCGGTCGGCCGCGTCGACGGCGTGACCCACGGCCCACACCGCGCCCTTGCCGGGCAGGTAGGTGACGGCCTGCAGCCGCACGCTGCTCCTGCCCTCCGCGGCCGCGCCCCGGATGATCTCGCAGTCGCCCTTCTCGCAGCGCATCATGAACGGCTCCGTCTCATGGGACGGGTCGTAGCCGGAGATCCAGTAGCGGCCCTTGCCGTCGCCGGTCACCCCGTACAGGCGGGCGTCGGTGCCGGGCAGCGGCACGCGCCGCCAGTGCTTGCCGTCCCACGACATCACGAGCGGCTCGACGTCGCTGGGCCCGTGGTAGACGCCGCCGACGGCCATGGCCCGCTTGCCGCCGTCGACCTGGACGTCGCGCAGGTAGCCGCCGGGCACGTCGGGCACCGGCATGGCCTTCCAGGTGTCGCCCGACTCGTGCATGATCAGCGGCTGGCTGCCGGTGTCGCCCACCGCGAACCCCTCGGACACCGCGTAGAGGGCGCCCTCGATCTCGGTCTCCTGGACGGTCCACCTGCCGCCCTGCCCGGTGACGATGAGCCCGACCGTCCAGTCCTTCTTCTTCGGGTCGGGGTCGCGGGTCTTGCCGCGGCCCACGGCGACCACCCGGCCGGGCCGGGCGTCGACCCCGCCGAGCCAGTCGCCGGCCCACAGGCCCGGGGCCCGTACCCGGTCGAAGCCGTTGACGTCGCCGTGCGCGATGTACGGGACGCCGTCGTGGCCGTCGCCCACGGCCCACACGTCGGAGGACGAGGCGGCGGCGACGCCACGCAGGTTTCCCGCGCCGCTGGCGTCGCGGATCGCCACCTCGGCCCAGCGGGCGCCGTCCCAGTGGCGGATCGTGCCGCGGTTCTTCCAGACGTCCCAGATCTCCTGCTGCCCCACCGCCCACACGTCGTCGGCGGACAGGGCGGCCACGTCGGACAGCGAGCCGTCGGCGATCAGGCGCGCGCTCGTCGAGTGCTGCCACGCCTCCACGGAGGCGGGGCGTGGCTCGGCATGCGCGGCGGGCGTGACCTGGGACCAGGCCAAGGGCGTCGCCATGATCAAGGAAAGCGCACACCGCCGGAAGCGACGGGTCATGAGCAAATGCTACGGGTTCATGACAGGTCCCCGGAGCCCAGCCCCCGATTCCAGCTCCGCGACCACCGGCAGGTGGTCCGAGGCCGCGGCCAGGTCGGCCGGGGCGGCCTCCGCCCCTCCGCAGGCGTGAACCCGCAGGTCAGGAGAGGCGAAGACCGCGTCGATGCGCGCCTGGGGGTGCCTGGCGGTGAAGGTCGGCCCGTCGCCCCGCGGCGCCGCCGGGTAGCAGTCGGTGAGGCGGGTGGCGGCGTAGCGCCAGGCCGGCTGGTGGTCGCGCTCGTTGAAGTCGCCGCACAGGACCGGCGCCGCGCCGAACCGGGCCGCCGCCGCCTCCAGCAGCGCCATCGCCTCGGTGACGTGGCGCAGCCGGGCCGCGCCGTTCAGGTCGAGGTGCGTGGAGCCGACGGCCAGCCGCGCACCCTCCACCTCGACGACGGCGATGGCCAGGCCACGCGCCTCCAGGCCGGCGAAGATCCGCAGTACGTGGCTCTGGGCGTCGATCAGCCGTACCCGGGGCGCGGCGAACACGGCCACGCCGCCGAGCCGCCGCCCGGCCACGACCCGCAGCCCGCACGACCTCGCCAGCGCCTCCCGCCGGCTGCGCCAGCCGAGCAGCCGCGGCGCCTCCTGGACGCACAGCAGGTCGGCGCGGAGCGCGCCGATCACCCGGGTGAGCGCGGGGACGCTGTCCTTCATCCCCCGGACGTTGTAGGTCGCCAGCCTGACCGTCACGGACGGACCGTCATCCCGTCAGCGATGCCGGGCCAGGTCGGCGGCGCCCACCATCCCGGCGGCGGCGCCCAGCTCGGCCAGGCGGATCTCGGGGAGCGGCCGGTGCCCGCGGCCGGTCAGCCGCCGGGCGAACGTCTCGCGGGCGCGGTCGAGGAACAGGTCGGCGGCGCGGGACACGCCACCGCCCACGATGAAGCAGCCCGGGTCGAGGACGGCGGCGAGGTCGGCCATGCCCTGGCCGAGCCAGTCGGCGAGGGTGGCGAACGCCGCCAGCGACGCCTCGTCGCCGCGCCGGGCCGCCTCGGTGACCTCCTCGCCCTCGATCTTGCCGCCGGCCAGGCCGAGCAGGATCTCGGCGCGCTCGGGCTGCTCCTCGGCGATGCGCCTGGCCTCCATGACCAGCGCGTTGCCGCTGGCGTACTGCTCCCAGCAGCCGTGCTGGCCGCAGCCGCACTGCCGCCCCTCGGGCACGACCTGCATGTGGCCGAGCTCGGCCGCCATGCCCCAGTGGCCGCGGAACAGGACGCCGTCGAAGACCAGGCCGCCGCCGATGCCGGTGCCGACCGTGAGGCAGACGATGTGGGACTGCCCGCGGCCCGCGCCGAACCGCGTCTCGCCCCAGGCCATCGCGTTGGCGTCGTTCTCGATCACCACGGGCAGGCCGACCATGCCGCTGATCTTCTTCTGCAGCGGCTCCTCCCGCCAGGCGAGGTTGGGCGCGAAGCGGACGACGGACCGCGTCTCGTCCACGAAGCCGGCGGCGCCGACGCCGACGGCCTCGATCTCCCGGCCCTCGGCCAGCTCGCGGACCACGTCCGCGACCGTCTCGGCGATGAGGTCGGGCCGGTCGGCCGGTGTCTTGCGCAACGCCTGCTCGACGATCGTGCCGTTCTCGTCGACGACACCCGCCGCGACTTTCGTGCCGCCGATGTCCACGCCGATCGTGAGCATTGCCGCAGCCTCCTATCCCAGGTCGATGTGCTGCACGGTATCGTGCCCGCGCTCGCTGTCGTCGCGCGACCTACGGGGGGAGGCCGGCTTGCTGAACGCGTCCAGCGTCTGCCGGAATGCGGCGAACAGCTCGCCGCCCGCCGCCACGAGGTGGCCGGTCACGTCGCTGCCGGACTCGCGCTGGGCCGCGATGGCCCGGCACACCGGGCAGGCGCGGCAGATGTACTCGTCGTGAGGCTCGGAGACGGCCTCGCCCCACACGTCCTTCTCCTTGCGCCCGCCGCCGAACGAGCCGCCGGCGAAGGAGTTGAGCACCGTCCGGCCGACCTGGCGGGTGGCGCGTCCCTGGATCGTGTCGAACAGCTTGCGCGCCTCGTCCGCGACCGTGCCGATCGGGTCACGGCCCAGCGGGTCCCGGCCGGTCCCGTCCCGGCCGCCCGCGTCGCGGCCGGTCCCGTCGCGGTCGCGCGCGTCGCGGTTGATCGCGTCGCGGAGTGGATCCCCGTGGGGGTCGGTGGCGCCGGCGTCTCTGTCGCGGGAGTCCCTCTCGCGGGGGTCCCTGTCGTTGTTCTCGGTCATCTGGCCCTCCCTGGCTCCGGAGCGTCCGCCCGTCTCGCTCACGTGGCGGCCGGCCCCTCGTCGTGGCCGCCGGATCCGCTCGTCGCGCCGGATCGGGCTCCCGAGCTGAACCGTACCCGCAGGACGCCGTCGAGGAGCACCGCGCCGGCGATCTCCCTGCGGGCCAGCGCCACCGGCAGCGCCAGGATCCTCCGGTACGGCCCCGCGGTGACGATCAGCTCGTCGCCCTTGCGCGCCAGGTCGACGTCGTCGCGGTCGGCGCCGGGCAGGTCGAGCTCCAGCTCGTCGGCGGCCAGCCGCAGCGGCGGGCGCACGCGGGGCGGCCCGAACGGGTCGGCGTCGCCGTACAGGCGCTCGCCGACGGCCGCCAGCGCGTCGACGCCCACGGGCTCGGCCGGCAGGTACGGCACGGCGTGCACGGGCAGCGGCGCGAACGACTCCTCGGCCTCGGCCAGCAGCCTCGTCTGGGCGTCCACCCACTGGGCCCGCCACTCGTCGGCGCCGCCGGCCGGGAACACCCGGTTGGCGATGACCGCGTCGACGCGGTAGCCGTACAGGTTGAGCGAGGTGAGGGTGCGCCGCGCCTCGGCGAGCACCACGGCCTCCGGCGTGAGCACGAGCCGCACGGACGCGCCGTCGCCGGTGAGCAGCTCGCGCACCTCCAGCAGGGCGCGGTGCAGGCGCTCGCCCGCGCCGACCACCTCGTCGCCGGGGGTGCTGACGCGCGCGACGCTCCGCACGAACGGCGACGCGAGCTTCATGATCTTCCGGCCGACGGGGAGCAGCCTGCTCACGTGCCAGTCGAGCGCCTCGGGCAGGGCGAGCAGCCGCAGCGTCTCGGCGGTGGGCGCGCAGTCGACCACGATGACGTCCCAGACCCCGGACCGGGCGTGCTCGCGCAGCTCCAGCAGCGCGATGATCTCCTCGGCGCCCGGCAGGACCGTCACCTCCTCGGAGGTGATCTCGTCCAGGCCGAGCTCGGTGAGCAGGCCGCGGGCGTAGTCGCGCAGCTCGCCCCAGTGGCGTTCGAGGGACTTCTGCGTGTCGACCTGGTGCAGGTGCAGGCCGGGAGCGACCTCGCCGGGCTCGACGGCGAGCGCGTCGGCCAGCGAGTGGGCCGTGTCGGTGGACACGACCAGTGTCTTGAGGCCGCGCCGGGCGGCGAGCGTGGCGGTCGCCGCGGCGGCCGTGGTCTTGCCCACGCCGCCCTTCCCGGTGAACAGCAGGACCCGGGGCCCCACCTCAGCGGCCTTCGACACGCTTCTTCAGGCCCTTGAGGGCGGTGTCCACGATGACCTTCTCGGCCTTGCGCCGCAGCATGCCGATCATCGGCACCTTCAGCTCGGCCGCCAGTTCGTACGTCACCTCGGTGCCCGTGCCCGCCTCGGCCAGGAGGTAACTTCCGGCCAGCTCGGCGACCATCTTGCCCGGCTCGGCCACCCGCCAGGAGACGCTCTCGTCGTCGTGCCAGGTGTAGCCGAGGGTGTAGGTGTCGCTGATCACGCCGGCGTCGAGGACGAAGCGCACGGTCTCGGCCCTGCCGTCGGCGCCCGTGGTCAGGACCTCGGCGCTCTTCACCTGGCCCGCCCACTCGGGGTAGGCGGGGAAGTCAGCGATGATCGCCATGACGCGGGCCCGGCCGGCGTCGATGACGATGCTCGAAGTCGTGCGATCAGCCATGCGACCACCGTAATGCAGAATCCGCTCCTTGCGGCGGACCGCCGGACCCCGCTGATCACCATTCGCCGATCACCATTCGAGGACGTACGGAACGCCGGTTCCCCGGAAGTGGCCGACGTTCACGCACTCGGTGCGGCCGATGCGGGTGCGCCGGTACAGCGGCTGGTGGACGTGGCCGAAGAGCGCGTAGCGGGGCTGGGTGCGGCGGATCGCCTCCAGCGTGGCCTCGCTGCCCCGCTCGAAGCGCCGGGCGACCACGTCGTACAGGAGCTGGGGCACCGCGGGCGGGATGTGGCAGCACAGCACGTCGACCTCGCCGACGGCCTCCACCTTCGCGGCGTACTCCTCGTCGCTGATCTCGTACGGCGTGCGGTAGCGGGTGCGCAGGCCGCCGCCGACGAACCCGAACCGCAGGCCGCCGATCTCCACGCTCTCGCCGTCGAGCACCCGGTGGCCGTCACGCGTGTAGTCGGCCCACAGGCGCGGGATGTCGACGTTGCCGTAGGTGAGGTAGGCGGGCGTGGGCATGGCCGCGAACAGGCGCTCGTACTGGGCCCGCACCCGGCCCTCGATGTGCTCGCGCGGGTCGCCGCCGAGGCTCGCCCACAGGCGGGCGGACATGGCGCGGGCCTCGTCGAAGCGCCCGGCGGTGCGCAGGCCGATGAACTCCGCGGCCCGCTCGGCGCCGAACAGCTCGGCGAAGATGCCCCGCGCGTGGTCGGCGTAGTCGACGAACAGGATCAGGTCGCCCAGGCAGACGAGCGCGTCCGCGCCCGCTCCGGCGGCGGCCAGCGCGTCGGCCCGGCCGTGCACATCGCTGATGACGTGAACCCGCATGCCGAAGATCCTAGGCGCGCCTTCGGCGGACCGCTGGCGGGAATTCCGGGCGGCTGCGAACGGGCTGCCGCACGATCGACGGCTGCTAGCGTGAGAAATTGCTTCATAACGCCTGGATGACGAGACTACCGATGGGTAACTTATCCCGGTAACGTCCAGGCCGTCCCCGAAGCGTGCACCTGGAGGAGTTGGTCCGTGCGCGAGTACAGCGTTCCCGTGCTGGTGGATGTTCCTGCCACCGCGAGCCTGCCCGACACGGTGTTCGACAGGGCCGAGCGGGAGCCTGGCAGGGTCGTCATGCGGCGCAAGGTGGACGGCGCGTGGGCCGCCGTCACCGCCGCGGAGCTGCGGGACCAGGTCGTCGCCCTGGCCAAGGGGCTCATCGCGGCGGGCGTCGAGCACGGCGACCGCGTCGCGCTCGTGTCGCGCACCCGCTACGAGTGGACGCTGATCGACTACGCCGTCTGGTCGGTGGGCGCGGTGCTCGTGCCCGTCTACGAGACGTCCTCGACCGAGCAGATCCGGTGGATCCTGACCGACAGCGCGGCCCGGGCGGCGTTCGTCGAGCTCGACGCGCACGAGGAGACCGTGCGCGAGGCCGCGCCCGGCCTGAAGGACCTGTGGCGGGTCGAGGCCGCGCTCGACGGCCTGCCCGGCGCCTCCGAGATCTCCGACGAGGACGTGGCCGAGCGCCGCCGGCGGGTGTGCGGGGCCGACCTCGCCACCGTCGTCTACACCTCGGGCACCACCGGCCGCCCCAAGGGCTGCCGGATCACCCACGACAACCTGCTCTACACCGGGCGCAACGTGGTGCGCGGGCCGCTGGAGCCGCTGTTCACCGGCGAGGCCCCGGCCGCGCTGCTGTTCCTGCCGCTGGCGCACATCTTCGCCCGCATGATCCAGGTCGCGCTGGTCGAGGCCGGCGCGGTCCTGGCCCACACCCCGAACATGAAGAACGTGGCGCCCGACCTGGTCGAGTTCGGGCCGACGTTCCTGCTGGGCGTGCCCCGGGTGTTCGAGAAGGTCTACAACGGCGCCGAGCAGAAGGCCATCGCGGGCGGCAAGGGCGCGATCTTCGCCCGCGCCGTCGACACGGCGGTGGCCTGGAGCCGCGCCGAGAGCTCGGGCGGCGCGCCCCTCGGGCTGCGCCTGCGGCGCGCCCTGTTCGACCGGCTCGTGTACGGCAAGCTGCGCGCGGCCACCGGCGGGCGCCTGTCGGCGGCCGTGAGCGGCGGCGGCGCGCTCGGCGAGCGGCTCGGCCACTTCTTCCGCGGCGCCGGCATCGAGGTCTTCGAGGGGTACGGCCTGACCGAGACCTCCGCCCCCTGCACCGTCAACATGCCCGGAGCCAACAAGGTCGGCACGGTCGGCAAGCCGCTGCCCGGGGTGACGATCCGCATCGGCGACGACGGCGAGATCCTGGCCAAGGGCCGCCACGTCTTCCGCGGCTACTGGAACAACGACGAGGCCACCAGCGAGGTCCTCGACGGCGACGGCTGGTTCCACACCGGCGACGTGGGCGAGCTGGACGCCGACGGCTATCTGCGGATCACCGGGCGCAAGAAGGAGATCCTGGTGACGGCGGCCGGCAAGAACGTCGCTCCGGGGCCGCTGGAGGACGCGCTGCGGGCCCACCCGCTCATCTCGCAGGCCGTGGTCGTCGGCGACGGCCGCCCGTTCGTGGGCGCCCTGGTCACGCTGGACCCCGAGGCGCTGGAGCACTGGCGCTCCACGCGCGGAGGGACCGGCAAGGCGACGGAGCCGAGCGCCGACCCGGAGCTGCGCGCCGAGATCCAGCAGGCGGTCGACCGGGCCAACGCCACGGTGTCGAAGGCGGAGCAGATCAAGAAGTTCGCGATCCTGGACGCCGACATCACCGAGGAGAGCGGGCACCTGACGCCGACCCTCAAGATCAAGCGCAACATCGTCCTGCGTGACTTCGCCGCCGACGTGGAGCGCCTGTACGGCTCCTGACCCATGACGTCGTCGTCGAGCCCGCTCAGCCGGCCCCCCGGTGGATGCGTGCAGGCGGCGACCTGCTCGCCGCCGTCCCGCCCTGCACGACACTGGCCTGAACTTCTGTCCGGTATCGCGGCGGGATGGCCCCCGACGCCTGGTGACATTTTCCGGATATCTCGATGTTTGCCCAGGTAGACGCCTCGAAAATGTCGAATCGGCGCCGGGAAAAGGCGCTCGGATTCCTCATCCGCCTGAGTACTCTTGCCCCAAGAAATCGGGACCGGAGATCTAGTACATCCCCGGTCCCTACCGACGAAGGTAGGGGAGATTCTCTTGAGCATCAAGGACGCGGCGCTTCAGTTCGGCACGGCGATCGAGAACCAGCTGATCCAGGTCCGCGCCGACCAGATGGAGCTCGGCCAGCAACTGACCGAGCGGATCAACGGCGTCGCCAACTACGTCAAGGCCCTCGACGGCAAGCTGACCATCCTGGACGGCAAGGTGGCCGTCCTGGACAGCAAGGTGACCGCCCTGGACGGCAAGGTGGCCGTCCTGGACAGCAAGGTGACCGCCCTGGACGGCAGGCTCACGGTCCTGGAGGACGGTGTCCAGGCCGTCGACACCAAGGTCGCCACCCTCCAGCACCAAATGACGGTCCTGCAGGACACTCAGCGCACGATGCAGCAGACCCAGTTCGCCATGATGGACATCCTCGTCACCATCCAGGACAAGCTCAACTAGCCTCCGGCTCGCGGGAGGCGTCAGCCCTTGGTGGCGCCTCCCGTGAGGCCCTTGACGAACTGCTTCTGCAGCAGCAGGTAGAACACCAGGACGGGCAACGTGGCCAGGAACATCAGGGCGAACATGCCGCCGAAGTCCGCCGCGTACTGCCCGAGCGACTTGTAGATCCCGGTCATGATGGTGGTGCCCTCGCGGGGCCCGTAGATGATGAGCGGGTTGATGAAGTCGTTCCAGATCCACACTCCGAGGAAGATGAGCACGCTGGCCGTGGCGGGACGCAGCAGCGGGAAGACGATCCGCCAGAACGTCTGCCACCGCGTGGCCCCGTCGATGGCGGCGGCCTCCTCCAGCTCCCTCGGGACGCCCTTCATGAACCCCGAGAAGACGAAGACCCCGAACGGCACGTAGTAGCCGACGTTGAACAGCACGAGCCCCGGCAACGTGGACATGAGGCCGAGGGCCCGCAGCACCTGCGTCATGGGGATGAGGATGACCTGCGGCGGGATCATCAGCCCGCACAGCAGCAGCACCATGATGGCCCTGGACCACCAGGCCGAGCGCCGGGCCAGGTAGTGGCCGAGCATGGCCGACAGCAGGGTCAGGATGACGATCGACAGCCCGGTGACGAGCACGCTGGTGCGCAGCGACGACCAGAAGAGGCTGTCGGGGCCGGTCAGGACGCGCCACAGGTTGTCCAGGGTGGGCGGCGCGGGCAGCGACATGGCGCCGCCGGCGACCTGCCGGCTGTCCTTGAAGACGTTGATCAGCGCGATGTAGAGCGGGATGAAGAAGACGCCGCCGACGGCCAGCGCGACGAGGGGGCGCAGCCACGGCGCGCGCGATCCGGTCACAGCTGCACCTCCCGTCGTTGCAGGAACCGCAGGGTGACGACCGACAGGGCGGCGATGAGGACGAGCATGACGATGGCCTCGGCTGAGGCGTAGCCGGTGCGGTTCTCCACGAACCCCTCCTGGAGGACGACGAACGCCACGGTGGCCGTGGTGCCGGTGCCGGGGCCGCCGTTGGTGATGACCTTGACGTGGTCGAAGATCTTGAACGCGGAGATCAGCAGCACGACGGTGTTGATGGTGAGCGCGGGCGCGAGCAGCGGCCAGGTGACGCTGCGGAAGCGCCGCACCGGGCCGGCGCCGTCGATCGCGGCGGCCTCGGCCAGCTCCTGCGGCACGCCCTGGAGACCGGCGAGGTAGACGACGACGCAGAAGCCGAGCATCTGCCAGCAGACGATGGACGACAGGGAGTAGAGCGCGAGGCCGGGGTCGGACAGCCAGCCCGGCGGCTCGGCCACGCCCAGGCCGCGCAGCGCCTGGTTCACGGGGCCGTCGTCGGCGAGGATGCGGGTCCAGATGACGCTGATGACCACGGAGCTGATCACCATGGGGGTGAAGAACACGCTGCGCAGCGCGTTGTAGAGCCAGCCGCGCCGGTCGAGCAGCACGGCGATGGCGACGCCGAGCACGTTCGGCACGATGACCACGATGAGGGTCAGGATCGAGGTGACCCGCAGCGACTCGAGGAACGTCTCGTCCTGCAGCAGCAGCCGGTAGTTGCGCAGCCCGACGATCTGCGTGTCGGGCCGCAGCAGCGCCTGGTTGGTGAGGCTGTAGCCGAAGCTGAGCCCGATGGGCAGGACCACCAGGCACAGGTAGATGAGCGTGCCGGGCGCGGCGAAGGTCAGGAAGTGCCACAGTCCCGGCCCGGCCGGCCGCCGGGGTGCGCTCCGGCGGCCGGGGCTCCCCGACGTGGCGCGGCCGGGCCCGCGCCTGGTGGTGTCGACGGCCGTCAAGAGATCGTCACCCGGTCTTCTCCCATTCGGTGTCGAGGAACGCGAGCGCCTGGTCGACGTTCTTCCTGCCGCTGACGAGGTCCTGGGCGGTGGACCAGAACTTGCCCTGCATGCCGGGCAGCATGGCCGCGTCGCCGGCCTCCCAGCCGAACGCGGGCACGGTGGCCTTCTCGGTGACCGCCTTCTGCCACAGGTCGTACACGGCCTTGAAGACGGGTCCGGTGTCGGAGGGCGGGGTGTAGTCCTTGACGGCGGGGAAGAGCGCGTCGGCCTTGACCGAGGCGTCGAGGTTCTCCTTGGTGAGCTGGAAGGCGAGCGCGAACTCCTTGGCGGCGGCCGGGTTGCGGGCGTCGGCGCTGACGGACAGGCCGCCGCCGGTGAAGGCCGGCAGGTGCAGGCTCCCGTCGTCGCCGGGCCAGGCGAACACGCCGATGTCGTCCTTCATGTCCGACTGGTCGGCCGCGGCGGCGAACCAGCTGCCCATGGGGTACATCGCGCCCTTGCCGCCGAGGAAGGCCTCCTGGGTCTTGGGGTAGTCCTGGCCGATCTGCCGCTTGTCGAGGTAGCCCTTGGCGGCGAGGTCGGCGAACTTCTGGGTGGCGGCCTTCATGGCCGGGTCGGCGGCGAACGTCGCCTGGCCGCCGCGCCGCCTGGCCATCCAGTCGGGCGTCCTGGCGTACAGGTCGGTGGCGAGGATCGCCGTCCACGGCTGGGAGGTGACGAACGCGCCGCCGCTGACGAACGGGGCGATGCCCTTGGCCTTGAGCTTCTCGGCGGCGGCGAGCAGCTCGGCGTAGGTCCTGGGCGGCTCGGCGATGCCGGCCTGCGCGAACAGCTTCTTGTTGTAGAAGACGTTCGGGATGGTCTGCGTGTTGGTCGGCAGCTGGAGGACCTTGCCGTTGACCGCGCCGCAGGTGGGGCAGAGGAAGTCCTTGAGCTCGGCCTCGGTCCAGGGGGCGAGGTGCGACTCCAGCGCGACGAGGTCCTGCATGCCGATCTGCACGTCGGGAAGCTGCCCGGAGGCGGCGAGCTGCTTGGCGTAGTCGTTGCGCTCCGACTCCGACGGCGCGGCGACCAGTTCGACGTCCAGGTCGGGGTGGGCCTTGGTGACCAGCTCGACCTGGGCCTTCCAGTACGACTCGGGCAGGTTGGGCGAGGGGAAGACGAGGAAGGAGACCTTCTGTTTCCCGCCCTCCGAGGAGGGCGCCGAGGACCGGTCGGTCCCGGAGGTACCGCTGGAGCAGCCGCTGGATGCCAGGGCCACGGCGACCGTGATCGCACCGGCCGCTAAGAGCTTGTTCACTCGTGCCACCCTTCCGAGGGAGACCACGACTCATCCGACCATTGTGGGAGAGCACCGCGTCGCCGGACGAGCGACAGCCGCCTGTTTCGCGCAATAGGTAGGATCACTTGTACGTGCGCCCACTCATTGTTGTCAAGGCACATCGGTGATACGCCGAGCCTGAATGCGGCAAAGGTAGGATCACTGGCGCGATGGCGCGCGGACAGTGGTCGGAGTGGTCACGCGACGCCGGCGTACGCGCGGCGCCACCCGGGGGTGACCGGCTCAGAGGAGCGTCTGGAAACGGGTGGCGACCAGGTCCCAGGACCACTCGTGGGTGGTCCAGTCGCGGCCGGCGGCGCCCAGCTTGCGGGCCCGTTCGGGGTCGCCGAGCAGCTCGGCCAGGGCCGCGGCCACCTCGCCGGTGTCCTGCCCGTCGACGAGCAGGCCGGTCTCGCCGTGGCGCACCGCGTCGGGCGCCCCGCCGGAGGCGCCCGCCACCACGGGCAGCCCGGTCGCCGACGCCTCCAGGAACACGATGCCGAGCCCCTCCACGTCCACCCCGCCCCACCGGGTACGGCACGGCATGGCGAACACGTCGCCGGCCGCGTAGTAGCCGGGCAGCGCCGAGGCCGGGACCGTGCCGGTGAAGCGGATCGACTCCCGCCCGGCGGCCATCCGTTCCAGCCGGCGACGGTACGGGCCGCCGCCCACCAGCAGCAGCACGGCGTCCGGGACCGCCGCGACCACCTCCGGCCAGGCCGCGATCAGCAGGTCCTGCCCCTTGCGCGGGACCAGCCTGGACACACACACCACCACCGGCCGGCCGGCCAGGCCGAGCTCCTCCTTGGCCCGGCCGGGCACCGCCTCGGGACGGAACCGGCCGGTGTCCACGCCCGGGGCCAGCCGTACGAGCTTGGCCGGGGGGATGGCGGCGGCCAGCCGGGCGCGCGTGTACTCCCCCAGGTAGGTGACCACGTCGGCGTGCTCCCCGATGCGGCGCAGCACCGAGCGGAACCCGGGCCCGGCCGCCCACGCCGCCTCGTGGCCGTGGGTGAGCATCACCACCCGCCGCGCCCCGGCGGCACGCAGCCGCGGCGCCAGCAGCCCGAGCGGGGCCGCCGCGCCGAACACCACCGTCCGCGCCCCGTGCTCGGCCACCAGCCGGGCCGGCGCGCGCGCGACGGCGGGCGTCGGCAGCATGAGCGAGGTCGGGTGGCGCACGATCGGGTACGGCTGGTGGCGGTCGAACTCGGCGCAGCCCGGCCAGGAGGGCGCGTAGACGGCCACGCCGGGGGTGCGCACGGCCAGGCCGTGGACGAAGGACTGGATGCCGCCGGGGCGCGGCGGGAAGTCGTTGGTGACGATGACGACGCGTGGGGTCACGGCGTGGGCACGCCGTTCAGCCGCGCCCACGCGCGCGCCAGGGCGATGCGCTCCGGGGTCGAGGGATGGGACGCGTAGAGCACGTACTCCACGGCATCGGGTGACAGGTCGGAGATGTTGGTGAGCGCCAGGCGTTTCTGCATGGCGACGAAGGTGGCCGGGTCCCTCGTCAGGTCGAGGGCGTGGACGTCGGCGCGGGCCTCGACGTGGCGGCCGACGACGTTCTGGGCGGGGCCGGACAGCACGGTGGCCAGGCTCATCAGGCCGAGCAGCGCGCCCACGGCCTTGGGGTCGGCCACCGAGGCGACTCCGGTGCGCCGCCGTACGAGCTGGAAGGCCAGGTACAGCAGCACGGTGCCGGCGGCGGCGCCGAGCCCGCCGACGAGCGTCCCGCTGAGCACGTCGCCGTTCTTGGCGTGGCCGAGCTCGTGCGCGACCACCAGCTCCACCTGCGGGCCCGGGGCGCGCAGCAGCGTGTCGTAGACGACGATCCGGCGGGTGGCGCCGAAGCCCGAGACGTACGCGTTGAGTGCGGTCGTGCGGCGGGAGGCGTCGGCGACGAGCACGTCCTCCACCGGCACGCCGTCGCGCTCGGCCATCCGCAGCAGGCTCGTGCGCAGCGGCCCCTGCGGCATGGGGCGGAAGTCGTTGAACAGTGGCTCGACCACCACGGGGTAGACGAACGAGAGCGCCACGGTCAGCGCGAACGCGCCCACGGCGGCCGGGATCCACCACCGCCGGACCCTGCGCGCCAGCCAGACCAGGACCACCATCGTGAGGGACAGCACGGCGGCGTTGACGCCGATGCTCTTGAGGCGGTCGCCCGTCCAGGACGCCCAGTCCTGCGTGGACAGGCCGTACGCGCGCAGCTCGGTCTCGAACCACATGCCGAGCGGCCACCTGACCGCCTCGACGATCGCGGTGAGCAGCAGCACGCCCAGGACGACGCGCAGCCACCACGGGCCCCTGAGCCGTCCGAGCAGCCGGCCGCCGAGCGGGGTGAGGACGAGCAGGCCGGCGAAGAGCAGGCTCAGGCCGAGCGACAGGTAGCCGGGCGCGCCGGTGGCGGCGTCGAACGCGGCGGCGTGCGCGATCTGGGCGGCGCTGAAGTCACGGGCGGGGTCGGGGGCCACGTGCGGCGCGGAGGGCGGCAGCGCCCGCCACGGCGTCGTGACGGCCACCACGACCAGGGTCGCGATCCCCAGCCCGGCGCACGCCAGACCGGCCTGCCGCGCCGCGGTATGCCCCGTGGCGCTGTCGCCCGGAGTCGCGTCGGTGCCGGGCGCGTCGGTGCCGGGCGCGTCCGCCCCGCGGGCCGCGTCCCCCACCTGGCCGTCGTTCGTCACATGATCCCCCTACGCCAGCTTCTCACGCACGTATGCGCGCCACCCCGCCGTCAGCCGCGCGGCCGGGAGTCCGGCGGCGGCCAGCGCGCGGGCGGCGCCCCGCGTCCTGGCATCACGGTAGAGCCTCACCAGCGTGTCCTCCCCACGCCGCTCGGCGACGTACCGGCAGGCGAGCCACGCCTCCTGGTAGACCGCCGCCAGCCGGGCCGAGCCGGGCGCGAAATCGCCGGGCTCGGGCAGCCGGCGCGGCGGCCGCGACGCCCGGACCTCCGCGGCCAGCTCGGCGGCGGCCACCGGCACGCTCAGGCCGGCGTCGCGGTAGGCGACGTAGTCGGCGAATCCCTCGTACAGCCACGGCGGGAGCCCGCCGGTGCCGGCGGCGACGTGGGTGAGCTCGTGGGTGAGCACGACGTCGCGGCCGGTGGGGGTGAGGCGGCCGAACGTGCCGGGGACCACGATGACGCGGCTTCCGTCGGCCACGGCGGCCAGCCCCTCGACGTCCGCCACGCGGGCCAGGCGCGCGGCCTCGGCGGCGGAGGCGGGCACGAGCACGAGGGGCCGCACGGACACGCGGAGAACGCCGGAGACGCGCTCCGCCGCGGTGTCGGCCCGGCGCGCGAGATCCTGGAGCAGGCTCGGATCGGCCCGGTGTCCCAGCACGAGTGATCGGGCGCCCCGTGCCGCCCGCGTCTCGCCGGGCCACGGCTCGCCCCCCGTCCCGCCGAGCCTGACGTCCCGATCGGGCCGATCCGCCTGAAGGGCGTCACGGGCCGGCGAGGACGCGGCGGCCAGCGCGAGCAGGGGCGCCACCCCCGCCAGCAGGGCTCGACGACTCACCCGGGCGGACACGCTGTCCGATCGTACCCGGCCACCCGCCCGCTGTTGGTTCCCGAACGCGCGAAGACCCCGTCCCCAACCCGGGACGGGGTCTTCGTGCGTGCTCACAGGCCGGGACGTACCGCCCCCACGAACGACGACTTGCGCCATCCGCTGATCTTCTCGACGCGTACCGTCAGACCTGTCCGCGGCGAATGGACCATCTTGCCGTGGCCGACGTACATGCCCACGTGACCGAGCCCCCGGAAGAACATCAGGTCACCCGGCTGGAGGTTCTTCCAGGAGACCTTCTTCTTGATGCGTGCGTACTGGCTGTTCGTCACGCGGGGAATGCTCACGCCGGCCTTCTTCCAGGCGTACTGGACCAGTCCGGAGCAGTCGAACGCGCCAGGGCCGGTGCCGCCGTAACGGTACGGGTCACCGATCTGCGCCTTGGCGACGGCGACGGCCGTATGGGCCTTCGCCTGCTGCCGGACGGCCTTGGAGGCCTTCGCCGTCTTGCCGGCCGCCGTCTTCACGGACGCGGCGGCCGTGCCCGCCGAAACCGTGGAAAGACCGGCCGTGGTGCTCGTCGTCCCTGCCGCCTGGGCCGCCGGAGCATGGAGGACCAGACCTCCGGCCGTCACGGTCATGGTGAGAGCGACGCCGCTCAGGGCGATTCGGGACAGACGGGGGTTGTGCGAGTGGGTAGACAGGATTTCTCCTTGGATCTTCCACGAACGCCTACCGGGTTAGCTGACGGATTCGGGCCTGGAAGTCGCCCTACGGCGCGCGTTACGCGCCGATTCACCCCTGATCCCGCTCGGGATCGCTGGGTCCCCGGCTCCGTGCCTCCTGGCTGCACGGACTCGGCAGGCCACCACCGCAACAAGTACGGATATTTACGGCGGCGACCGATGGATTGCTATCTCGTCCACATCGGGGGGACCGATGTTGGTTCGCGGCGCCATGGCTTGTTCGCCGCGACGCCAGAAGTTACGCCGAGATGTCATGAAACGGCAAAGCGCGGGTCAAGCTGTAAAGATCGCCATAAGGTGTCAGTAAAGTGACGACTCGCAGCTCGCCACCATGATTCGTTACGCAAATGTGACTCTGCTCACAATTGACGAATCAGGCGTCTGTCAGGACTCTTTCGTCACATTTGTCAGGTTTGTCCCCGGCAGGACGGCAGGCCACGTGACCATGACCGGTCACGGACCGCTTCAGTTCTTCACTCACGTTCCCGTCACGAGACGCGCGCACGACCGCTACACTGCCCCGCCACAGCGAGGCAGTGTCTTCGGTTCAGGGTGAGAGGACCCGCCGCGTGGCGCTACGGGCGGATGGCGCCGACGAGGGCGCCGCCGTACGAGGAGAGGGTGGCGACCTTGACGACGTCGCCCGTCTGCGGCGCGTGAACGATCTGGCCGTTGCCCGCGTAGATGCTCACGTGGCCGAGCCCCGAGCTGAAGATGAGGTCCCCGGGCTGCAGCGCGTTCAGCGCCACCCTGCGCGAGGCGCCCCACGCCCACTGCTGCCAGGTGGTGCGCGGCAGCGAGACGCCGGCCGCGCGCCACGACGCCTGCGTCAGCCCCGAGCAGTCCCAGCCGCCGGGGCCCGTGCCGCCGAACACGTACGGCTTGCCCACCTGCGAGTACGCGAACCGGAGCACGGCCGCCGCGTTGCCCGAGGCCGCGCCGGTGTACTTGATGCCGGTGCTGTTGGGGTCGCCCACCCGGTAGGCGCCGAGCCGGTCGAGCAGCTTCTTCTGCTGGGCGATGAGCTTGAGGACCTCGGCGCGTTCCTTGCGGACCGCGTCGCGCTCCTTGTCGGCGGCGGCCAGGGCCTCCTCGGCCTTGTCACGCTCGGCCTTGAGGCCGCGGTTCTCCCGGTCGAAGGCGGTGAGCTTGTCAGCGCGCTCCCGGGTCACCTGGTCGGCCAGGGCGAGGCCGCCCAGGGTGTTCATGGGATCGTCGGAGCCGATCACGCCGGGCATGGAGGTGACGTCGCGGCCCAGCTTGTAGCTGCTGACGGCCATCGAGATCACCTGCTCGCGCAGGTCGGCCACGGTCGCGAGCTTGCGCTTGTAGCTGTCGTTGAGCTCGGTGTAGGCGGACTGGGCCTTCTTGTGGTTCTCGGTCGCCGTGTTGTAGCGGTCGACGACCTTGTCGGCCTTGTCGTTGAGCTTGGCGAGCTTCGCCTTGGCCTGCTTGATCGTGGGCTTCGGCGCGGCCTGGGCTCCACCTGTCGGCGAAAGCAGCAACCCGATCGCGAGACACGCGACCATCGGCACCCGGCCCAAACTCACAGCGTCGCCTCCAAGGGATCATACCTGGGGCGAAATAGTACAGAAGTTAAGGTGTTGATCTCACCTAAACGCCAGATTCCTTATACCGTCGCTTTGCCGTCCGGCCGCTACGGATCGCGCCCTACTCAAGGTCCGGCCCGCGGTCTACGCGCGGCCCAGCCTGCGGAGCAGCAGTGCCGACGGTACGGGGCGGGCGCCCATCCTGCGGACGGATTCGGCCACCTCGCGGTCGGAGGACACCACGGCGATGGCCCGGCCGGGCGGCTCGGCGCGGACGAGCTGGCGGATGAGGTCGTCGGCGATCTCCCCCGGCGCGCTGAACAGCACGCGCACCCCGCGCGGCGCCACCACCTGGACCGGCGCGTTCAGCTCGGCCCCGTCGAAGACCACGGTCACCTCGACGCGGGTCTGCGCGACGAGCCCGCCGAGCCCGGTCATGAGCCGGTTGCGCTGGTCGGCCAGCGTCAGGGTGCCGTAGCCGGCCTTGGTCACGTTGTAGCCGTCGATGATCAGGTGGACCTGGGGCAGTGCGAGGAGCTGGTCGAGGAGCTGCGGGTCGTCGTCGGCCAGCGCGCGGGCCGGCACTCCGCGCACGCTGGGACGCTCGCCGGTGACGGCCGCCACCGAGTCGGCGGGCCTGTTGATCATGGTGGGCAGGGCCAGCTCCCTGCGCAGCCCGGCGGAGGCGTCCTGGAGGGCGTCGAGCAGCACCCGGATGCGGGCGTCCTCGATGCTGCGGCCCTCGCGGGCGGCCCGGCGCGAGGCTTCGAGCTGTTTCTCGGCGTCGGCCAGCCGCTCGCGCAACCGCCGCAGCTCGGCCTCGCCCGCGCTGCCCGCCGCCGAGGCCGTCGACCGCGCCTCCTCGGCGAGCTGCTCCATCTCCTCGGCGCGCCGCTGCGCCTCCCTGGACTTCTCCCGGGCCTCATGGAGGCGACGGCGCAGGTCGGAGTTCTCCGCGCGGGCGGCCTTGAGCTGCTCACGGAGCCGGTCGGTCTCCTCCTTGGCGGCGCTCTTCTGGGCGGCGAGCTGCTCGCGCAGCCGGGACACGACCTCCTCACGCTCGGACCCCTCGGCGGCCACGGCGGACCGTTCGAGGTCGGCGCGGGCCGCCTCGACCATGTCGGCCCAGCCGGGCGGGCGGGTGAGGTAGGCGGCGGCCGCCACGAGCACGGGGTCGGCGGCGGGCGGCACGTGGCCGTCCACCAGCGAGGCGGCCAGCTCCGGCCAGCCCGCCGCGACCGACTCGGCGACCAGCTCGCGGAACTCCTTGTCGTTCTCCAGCTGCGCGGCGATGGGGGCGCTGCCCAGCCGGGCGCGCTTGCGCGGGTCGAACTTGGCGATGCCCCGCAACGGGGCCGGCACGGACGCAGCGGGCATCGAGCCGAGAACCTGGGCTGCCAGGTCGACGACGTTCAGCCGCACCGGCTCGGGAAGCGGGCGAGACAGGCCTTCACCCGCTGAGCTCATCCCACTGTCCCTTCGTGACATGCCCTTTCAGACAAGGGTACGGCTGCCCCGTACCTGACCGTAACGCTCGCCCCACGTGGACAAGCGCTTGCTAGGGGTATACCACTGGGGCGGGACCGGAACTCACCCGAGGAGGCCGCCGTGACCGAGGAGATGCGGACGTCCACCCGTGACCTGGGCCGGCTGCGCGACCGGATGGCGTCCTGGCTGGCCGGCCGCACCGGCGGCCCGGTCGACGTGTCGGAGCTCTCGCGGCCCGCGGCCAACGGCATGTCCAGCGAGACGGTCTTCTTCACCGCCTCCTGGCCGGGCCGGCGGCGCGCACGGTGCGTGGCCCGGCTGGCGCCGGCGGCCGAGGCGGTACCCGTCTTCCCCCGTTATGACCTGGGGGCCCAGTTCGAGGTGATGCGGCTGGCCCGGGACCGGGCCGGGATCCCGGCGCCGAGGGCGCTGTGGTTCGAGCCGGACCCGGCGCCGCTGGGCACGCCGTTCTTCGTCATGGAGCGGGAGGACGGGGACGTGCCGCCGGACGTCATGCCGTACACGTTCGAGGGCTGGCTGCTCGACGCGCCGCCAGGACGGCGTCGCGTCCTGCAGGACGCGACGGTACGGCTCCTCGCCGCGCTGCACGACGCGCCGTTCACCCGCGAGGACCTCTCGGTCCTGTCCCCCACCGGCGCACGGCCCTCACGCGCGGACGAGCGGCCCTCGTACGGCGAGGAGCGGGCCCTGGGCGGCGGGCTGCGGGCGCACGTGGACGCGCAGCGCGCCTACTACGCGTGGGCGCACGGTGACCACCCGATCCCGCTGCTGGAGCGCGCCTTCGGCTGGCTGGAGGCGCACTGGCCCGACGACCCGGGCCCCGACGTCCTCACCTGGGGCGACGCCCGCATCGGGAACGTGATGTACCGGGACTTCCGGCCGGTCGCCGTGCTCGACTGGGAGATGGCCGCCGTGGGGCCGCGCGAGCTGGACCTGGCCTGGATGATCTTCCTGCACCGGTTCTTCCAGGACCTCACGGAGGCGATCGGCCTGCCGGGGCTGCCGGACTTCATGCGCGGGGACGACGTGTGCCGCACGTACCAGGCGCTGACGGGTCACACGCCGGCGAACATGGACTTCCACCTGACGTACGCGGCGCTCAGGCACGGGGTGATCATGGCCCGGGTGTGGCGACGCCGCGTCCACTTCGGCGAGCAGCCCATGCCGGACGACCCGGACGACCTGGTCATGCACCGCGGCACCCTGGAACGCATGCTGGAAGCCTGACCCACCCTGGACGGCCGGCCCCGCACCACTCCCCCGGCGCGGTCACGTCCCGCTACCCGCGCCGGTGCTCCCCCGACCCGGCGTCGTGGACCAGCAGGGCGATCTGCACCCGGTTGTTGAGCCCCAGCTTGGTGAGGATGCGCGAGACGTGCGCCTTGACCGTGGCGACGCTCATGTACAGGTCGGCCCCGATCTCGGCGTTGGACCGGCCCTGACCGACGGCCGTCGCCACCTCCCCCTCGCGCTCGCTCAACCGGTCGAGCAGCGCCCGGGCCCGCCCGGCGCGGCTCTCGGCGCCGCCGCCCGACACGTGGGTGATGAGCTGCCGGGTCACCGCCGGCGACAGGATCGGCTCCCCCGCCGACACCTTCCGGATCGCCCCGACCAGCTCGGCGGGCGCGATGTCCTTCAGCAGGAACCCCGCCGCCCCGGCCCGCAACGCCCGCAGCACCTGGGCGTCGGCGTGGAACGTCGTCAGGACCACGACCTCGGGCGGCTCCCTGGTGGCGCGCAGCGCCTCGGTGGCGGCGAGGCCGTCGACGTCCGGCATGCGGATGTCCATGAGCACCACGTCGGGACGGTGCTCGGCGACCAGCGGCGGCACCTGGGACCCGTCACCGGCCTCGCCGACGATGCGGATGTCGTCCGCGCCGCCGAGGATCATCGCCAGTCCCGCCCGGACGAGCGGATCGTCGTCCACGATGAGCACCTTGATCGTCATGGGGTCCATCATGACCGGCCCCCGCCACCCGTCCGGACGCCCACCACGGCCACCGATTCCACCCTCACACCAGCCCCTTCCTCCCTCACGGCCGCGACCCGCGGCACGTCGTCACGATCCCGGACGACGGTCACGAGGCCCACGGCAGCCATGCGTGCAGGCGGAAGTCGCCCCCCGCCACCGGCCCGAACTCCAGCCGGCCACCCGCCAGCCCGACCCGCTCGGTGAGCCCGATGAGCCCCGCTCCCGCTCCCGGGAGGCGCGGGCTCTGCCGGGCCCACACCGCGTTGCGCGCCTCGACCGTCACCCCGTCGCCGGGCCGCCCTGCGACGGTCACGCCCACCGGCGCGCCGCCCGCGTGCTTGCGCGCGTTGGTGAGCGCCTCCTGGACGACCCGGTAGACGGTACGGCCGAGCGCGTCCGGCACCGCGGCGTCTCCCCCGCCGGCGGCCCGGGCCGCGTCCCCGTCGAACCCGCTCATCGTGAAGGACACCTTCATGCCCGCCTGCCGGCACTCCTCGACCAGGGAACGCAGGTCGGCCAGCGTGGGCTGGGGCGGGAGGGGCACGGGACCGTTCTCGTCGCCGGAGGAGGACGGGTGGCGCAGCACGCCGATCACCTCGCGCAGATCCTGGAGCGCCTGGTGGGCGCTGTCGCGGATGGCGCCGGCGGCCCGGGAGATCTCCTCGGGCGGCGCGCCGGGCCGGAACTCCAGCGCCCCCGCGTGCAGGCTCAGCATGGAGATGCGGTGGGCCAGCACGTCGTGCATCTCGCGGGCGATCCGCTCGCGTTCGAGCCGTTTGGCCTCGTCGGCCGCGATGACCGCGCGCTGCCGTAACGACCAGACGAGCTGCCGCCGGGCCCGTACGACCACGCCCCAGGCGAACACCGTCAGCAGGATCGCCACGGTCAGCGTCGCCGTCCCGGCCGGCCCCAGCTCGGGATCGGGCCGGAGCAGCACGTACGGGGCGGTCGTCACCAAGCCGAGCACGGCGACCAGCCCCGACACCTTGAACGGCCGGTGCACCGCCACCGTGAACAACCCCACCACGGACGCGCCGCCGACCATCAGCAGGTACGTCGACAGCACCCCGGTCACCACGGCCAATCCCACCGGCCACCGGCGGCGCAGCCACACCGCCACGCACGACAGCACCCCGGCGACCTGCTCGGTCACCACCAGCGCCCGCGGTATGCCCTCCAGCTCGGGCGCCGTCATCAGCGTGATGCCGCACGCGGCCAGGAACATGAGGATGTCCACGATCCAGTCGCGGGTGGAGCGTCGCACGGGCCGCCCGGCGGAGCCGTCGCCCAGGAGGACGGACGGCAGGGCCCAGCGGTATTCGTGGTGGTCGCTCACATGTCCCGAGGTTAGGGGGTCGGGGGGCGGGCGGACAGCGACCAAAGTCGATACACCGCGCGACCTCCGGCGGACGCGCCGGGCTCGCCGGCCGCGCCATGGTCGGTGGCATGGAACGTCACGACGAGCATCCGGTGCCACGGCCGGACACCTTCCCTGACCCGCGCCCGCCCCTTCGGCGAACGGCGCGGACGGGGGCGCAGGCGGGGATCGGGGCCGAGGCGGGGACGGGGGTGGCCGGGGTGGCGTTGAGGCCGCCGCGTCACCAGGCCGATCCGCGTGCCGTCAGGTGGTGGACGGCGCAGGCGCTCATGCTGGCCGTCCCGGTGGCGGGCGGGACCGTGGCGGCGTACTGGCTGTTCACCGGGCATCCGGTCGTGCTGGGCCTGCTGGTGGCCGGGTTCGCGGGCTGCTGCCTGGTGCTGGCCGTGGCCGGGCCGCGTGCGTCGTACCGGAGGGAGCGCTGGGAGGTGACCGCCGAGGCGGTGTACACACGCAAGGGCTGGATCACCCACACCTGGCGGGTGGCGCCGATGTCGCGCATCCAGACGGTCGACACCGCGCGGGGGCCGGTGCAGCGGCTGTTCGGGCTGGCGGACGTGACGGTGACCACGGCGTCGGCCGCGGGACCGATCACGATCGAGGGGCTGGACCACGAGCTGGCCGCCGAGCTCGCGGCCCGGCTGACCGCGATCACGCAGGCCACGCCGGGGGACGCGACATGACCTGGCGTCGTCTGCCCGGGCGGAGCGTGGGGGTCTCGGCGGTGCTGTCCCTCGGCGCCGTGGTGGCCGTGGACGTGGTCGTGGTGCGGGTGCTGCACGGAGCCGACCGGCCGTGGGGCGCGGTCGCGGCGGTGGCGGGGGTGGCCGCCGTCCTCATCGTGGCGGCTGTCGTCGCGTACGACGTGACGCGGCTGCGCGTGACGCGCTGGCGGCTCACGCGGGACCGCCTGGAGCTGCGCTCCGGCGTGCTGTCGCGCCGGCACCGGTCGGTGCCGCGCGACCGGGTCCGCAGCGTGGACCTGCGCGCCGATCCGGTACGGCGGGCGTTCGGGCTGACCGTCGTCAGGATCGGCGCGGGCGGCCATGGCGACGAGCGCACCGAGCTGACCCTGGACCCGCTGACGAGGGCCGAGGCCGAGGCGCTGCGCCGGGCCCTCCTGTCGGGCGCCCCAGCCGGCCCCTTCCTCCCGGCCACGGGCTGGGAGGACCTGCCGTCGGCGAGCACGTCCACCGGCCCGGGGGTCGGTGGACGTGCGGCCGTCGACCGGGACGCCGGGCGCATCGGGGGCGCCGCCCAGGACGTTCCGGGTGCAACCGGGTGGCCGGGCGAGGGCCGGGCGTCCCGGGGCGGGCCGGACGGCCGGGAGGCGGGCGCCGTGAAGGCGGAGGCCGTCGGGGCGGGGGCCGTCGAGGTGGGGGCCGTCGAGGTGGTGGCGCGGTTGCGGTGGTCGTGGGTCCGGTACGCGCCGCTGACCGTGTGGTCGTTCGCCGGGGCCGCGATCGTGCTCGGGGTGCTGTACAAGCCGCTCGACGCGCTCGGGGTGGAGGTGTTCTCCGGCGAGACGGCGGGCGTCGTGTGGGACTGGCTGACGGAGCGGCCCTGGGTGACGGTACCGCTGGTGGTCGCGGGCAACGTGGTGGCCGGCGTGACGGGAGCGCTGCTGATCTTCGTGGAGTCGTGGGGCGGCTACCGCCTGGAACGCGAGCCCGGCCGCCCTGGATCCGCCACGGCCAGCGGCCCGGACCTGGTGCGAAGCCCGGCTGCCGACCCGGCGCGGCGGGACGGGCGGTGGCGGGTGCGGCGGGGGCTGCTGACCAGCCGGTCGCTCACGCTGGACGAGGAGCGGCTGCGGGGCGTGGAGATCCGCGAGCCGCTGCTGCTGAGGCTCGGAGGCGGGGCCCGTGTCAAGGCGGTGGCCACCGGCCTGGGCAAGGCCGAGGAGGGCGAGACGGAGGACGTGGCGGCGCTCACTCCGCCCCTGCCCCGCGGCGAGGCGGCGCGCGTGGCGGCCCGGATCGCGGGCGCACCCCTTCCGGAGCCCCTTCCGCACCCGGTGGCCGCCCGGCGCAGGCGGGTGCGGAGGGCGCTGGCCGCCGTCGTCGCACCGGTCGCGGCGCTCGCGATCGCCGTGGCGGTGCTCTCCCGCTCCGGCTGGCCCTGGGCGCCGGAGGCGGGGGTGTGGGCGCGGGCCGCGTCCACGGAGGCGTGGGTCTGGGGTGTGGCGGCTTGCGTCACGGCGACGGCTCTGGCGGCCGCGCTCTGGCTGGCCGTGGCCGGCTACCGGGGGCTGGGGCACGCGCTCGGCGGGCGCCACCTGGTCACCCGGTCGGGTGCGGTGGTGCGCCGGACCGTCGCGCTCGACCGCAGCGGCATCGTGGGCTGGACGATCACTCAGTCGTACGTCCAGCGCCGCGCCGGGCTGCTGACGGTCTCGGCCACGACGGCCGCGGGCGACGGCCACTACGACGTCGTCGACGTGGGCTGTGCCGCCGGCCTGGAGCTCGCGGCGGGGGCCGTGCCCGGCCTCCTCGACCCGTTCCTGGTCCCCGCCGGAGGCCCCGAGGGGTGAGCGGGCGAATGCCCCCGGACGGAGGGTGCCTCGCGCGCGCGGGCCCGGCTCCCGACGGGCGGGCGCGCGCGAGGCGGTGTGAGTCGCGGGATCCCCCACGGCTTGCCCGCGCCCCTGTCACGGTCAAGCGAGATCACGCGGCTCACGCTGTTACGTGATCAACGCTATTTGCCCCGCTTGCAGATCAGTTGCAGGCTCGTAAACCCTTCGCGTCAAGGGTCCAGGTGTATGCCGGTTCGCCGTCTCCGGAAGGCGCGCGGTCATGGCGTTTCGCGCCGGGTGAACGCCGGTCACCTGCTCGTCGGGCACGCCGCGTTCGGGCCGCTGCCGGTCACCCGGCCCGGCGACGTGGTGCCGGGCCCGCCCGAACCGGGAGGGGCCGGGGCGGGGCAGGTCAGCCGCCGCCGGTCCCGCTTTCCAAGCCCGCCAGGTAGGCGCGGGACACCGCGAGCGCGCCCGCGACCGCCTCCTTGCTCGGCATGAGGCGCACCTTGGGGGAGTTGGTCGGCTCGCTGTCGGGCCGTTGCTGCCCCGCGAAGTCCACCGTCACGACCAGCGCCCCCTTCTGGATCGTCACCGTCGCGCTGCCCGCGAAGATCGCCCCGCGCCGGTAACTGATGTACTGGCTGTAGGCGGCGTCCCCCATGCCCTTGATGTCGCTCAGCTTGGCCCAGTCGACGTCGCGCGAGTCGAGGTCCTCCACGGACTTGGCCCCGCCGCGCCGGCTCGCGTAGAAGGTCTTGGCGGCGCCGGCGTCGGGGGCGCCCGCGCGGTTCGTGAACCGGTGCGTGGTGATCAGCACGCTGCGGGTCTTCGTGACATCGCCACCGGCGTCGATCTTGCGGTTGAGCCAGCGGCACTCGTTCTGGGCATCCGCCCCCGTGCCACCGCCCGTCGCCCTGGTCTCCGCGCCCGGCACCAGCTTGGTCGCGGCCTTCCCCGCCGCCACACAGTCGGCGGGCATCGCCGCGAGCTGCGTCGGCGAGGGCGTGGGCGTCGCCGACGCCGAGGGGGCCGTGGGCGTGGCGGAGGGCACCTTGAGCGGCTGGGCCAGCACGTCGGGGTGCTGTGCCTTCCAGGCGGCCACGCCCTTGGCGATCTGCCCGGCGAGTCCGGTGACCTCGCGGATGGCGTTGTCCTCGGTGACGGACTGGACGGTGTCGCTGCTGAAGATCTGGGCGTCCTTGCGCTGCTGGTTCGCCTGGTACTTGACCTCGATGGTCATGTCGGCGACCCGGGCGTGGGCCTCGCCGTACGAGTACCACAACACGTTGCCCGAGCGGCGCCACACGTACTGGGCGAAAGCGCCGTCACCCACCCCCTGGATGTCTTTGACCTTGGAGGTGTAGTCCTTCTCGCCCTTCTTGAGGGTCGGCTTGGCGGTCTCGCCGTACTTGGCGCTGCTGTAGTCGATGTCGAACGAGTTCTGGGCCATGGAACGGCCGGTCTTCGCGCCGTCGCCGCGGTGCTGGTCGACCTTGACCTCGACCTGGCGGCTGCGCCAGTACTCGCCGAAGGAGATCCGCTGGTTCGCCCAGGTGCAGTTGAAGGTGATCGTGTACTCGCCGGACCTGGAGTCGGCGGTGACCGTCGCCTGCGGCACGAGCCGGTCGACCGTCTCCTTGGGCAGCATGGCGCACACGTCGGGGCCGGTCACGGCGGCCGCCTTCTGGGCGGAGGCCTTGGCGGCGGGCTGCTCCGAGGCGGACGTCCTGCCGAACACGAGGTAGGCGCCGCCTGCCACGCCCGCCAGCAGGACCGCGACGCCGGCGGCCACGGCGGGCATCACCCAGGGGCGGCGCGCCTTCGGACGGTTCTCGGGGAGGTTCGCCGAGCTGGGGGACGCGCCGGTGGGGATGTCCACGCCCACGAAGGACGGCGCGGTGTCCGACGCGCCACCCCCGGGCTGACCGTACGCGGCGCCGGGAGTCCCCGGCGCGGGCGGACCGTACTGGCCGGGCGGGCCGTACTGACCGGGCGGGCCGTACTGACCGGGCGGGCCGCCATACTGACCGGGCGGGCCGGGCGGGCCGTACTGGCCCGGTGGTGGATACTGGCCCGCCGGAACGCTCTGCGGCGGGCCGCCGTACGGGGAGGCGGGCGCGCCCGGGTCCCCGTACGGGACGGCGGGCGGGACGGGGAAAGACCCGGCAGGGGCACCGGGGGCGGCCCAGAGGGGCGGCCCGGGCTGCGGCCCTGACTGAGGATCCGGAAGCGGCCCGGCCTGAGGACCTGAAGGCGGCCCCGTCTGAGGACCCGAAAGCGGCTGGCCCGACGGGCCTGCCGGCGGGCCGGGAGGGCGCGAGGCGGGAGGCCAGACCGGGGTCCCAGCGGGCGGCCCCACCGAGGGACCGCCGTGAGCACCGCTGTGAGGACCTGAGGGCGGACCGGTGTGAGGGCCGCTGTGAGGGCCTGAGGGCGGACCGGCGTGAGGGCCGGCGTGCGGACCTGAGGGCGGACCGGCTTGCGGCGTGGCGGGCGGGCCCGGCGGGGGCGGGGTGGCCGGGCGGCCCTCGTACGGTCCCGCCTGCGGCTCCCAGGGCGTGAACGGCGGCCCCACCGGCGGCCGGCCTGGAGGCTCGGACGGCCCGCCCGGCCCCGGGTGGGGGTTGGGCGGCGGCTCATTCCGGTTACCGGCATTCACGAGGCACTCCTGGGGATTCGCCATGACATGCGACTGAACATGTTAGTGAAACCCGTGATGCGGCACTTCCTGATCCGCCGAGAGGGGCACCGCCGCAACCCGAGGCCGTCATCCCTTGAGCGACGCCACCAGCTCCCGCGCCACGGCGAGCGCCGGCTCCTTGCCGCCCGTGGCGTCCTTCATCGGCACCTCCTCGCGGTGCAGGATCACCTCGCCCATGAGGTTGCTCAGGCGGAACAGCAGGACGTCGTTCGTCCGCCCCTCCCGGTCGGTGGGGAAGAGCTCGAACGAGGTCTGCCCGAACGCCGCCTCGCCCACCCCGGCCACGTCCTGGCCCTTCCCGGTGACGGTGCGGAACGTCGTGCCCATCGCGGCCCCCCTGCTGGCACGCTCGCTGGCGTACCTGCGCGCGGCCACCGCGGGGCCGCTGAGGTCGCCGGTCGGCTGCTCGGCCCAGAGCCGGACGGTCAGCTTGCGCGCCGGGCTGGAAACCCCGTTGAGCCGCCACTCGCACCAGCCGGGCAGGGGCACCTGGCGCTTCACCGGCCCGTCCAGCAGCTCGGCGGCCCGGGCGTCACTGATCGCCCCGCACGGGTCGGGCGCCTTCGCGAACCTTCCCACCTCGGGCGTCCCCTTGAGCGCCGCGAGGCCGTACCAGCCGCCCGCGGCCAGCAGCAGAGCCGACACGACGGCCACGGGAGCCCGCCACCAGCGGCGACGGCGCCGGGCGGGCTCGGCCACGGCGCTCAGCCGCTCCCGGACCTCGCCCGCCGACGGCCGCGCCGCCGGGTCCTTGGCGAGCATCGCCATGAGCAGCGCCCCGAGCTCCGGGCCCGCCCGCTCCGGGAACGGCGGGTCGTGCAGCAGCACCGCCGCCGCCACGGCGGCCGGCATGGCCCGCTCGAACGGCGCCCTGCCCTCGGCTGCCGTGTAGAGGGCCGCGCCCAGTGACCACAGGTCGGAGGAGGAGCCGGCGGCCCGCTGGTTCAGCCGTTCGGGCGCCATGTAGCCGAGCGAGCCGGCGCCCGAGACCGCACCCGGACCCGCGCCGTCCTGGCCGTACAGGGGCACGGCGATGCCGAAGTCGGTGAGCATCGCGGAGCCGTCGGAGTCCAGCAGGATGTTGGCCGGTTTGACGTCGTGGTGCAGCATGCCGTTCAGGTGCGCGGTCTCCAGCGCCGACAGCACCCGCAGCCCGACGCGCGCCACCTCGCCGGGCGGGAGCGGTCCGAGCTCCTTGACGACCTTGTCCAGCGACCGTCCGACGACCAGGTCCATGATGATCCACGGCTGGTCGCCGTCGAGCACCACGTCGTGGACCATCACGATCGCCGGGTCGCGCAGCCGTCCGGCGGACCTGGCCTCGTGGATGGCGCGGTCGGCGAACGCGGCCCGCTCCTGAGGGGTGAGACCCCCCGGGACGCGCACCTGCTTGACCGCGACCTGTCGGTCCAGCGTCTCGTCGATGGCCCGCCAGACCGTGCCGGCGCCGCCCTCGCCGAGCCGCTCCACCAGGCGGTAGCGGCCGGCCAGCCGGTAGGGCTCAGCCCGCACGGCGCAACGCCTGCTCGGTGACCCGCGCCGCGTCGAGCGCGGTGTTCCTGATGTCCGCGTCGGTGGGCCGGTTGCCCAGGTCGGAGTACTCGACCCGGACCACGAGGTTGGCCAGCCGGTAGTAGATGTGGGCGGAGTGCACCCGGCCCGTCGATCCCTTCAGCTCGTAGCCGAACGCCTCCTCGCCGACCCCGCTGACCGCGTGGACCGGGGTGAGGGTCGCCTTGTTGAAGCCCTTGGCGCCGATTTCCGGCCAGGTCCAGTCGATCTGCTGGTGTGTGTACCTGCCCCAGTAGACCCGCTGGTTCTCGAACAGGGTGTGAGCCGACGTCCGGGTCATCGACCACGGGTCGGCCGTGTCGGAGTCCTTCTGGAGCTGAAGCCCGAGGCCGCGGCCCTGAACGGCCCAGCCGCAGGTGGGGCCTTCCTGGTTCGAACTCCGCTTGCCGTCCGGGGGTTTCTGCAGGCGCAGGAGACGGCTCACGTCCTCACGCGGCAGCAGCGCGCACGCGTCCATGGGAACGGCGAACGCCCCGGGGAGGCCGTCGGCCTGCTGGCGTACGAGGAAGAAGACACCCGTGCCCACCGCGGCGAGCAGGACCGCCACGGCCGCGGCGCCCCACAGGAGCCCCTTGCGGCGGCCCGGCAACCGGCGGGGCGCCGTGATCTCCTGCGTGGACGTGAGACGGGGGGCCTGGCCGGCCATGACCTGCCGCAGCGCGTCGCGGGCGGTCCGCGCGTCCGGCCTGGTGAACGGGTGACGCGCGGTCAGCGCAGCGATCACCGGCCCGATGGGACCGGCCGTCTCGGGCGGCGGCGTGGTGAGCGTGGCCGTGATCCGCTCGCTCGCCGTGCCGCCGTACATCGGCCGGCCCTCGACCGCGTAGAACAGAGTGGCCCCGACCGACCACAGGTCGCTGGCCGGGCCGCCCGGGTCGCCGTCCAGCCGCTCCGGCGCGATGAACCCCGGCGAGCCGATCGTCAGCCCCTGCTCGGTGAGGGCTGCCTGGCCCTCCTGACGGGCGATGCCGAAGTCGGTGAGCACCACCCGGCCGCCGTCGGTGATGAACACGTTGCCCGGCTTGACGTCGCGGTGCTGCAGCCCCTGCGTGTGGGCGGCGGCCAGCGCCTCCAGCAGATCGGCGCCGATCCGCGCCGCGTGCTCCTGCGGCATCGGGCCGTGCCGCTTGACGACGTCGGCCAGGGTGCCGCCGCGCAGCAGCTCCATCACCAGCCACGGGCGGCCGTACTCGACGATGACGTCGTGCAGCGCCACGATTCCGGGGTGGCGCAGCCGCGCGGTGGCCTGCGCCTCCCGCACGGCGCGCGTGACGAGTTCGTTGCGCTCCCCGTCGGGCAGGCCCTCGGGCAGCGTCAGCTCCTTGACCGCCACCTCGCGGTCGAGCATCTCGTCCCTGGCCAGCCACACCTTCCCCATGCCGCCGGAGCCGAGCGGGCGGATCAGGGAGTAGCGACCGGCGAGTCTTCCGCCAGACATAACCGGAAGACTAACTAATGATCATGATGAAGGGTTATTCGTCCGGTCCTTCTCAGGGGGTCCTTCTGAGCGGGTCCTTGTCGGGGCGGGCGCGCAACTGTCGGTGGCCGACTCTATGGTCTTGGATCGTGGACGCGGTACAAGGCACACTCGACGAGCTCGGCACCCCGCTGAGTGACGTCACGTTCGTGGTGTTCGACCTGGAGACGACCGGCGGCTCGCCCGCCGAGCACGCGATCACCGAGATCGGCGCGGTCAAGGTGCGGGCCGGCGAGGTGCTGGGCGAGTTCTCCACGCTGGTCGACCCGGGCGGCCCGATCCCGCCGTTCATCTCGGTGCTCACCGGGATCACCGACGCCATGGTCGTGGCCGCGCCCCGCATCGAGGCGGTGCTGCCGAGCTTCCTCGAGTTCATCCAGGGCACGACGCTGGTCGCGCACAACGCGGGCTTCGACACCCGCTTCATCAAGGCGGCCTGCGCCGACCACGGCTACCCCCCTCCGGCCAACCCGGTGGTCGACACCGTCGACCTGGCCCGCCGGGTGCTGACCCGCGACGAGACGCCCAACGCCAAGCTGGGCACGCTGGCCAAGTTCTTCCGCAGCCCCGCCGAGCCGTGCCACCGCGCCCTGCAGGACGCCAGGGCCACCGTGCACGTGCTCCACGGGCTGATCGAGCGGGCGGGATCGTTCCAGGTCCACACGCTGGAGGAGCTCAAGTCGTTCGTCCGCGCGCCCACCCCCGAGCAGCAGCGCAAGCGTCACCTCGCCGAGTCGGTGCCCCACTCCCCCGGCGTCTACCTGTTCGAGGACGAGCGCGGCGAGGTCCTCTACATCGGCAAGAGCACCAACCTGCGCAACCGCGTGCGCTCCTACTTCACCGCGAGCGAGACCCGGCCGCGCATCCGCGAGATGATCGGCATCGCCGAGCGGGTCCGCCACATCGTGTGCGCCACGGCATTAGAGGCCGAGGTACGCGAGCTGCGCCTGATCGGCGGCGCCAAGCCCCGCTACAACCGCCGCTCCCGGTTCCCCGAGAAGGTCGTCTGGCTCAAGCTCACGCAAGAGCCGTTCCCCCGGCTGTCGATCGTGCGCGAGGTGCGCGACGACGGCGCCGCCTACCTCGGCCCGTTCGGCAGCAGCCGCTCCGCCGACGACGCCCGCCTCGCCCTGCACGAGGCGGTGCCGCTGCGCCAGTGCACCCAGCCCGTCACGCTGCGCACCCGCCGGGCGGCCTGCGTGCTGCTGGAGATGGGCCGCTGCGGCGCCCCCTGCGAGGGCAGGCAGAGCCAGGCCGAGTACGCCGTCCACGCCGAGACGGCCCGCCGGGCCATGACACTCGACGCCTCGCCCGTCCTCGCCGCGGTGACCGCCCGCATGGAGCGGCTCTCGGCCGAGCAGCGCTACGAGGAGGCGTCGGTCGACCGCGACCGGCTGGCCGCGTTCGTCCGCACGGCGGCCCGCATGCAGCGCCTGTCCTCGATCACGCGGATCCCGCAGCTCATAGCGGCCAGTCCGGCGTTCGACGGCGGCTGGGACATCCACGTCGTCCGGTACGGCCGGCTGGCGGCGGCCGGAGTCATGCCGCGCGGCGCCCACCCCACCCCGTACGTGGAGTCGCTGGCGGCCCACGCCGAGACCGTCCTGCCCGGCCCCGGCCCCGTCCACGCGGCGAGCGCCGAGGAGACCGAGTGCATCCTGCGCTGGCTGGAGTCGCCGGGGGTCCGGCTGGTGGAGGTCGACGGGGACTGGGCGCTGCCCGTCCACGGGGCGGCCCGTCACAAGGCCCGCATCGAGCTCGCCTACCGCCCCCTCACCGCGCAGCGCTCCCGCGAGGGCCGCCCCCTGCGCTGACCCGATAGAGTTGGGCCATGGTCACGGCTATCGTTCACATCAACGCCGAGGTGGACCGGATCCCGGAGGTCGCCCAGACGATCGCCGAGATCGACGGCGTCAGCGAGGTCTACTCCATCACCGGCGAGTACGACCTGCTGGCCATGGTGCGGGTGGCCGCCTACGAGGAGATCGCCGAGGTGGTCCCGGGCCGCCTGAACAAGGTCCCGGGCGTCCTGCACACCGAGACCCACATCGCCTTCCGGGCGTACTCCAAGCACGACCTGGACTCCGCCTTCTCGATCGGCTTCACCGAGTCCGACTGACCGCCCCCGTCCCCGCCCCTGCGCCGGCCACGGCGGGACTTCGCCTGGCATGGCGGGACATCACCGGACACGGCAGCACACCACCGGGCACGGCGGAACGCGACCCGGAACGCCGGTGACGGCGACCTGCCGGACGCCTCCGAGCACGCCGCGCCCGGCCGGACGCATGGACCGACTCGCCGACCGGCCACCCGACCTTTGCAGGCCAGCGCCGCGACACCGCGCGCGAGCGAGGACGGCGCGAGGACCGGGCGCGAGCGAGGACCGGGCGCGAAGCCAGGACGGCGCGAGGACCGCGCGCGGGCGAGGACCGCGCGCGAAGCCAGGACGGCGCGACGACCGGGCGCGAATTCCACGGGACGCCTCCGCCAAGGACACCTCAGGCCACCACCCCCCCCCCGGACACAACGCGAGCCCGGGACGGCAGCAGCCGCCCGGGCCCGGGTCGGGCCGCCGGTCCGGGAAGGGCCGGCGGCGCGGGTGGTCAGTGAGTCAGCGAGCGGTCCTCGCCGGACTCGACCGCGGCGTGCTCCTCGTCGTGGCCGTGACCGTGGCCCTCGTCGAGGGCGATCTTCTCGCCGCCGTACGCGCGGGACATGCGGGCCCGGAGCTTGCCGAGCGGACCGCGCATGCCCTTGGGCGGGATGCCGGCGCCGTCCGCCTCGACGGGCAGCATGGGCACCGCCTCCTTGCCGCGCACGTGAGCCTCGATGTCGTCCGCCGCGGGCGTGTGCACCTCGATGAACTCACCGTGCGGCAGCCGCTTGATGACGCCCGACTCGACGCCGTGCGAGACGACGCCCGCGTCGTGGCGCTGCAGGCCGAGGCAGATGCGGTAGGTGATGATGTACGCCAGCGCCGGCAGCACGAACACCAGCACGCGACCGGCATACGTCGTCCAGTTGAGCGAGATCTGGAAGTTCGCCGAGAGCTCGTCGTTGGCGCCGAGCAGCCACAGCACGCCGTAGAACACGATGGCGGCCATGCCGATCGAGGTGCGGTGCGGGTTGTTGCGCGGGCGGTCGGCGATGTGGTGCTCGCGGTGGTCGCCCGTGACCCAGCGTTCCAGGAACGGGTACAGCGCGAGCCCCGTCATGACCAGGCCCAGCGGCACGAGCGCCGGGATGATCACACTGAGCGGCAGCGTGCCCGCGTGGGAGGTGCCGAACAGGTTGATCTCCCACGACGGCATGAGCCGCAGCGAGCCTTCGAGGAAGCCCATGTACCAGTCGGGCTGGGAGCCCGCCGAGATGTCCGCCGGTGTGTACGGGCCGAACAGCCAGATCGGGTTGATCTGGGTGAAGGTCGCCAGCCCCGCGACCACCGCGAACGTGAACAGCGTGTACGCGCCGGCCTTGGCCATGAAGGCCGGGTAGAACGGCGCGCCCACCACGTTCTTGTTGGTGCGGGCCTTGCCGGGCATCTGGGTGTGCTTCTGCACCCACATGAGCACCAGGTGGGCCGACACGAGCGCCAGGATGAGGCCCGGGATGAGCAGGATGTGCAGCGAGTAGAACCGGGAGATGATGTCCTCGCCGGGATACTCGCCACCGAACAGGAAGAACGTGATGTACGTGCCGACCAGCGGCAGCGAGATCGCCACGCCCTCGGTGATCCGCAGACCGGCGCCGGACAGCAGGTCGTCGGGCAGGGAGTAACCGGTGAGGCCCTCGACCAGCGCCAGCGTCAGCAGCAGGACGCCGATCAGCCAGTTGAGCTCGCGGGGCTTGCGGTAGGCGCCGGTGAAGAACACCCGGAGCATGTGCACCATCATGCCGGACACGAACAGCAGGGCCGCCCAGTGGTGCATCTGCCGCATGAGCAGACCGCCGCGCACGTCGAAGCTGATCTCCAGCGACGACGCGTACGCCTCGGACATCATGACGCCCTTGAGCGGGGCGTAGGAGCCGTTGTAGGCGATCTCCCCCATGCTGGGCTTGAACCAGAGCGTCAGGAACGTGCCGGTCAGCAGCAGCAGGATGAAGGCGTAGAGCGCGATCTCACCGAGCAGGAACGACCAGTGGTCGGGAAAGACCTTCCGCAGGTTGCGCTTGAGGAAGTTGGCCGCGCCGATGCGCTCGTCGATGAAGTTCGACGGACCGGCGATGCCCTTGGGAACCGTTGTCAGGTCGCTGCTCATGCGTGACCTCCCTTGGACCTGGCCTCGGCCTCGGCGTCGCCGCGCTCCCAGTAGCTGGGGCCGACGGGAACCGCGAAGTCGCCCTTGGCGATGAGGTAGCCCTGGTCGTCGACCGTGATCGGCAGCTGCGGCAGCGGCCGGGCGGCCGGGCCGAAGATGACCTTGGCGCCGTCGGCGGCGTCGAAGGTCGACTGGTGGCAGGGGCACAGGATGTGGTGGGTGGTCTGCTCGTACAGGGCCGCCGGGCAGCCCACATGCGTGCAGATCTTGGAGTAGGCCACGATGCCGTCGTGCGTCCAGTTGCTGTTGACGCCCGACTTGATCTCTTCCGGCCGGAACTTGATCAGGATCAGCGTGGCCTTGGCGAGGGCGTTGAGGTCATGCTGGTAGCCCTCGGGGACGACCGAGAGGATGCCGCCCGGCGAGTTGAAGTCCGCCGCGCGGATCGGCTGGCCGGTGCCCTCGACGACGAGGCGCAGCGGCTTGCCCTCCTTGGTCTTCTCGCCCCAGACGGTGTGGCGCAGCGTCTCGTTGAACTTCGCGCCGGGCATCTTCGAGTTGTCCAGGTCGCGCAGGAGCACCAGCGGGACCAGGCCCAGCGGAGCCGCCGCCAGCAGCAGGGTGCGGCGCAGCAGCGGGCGCTTGACGAACCCGCTCTCGTTGGCGCCCTGGATGAAGGTCTCGGCGACCACCTCACGGCTGTCCTCGTCGGAGGCCATCGTGTGGCGCTCCTGGACGAGGGAGTACTTCGGCATGATCTGGCGGACCCAGACCACGATGCCGACGGCCAGCCCCAGCAGCGCGAGCGTGAGAGTTCCGCCCAGCGCGAGGTTGGAGACCGCGGTGGCCTCCGGGCTGCCCACCTGGAAGACCACGTACGAGATGATGAACGCGATCGCCGCGAGGAAGGTGATCGTGAAGCAGAGCGCCACGATCTTCTCGGCCTTGCGGGCCTTGTCCTGGTCCTGGTACGTGACGCCGGGGACCTCGGTGTCGCCCCGGCCGGGCTCCACTCCGTCGCCGAGCATCGAGGTGCCCGGGGCGGGGGTGCCGATGACGCGCTTGGGCACGCGGTCGTCGGGCTGCTCGGTCTCGTGCTCGATGTCTGTCATGACTTCTGTCGCTTCTTCGCGGTGATCCAGATGGATGCGAGGATGAGGGCCACGATGCCCACCACCCAACCTACGAGACCCTCGGTCACGGGGCCGATCCGGCCCAGGCCGAAGCCTCCCGGGTCCTTCTGCTCGCGCACCTGGGTGATGTAGGCGATCATGCTGCGCTTCTCTTCGGGCGTGATCGTGGTGTCGTTGAACACCGGCATGGCCTGCGGCCCGGTGACCATCGCCTCGTAGATCTGCGCCGGAGTGGCCTGGTTGAGGTTCGGCGCGTACTTGCCCTGCGTGAGCGCGCCGCCCGCGCCTGCCCAGTTGTGGCACTGGATGCAGTTGGCGCGGAAGAGCTCGCCGCCCTTGCCGGCGTCACCGAGCGCGGGGTCGACCTGCTCCTTGCCGGGCACCTGCGGGCCGCCGCCGAGCGACTGCACGTAGGCGCCGATCTGGCGGATCTTGTCCGGCGTCACCCAGCCGGCGAGCGGCTTGCGCGGCACCTGAGCGCCCGGGTTGGACGCCGGCATGCGGCCGGTGCTCATCTGGAAGTCGACGGCCGCGGCGCCCACGCCGATCAGCGTCGGCCCGGTCGACGTGCCCTGCGCGTTCATGCCGTGGCAGCTCGCGCAGTGGACCTCGAAGAGGCTCTTGCCCTCCGCGACGTCGTCCAGCTTGCCCGAGGCGAGAGCCGCGTCGGCGGGCCGGCCGGCCTGCACGAAGGCGGTATAAACCATCCCGACCAGCGCCAACGCCAAAATCAGGACGGCGTATCTCGCGAGGGGATGCCGCCGCCAAGCGGTGATCCTAGTCACAGAGATCCCGTTCCTTAACGAATGATGTAGATGGTCGCGAAAAGACCGATCCAGACGACGTCGACGAAGTGCCAGTAGTAGGACACGACGATCGCGCTGGTGGCCTGCTCATGCGTGAAGCGCTTCGCGGCGTACGTGCGTCCCAGCATGAACAGGAACGCGATCAGGCCACCGGTCACGTGCAGGCCGTGGAAGCCCGTCGTGAGGTAGAACACCGACGTGAATGCGTTGGCGGACAGGGTGGCGCCCTCGCTCGCCAGCTCGCCGTACTCGTACAGCTGACCGCCGACGAACACGGCGCCCATCAGGAAGCTGACGAGGTACCAGAAGCGGAGCTTGCCGACCTGTCCCTTCTCTGCGGCCCACACGCCCAGCTGGCACGTCACACTCGACAGCACCAGGATGATCGTGTTGACCGTCGCGAACGGGATGTTCAGGTGAGCGCCTTCGGCGGTCGCGCCCTTCGGCAGCAGCGCAGGCCCCCATTCGAGGCCGTGGCCCTCGCTCACCGACCGGATGGTGAAGTACATCGCGAACAGCGCCGCGAAGAACATGAGCTCAGAGGACAGCCACACGATCGTCCCGACGCTGACCAGGTTGGGTCTGCGGGACGGATGTGCTGTCGTCGTCGAAGTTATTGCGGATGCTGTCGCCACGGGCAGCATTATTGCGGCTCCGGGTGTCGGTCCGGCGCACGACCCCCCGTTAGCGGGGGTCCGGAGACCACCAAGCTGGGATGATTCCTGCAAATCACGCGCCTGGGACGGCTCCCTGGGATTGCACGCCGTCGCACCGGTACGATCCCAGGTGACCATATACCGCTTCGACCGATAGTGAGCGCGACCGTGAGCACCGACGACACCATGAAGGTCCTCGTCTACAGCGACGACGCCACCACCCGCGAGGAGGTGCGGCTGGCGCTCGGCCGTCGTCCGGCCGCCGACGTGCCGTTCGTGGAGGTCGTCGAGTGCGCCACCGAGCCCAAGGTCCACCAGTGGCTCGCCTCCGGCGAGATCGACGTCGCCGTGCTCGACGGCGAGACCCAGCCGGCCGGCGGCATGGGCGTGAGCCGGCAGGCCAAGGACGAGGTCTACGACTGCCCGCCGATCTGCCTGATCATCGCCAGGCGCGACGACCGCTGGCTGGCCGAGTGGTCCAAGGCGGACGCCGTCGTCCCGCAGCCGCTGGAGCCCCTGGTGGTCGCCGAAACCGTCGCCGACCTCATGCGCCGCCGCTCCTCGACCCGACTCAACGCTAAGTAGGTGCCCTCCGTGGATGCCCGGACCACCTGGCCGGCCCTGCTGTCGGCGCTCCTCTCCGGGGAGCACCTCACCGCCGACGAGACCGCGTGGGCGATGAGAGAGATCATGTCCGGCTCCGCGACGTCCGCGCAGATCGCCGGCTTCGCCGTGGCGCTGCGGGCCAAGGGCGAGACCGTGGCGGAGGTGGCCGGGCTGGCCCGCACCATGCTGGAGCTGGCCACGCCGCTGAGCGTGGAGGGCCCGGTGGTCGACGTCGTCGGCACCGGCGGCGACCGCGCCCACACCGTCAACGTCTCCACGATGGCGGCGATCGTGGCCGCCGCCGCGGGCGCGCGCGTGGTCAAGCACGGCAACCGCGCCGCCAGCTCCTCGTGCGGCGCCGCCGACGTCCTGGAGCACCTGGGCATCCGCCTCGACCTCACGCCCGAGCAGACCGCCCGGGTGGCGCGGGAGGCGGGCATCGCGTTCTGCTTCGCGCCCGTCTACCACCCGGCGCTGCGCTTCGCCGGTCCGCCGCGCAAGGAGATCGGCGTCCCGACGGTCTTCAACTTCCTCGGCCCGCTCACCAACCCGGCCCGGCCGGCGGCCCAGGCGATCGGCGTCTACGACGCGGGCATGCTGCCGGTGCTGGCGGGCGTCTTCGCCGAGCGGGGCGTGTCGGCGCTGGTGTTCCGCGGCGACGACGGCCTCGACGAGCTGACGATCTCCACCACCTCGACGGTGTGGACGGTCCGCGACGGCGCCGCCACGCAGACGGTGTTCGACCCGGCGGTGCTGGGCATCCCGCGCGCCGACGCGGCCGCGCTGCGCGGCGGCGACGTGACGTTCAACGCCCAGGCGGTGCGCGACCTGGTCCACGGCGTGACGGGGCCGGTGCGCGACGCGGTGCTACTCAACGCCGCCGCCGCGCTGGTCGCCCTCGACGGGCCCGGCGACGACCTCGACTCGGCCATGATCGACGCGTACGCGCGGGCGACGCAGGCGGTCGACTCCGGCCGGGCCGCCGCGACCCTCGACCGCTGGGTCGAGGTGAGCCGCGCCGCCTGACGGCGCGCCCACGCGACCGGACGCGGCCCGGGACGTCCACGGCTTCACCAGCCGGCACGCCCCGGGCCGCGTTCGCGTCTGTACGGCCCGTACACGGCCGATGGCCTGCCCTTACGCCCTCTGCTCCATCCGCGGCCCACCGGGCGTGAGGAAGCCATCACAGCGCCGCGCGGAGCCTCTGCGCGGCGCCGCCGGAGCGCTCGTCAGAACCCCACGGTGGGGCCGTCCTTGATCGAGCTCCACTTGAGCCATTCCTTCCAGTTCTCCTGCCAGTGCCCCCAGCCGTTGGTGGGCTCCAGCACGCGCGGCGATCCCGTGATGATGATCGGGTCGCCGATCAGGGTGTTGTCCACGAACCACTTGGCGTTCTCCGGGCTGACGTTCACGCAGCCGTGGCTGACGTTGGAGTTGCCCTGCGCCCCCACCGACCAGGGCGCGCTGTGCACGTACTCGCCGCTGTTGGAGATCCGGACCGTGTCGTAGACCGTGAGCTGGTAGTAGCCGGACTCGCCGGGGCCGATGCCGGGCGAGGTCATGACCGTCATGGCCTCCCGGGACATGGCCAGGTGGATGCCGGAGGTCGTGTAGAACTTCCAGGCGCCGCCCTGCCCCGCGCTCATCGGCATGGTGCGGATCACCTTGCCGTCGCGCCTGACGGTCAGGACGTGGTTCTGGGTGGTGCCGCGGGTGATCTGCTCGCGGCCGATGCGGAAGTCGAGCCGCACGTCGCGCTTGCCGTACATGCCCTCGCCGCCGCGCACGCCGGCCAGCCGGGCGTCCAGGCGGACCTTGGTGTAGGCGGGCCAGTACTCGGTCGGCCGGAAGTCGACGTGCCGGTCGTCGAACCAGTGCCACGCGCCCTGGACGGGCTTGGAGCTCTGCACGGTGAGGTTGCGCTCGATCGCGACCCGGTCGGTGATCGGCTTGTCGAAGGTGATCATGATGGGCATGCCGACGCCCACCGTGGTGCCGGTGTCGTTGCTGTTCGGGGTGATGTACTCGATGTCGAAGGTCTGGGCCGCCTTGACCGTGGTGAAGGTGCTGGTGGACTCCTTGCGCCTGCCGTCGGCGTTGACGGCGACGGTCCGCACCGTGTACTTCGTGCCCGGTCTGGCGGTCTGGTTGCTGCGCCAGCGGGTGCCGTCCGCGCTGATGACGCCGGTCAGGCGGCCCTGGTCGCTGGTCACGTGGACGCTGGTGAGCCGGCCGGCGTCGGCGGCCACGACGACGGGCTCCTCGGTCGGCACGTCCCGGGCCCGGTCGCCGGGGATGACGGCCACCGATACGGCCGGGGCGGCGGCGGGTTTGACGGCTTGCCTGGTTGCGGTGGTGGCGGTGCACGCCGTCAGCAGTGACAGAGCGAGCAGACCAGCCGATCCATACGTGAAGCGCCCCACGAGTACTCCCCCGTCCCGTTCGGTCCCTTCGCCTCCCGTTGTACCCTGAGTGATGGATTCGCCACTTTGTGTGGCGGTAAAGATCATCAAAAAGCGGGCGCCCTCCCCGAGGGAGGACGCCCGCTTCGACGGCTCGCGTCAGTGCGAGAAGTTGCCCCGGTAGTACTGGAACACGAAGCCGATCATCGCCATGATGACCAGGAAGATCCCGATCATGAACATCCAGAGGCCGACGACGAACCCGGCGAAGGCGAAGGCCGCCGCCAGGCAGAGGAACAGCGGCCACCAGCTGCTCGGGCTGAAGAAGCCGATCTCACCCGCGCCGTCGCTGATGTCGGCCTGCTTGTTGTCCTCCGGCTGGGCACCGATGCGCCGCGCCGTGAACATCAGGTAGTAGCCGATCATGAACGCGAAGCCCACCGAGATGGCCATGGCGGTGGTGCCGACCGGCTCACCGTGGCCCGTCGCGGCCTTCGTCCAGAACCAGTAGGCGACGTCGACTCCGGCGAAGAAGACGCCGCACAGCAGGAACAGCCAACCCTGGACCTTCATCAGGCCTCGACCTCCTGGGCGGACTTGGCGGACGTGTGCGGGTAGTGCAGGTCGAACGCCGGGCGCTCCGAGCGGATGCGCGGCAACGACGTGAAGTTGTGCCGCGGCGGCGGGCAGGAGGTCGCCCATTCGAGCGAGCCGCCGAAGCCCCACGGGTCGTCCACGGTGACCTTCGGAGCGCTGCGCCAGGTCTTCCACACGTTGTAGAAGAACGGCAGCGTGGACGCGCCGAGCACGAAGGCGCCCACCGACGAGATCATGTTGAGGTCGGTGAAGCCGTCGAGCGGGCTGTAGTCGGCGTAGCGGCGCGGGAAGCCCGCCACGCCCAGCCAGTGCTGGATGAGGAAGGTCGTGTGGAAGCCGATGAACAGCAGCCAGAAGTGGACCTTGCCGAGCCGGTCGTTGAGCATCTTGCCGGTGAACTTCGGCCACCAGAAGTAGAACCCGGCGAACATCGCGAACACGACCGTGCCGAACACCACGTAGTGGAAGTGCGCGACCACGAAGTAGGTGTCACTGATGTGGAAGTCCAGCGGCGGGGAGGCCAGGATGACGCCGGTCAGGCCGCCGAGCAGGAAGGTGATGAGGAAGCCGATCGAGAACAGCATCGGCGCCTCGAAGCTCAGATGGCCTCGCCACATCGTGCCGATCCAGTTGAAGAACTTCACGCCCGTCGGCACCGCGATGAGGAACGTCATGAACGAGAAGAACGGCAACAGCACCTGTCCGGTGGGGAACATGTGGTGCGCCCACACCGTGATCGACAGACCGGCGATCGCGATGGTCGCCCCGACCAGGCTGATGTAACCGAAGATCGGCTTGCGGCTGAAGACCGGCAGGATCTCCGTCACGATGCCGAAGAACGGCAGCGCGATGATGTACACCTCGGGATGGCCGAAGAACCAGAACAGGTGCTGCCACAGGATCGGCCCGGCGTTGGCCGAGTCGAAGATGTGGGTGCCGAGCTTGCGGTCGGCCTCCAGGGCGAGCAGCGCGGCGGCCAGCACCGGGAACGCCATGAGCACGAGCATGCTGGTCAGCAGGATGTTCCAGGTGAAGATCGGCATGCGGAACATCGTCATGCCGGGAGCGCGCATGCAGATGATCGTGGTGATGAAGTTGACCGCGCCGAGGATGGTGCCGAGGCCCGACAGCGCCAGACCCATGATCCACAGGTCGCCGCCCATGCCGGGCGAGTAGACCACGCTGGACAGCGGGGTGTAGGCGAACCAGCCGAAGGAGGCGGCGCCGTTGGGGGTGAAGAAGCCCGACACGGCGATGGTGCTGCCGAACAGGTAGAGCCAGTAGCTCACCATGTTGAGGCGCGGGAAGGCGACGTCGGGGGCGCCGATCTGCAGCGGCATCAGCTCGTTGGCGAAGCCCGCGAACAGCGGCGTCGCGAACATCAGCAGCATGATCGTGCCGTGCATGGTGAACAGCTGGTTGAACTGCTCGTTGCTGGTGAACTGCAGACCCGGCTGCGCCAGCTCCGCCCGCATCACCAGCGCCATGACGCCGCCGATGAGGAAGAAGATGAACGACGTGATCAGGTACAGGTGACCGATGATCTTGTGGTCGGTGGAGGACAGCCACTTGGCGATGATCCGGCCCTTGGGTGTGGGCCTTGCCGTCGTCCGGAGGGGCTCTTGGATGGCGGTCACTGGGCGCTCCCAGTCTGGGTCGCGATGTACTGGTCGTACTCGGCCTGCGGAACGAGCTTGACGTTGAACAGCATGCGGCTGTGGTCCACACCGCACAGCTCGGCGCAGCGGCCGGCGTAGACGCCGGGCTTGTTCAGCGTGGTGATCTCGAACTTCCGGCCCTTGTCGTTCTCCAGGAGGCCGGGGATCACGTCACGCTTGAACAGGAACGCCGGCACCCAGAAGGAGTGGATGACGTCCGGGGAGTTCAGGTCGAACTCCACGCGCTTGTTCACGGGCAGGACGAGCTGGGGACCCTGGTGGTAGTCGCTGACCGGCTGGCCCGTGACGGGCTTGAGCGTCTTGCCGCCGACCGTCGTGGTGAAGCGCCAGCTCCACTGGAACGCCTCGACCTTGACCTGGACGTCCGGGTTGCCCGGCAGGGCCTGCAGGTCGCGGGTGTCACGGGCGGTGAAGAAGAAGAACACCGACACCATGACGAGCGGCACCAGGGTGTAGAAGATCTCGATCGGCAGGTTGTAGCGAACCTGCGGAGGCAGCTCTGCCTTGGCCCGTCGCCGGGTGTGGAAGATGCACGCCCACACGATCAGGACGATGACGACGACACCCGTGGCGAGCGCGGCGATCCAGGCGCCGTTCCACAGATTGGTGATGGTGTCACCCTGGGTGGTGATGCTCGTCGGAAGGAGGCCACGAGACCAGTCGGCCTTGGGAACGTCATTAGCACACGCCGTCACGGTGGCCAGCAGCAACGCCAAAGCGGCGGCGCGCGGCACCCCGCGCCGGGCCAACGAACGCCGTGTCGAACGGCGAGTCGGACTCACGGATCGCCTACCCCACAGATGAAGCCCAAGAGTCACTCTTGGGCGCTCGTATTTCCAAATGCACAGCTGATTGCAGACACATTAGCGTGCAAGGGCCCCGCCCTCCCGCGCGCCCCCTCGGATGGCGCGCCCCTGATGGGGCCCGGTGTCTCCTGCCGGAGACGGCCGGGCGGCCGGGAGCCGGCCGCGAGCGGGTCGGCGCGGGTGGGACGATGGTCACGTGGCGTACTTCGACGCGGCCTCGACCGAGCCGCTGCACCCCCGGGGGCGCGAGGCGCTCCTGGCGGCGATCGACGTCGGCTGGGCCGACCCCGCGAGGCCGTACACCCAGGCCCGCCGGGCGCATCTGCTGCTGGAGCAGGCGCGCTCGGAGGTGGCCGAGGTGCTGGGCGCGCGTCCCGATGAGGTGTCGTTCACCTCTTCGGGCACGCAGGCCGTGCATCTCGGCGTCCTCGGCACCCTACACGGCAGGCGCAGGGCCGGACGCCACCTCGTCACGGCCGCGGTGGAGCACTCCAGCGTGCTCCACGCCGCCCAGCTGCACGAACGCGACGGCGGCACGGTCGAGACGGTCGGCGTGAGCCTGACCGGCCGGGTCGACCCGGCCGCCTTCGAGGCCGCCGTGGCGCGGGAGGGCACCGCGCTGGCGTGCCTGCAGACCGCCAACCACGAGGTGGGCACGCTGCAGCCGGTGGCCGAGGCCGCCGAGGCGTGCCGGCGGTTCGGGGTCCCGCTGCTGGTCGACGCGGCGCAGACCGCCGGCCGGCTGCCGGTTCCCGCGGGGTGGTCGGTGCTGACGGCCAGCGCCCACAAGTGGGGCGGCCCGGCCGGGGTGGGCGTGCTGGCCGTGCGCAAGGGCACGAGGTTCCGCTCGTTCCTGCCGGAGGACGAGCGGGAGCGCCGCCGCGTGCCGGGCTTCGAGAACGTGCCGGCGGCCGTGGCCGCCGCGGCGGCGCTGCGCGCCATGGCCGAGGAGGCCGCCGTGGAGCAGCGGCGCCTGTCGGAGCTGGTCGGGCGGATCAGGGAGACGGTCCCGAAGATCGTCCCGGACGTCGAGGTGATCGGCGAGCCGGTCGAGCGGGCGCCGCACATCGTGACGTTCTCCTGCCTGTACGTGGACGGCGAGGTGCTCCTCGGCGAGCTCGACAAGGCGGGGTTCGCCGTCTCGTCCGGCAGCTCCTGCACCGCTAGTACGCTTCGTCCATCGCACGTCCTGGAAGCGATGGGCGTGCTCACCCATGGCAACGTGCGGGTCTCCCTGCCCAGGGGCGCAACCGCGGACGAGGTCGACAGGTTCCTCGCCGTGCTGCCCGAGCTGGTGCGCCGGATCCGCCACGACGCAGGAGTCGCATGACCGAGGTCACCACGCCGGCACTGACGATCGACGCACTCGGGAAGAAGTGCCCGATCCCGATCATCATGCTCGCCGAGCAGATCAACCACGTGCCGCTCAACTCCGTGGTGGCCGTCCTGGCCGACGACCCGGCCGCCTACGCGGACGTGCCGGCCTGGTGCCGCCTCAAGTCGCACCGCCACGTCGGCTCGTACGAGCTGCCGGGCGGCGGCTGGTCGATCCACGTCCGGCGCAACTACTGACCCCGGCCCCCGTGGTCGTTGCATGTGGCTTGTGACCCGATATGGGTAGGGCCAGTGCGGGCCGGAGACGGCTCACCGACCGCTCAAGGGGGAGAGATGACCGAAGGACACCCGCACGAGACCGCACGCGACGTGATGAACCCGGGCGCCGAGTGCCTGCCGGCCCACGAGTCACTCGACCGGGCCGCGCAGCTCATGCGCAACGGCAACATCGGGGCGCTGCCCGTCTGCGACTCCGACGGGCGGGTCATCGGGATCATCACCGACCGCGACATCGTGATCAAGTGCGTGGCCGAGGGCCGCGACCCCGCGCAGGTGCGGGCCGGCGACCTGACGGCGGACCTGGTGGCGGTGACGCCCGACGCCCCGCTGGCGGAGGCGCTGTCGCGCATGGAGGAGCACCGGATCAAGCGGCTGCCGGTGGTCGAGGACGACCACGTGGTGGGCATGATCAGCGAGGCCGATCTGGCCAGGCACCTGCCGGACGCCCAGCTCGCGGAGTTCGTCCACCGCGTCTACGCGCACGGCTGACACCAGGACGGGGGACCCGCGAGCCGGCGGTGTGCTCGGCTTCGCGGGTCCTTCCGCGCGGCATCGACCTCGGACCGGGGCGCCTAGGGGTGGTGGCAGCGCACGTGGGCGCCGACCTCGTCGGCGGCCTCGGCACCGTAGGCGGCGGCGAAGCGCTCCAGGAAGACCTTCTGGCCCAGCTCGTACTCCTGGCCGCCGACGTTCTCCAGCACGTGGGTGGCCGTCAGGTTGCCGATCTGGCCGCAGCGCTCCAGCGACACGCCCCAGGCCAGGCCGGCCAGGAAGCCGGCGCGGAAGGCGTCCCCGACGCCGGTCGGGTCGGCCTTGCCCCGCTCCGGGGCCGGTGCGATGTGGATGGGCGGCTCGCCGTGGCGGTCGATGACCGCGCCCTTGGGGCCGAGCGTGGTGACGCGGACGCCGACGCGGGACAGGATCTCCTCGTCGGACCAGCCGGTCTTCTGCTCGATGAGCCCCTTCTCGTAGTCGTTGGAGAACAGGTAGGCGGCGCCGTCGACGAGGTCGCGGATCTGGTCGTCGGCCATGCGCGCGAGCTGCTGGGACGGGTCGGCGGCGAACGGGATCCCGCGCTGGCGGCACTCGTCGGTGTGGCGCAGCATCGCGTCGGGGTCGTTGGGGCTGACCAGCACGAGGTCGAGGCCGCCCACCCGGGCGGCGACCGGCTGCAGCTCGATGAGCCGCGCCTCGGCCATCGCCCCGGTGTAGAAGGAGGCGATCTGGTTGTGGTGCTCGTCGGTGGTGCACAGGAAACGGGCTGTGTGGCGGGTCTCGGAGACGTGCACCGAGCCGCAGTCGACGCCGTGGCGCTCCAGCCAGGAGTGGTAGTCGGCGAAGTCGTTGCCGACGGCGCCCACCAGGACCGGCTTCAGACCCAGGCAGCCCATGCCGAAGGCGATGTTCGCCGCGCACCCGCCGCGACGGATCTGCAGGTCGTCGACCAGGAACGAGAGTGACACCCGGTCGAGCTGCTCGGCGATGAGCTGGTCGCCGAAGCTTCCGGGGAACGTCATCAGTTGGTCGGTCGCGATGGAGCCGGTGACGGCGATGCGCACGGGATTCTTCTTCCTCGTTGTCAGCAAGCCAAATGAGCCCCCCGAGAATACGCGAAGGTCCCGCACGCACAAAGGCGAGCGGGACCGTGTCGGTGACTACCCGTCAGACGACTAGTTGAAGGAGTCGCCGCACGCGCACGAACCGGTGGCGTTGGGGTTGTCGATGGTGAAGCCCTGCTTCTCGATCGTGTCGACGAAGTCGATGGACGCGCCCATGAGGTACGGGGCGCTCATCCTGTCGGTCACGACGCTCACGCCACCGAAGTCGGTGACCACGTCGCCGTCCATCGAGCGGTCGTCGAAGAAGAGCTGGTAGCGCAGGCCGGAACAGCCGCCCGGCTGCACGGCCACGCGCAGCTGCAGGCCTTCCTCGCCCTGCTGCTCGAGCAGGCTCTTGACCTTGGCGGCGGCCGCGTCAGTCAGGATCAGGCCCTGCGTCGTGGTCTCGCTGCTCTCAACCGTCATCTGCTGACTCCCTAACCCGGCTGTCTAACCCGGCTGTCTCTTTCTGACGTCCTACTCAGACGCTACCAACACCTGGGGCATGCCCGGCATTCCCCTGCCTCCCCCTGGTTCCTTCCACTCCCTACCCACCCGGGACGCGACCATCGCGGGCCGTGTGCCATCATCAGTATCGTCAGTCCGACGATAAGGGGGTGTGGCCGTGGCCACCCAGACTGGTCTGCCGCTCTTCGTCCTCGGCAGGGACGCCGATCCGCACTCGGAGCGGGGGGTGGACTGCCCGGGCGAGCTCCCGCCCGCCTCCGACCCCGGCCTGGTGGACCGGGCACGCAAGGCCAAGGAGGCGCTGGGCGAGCGGCTGTTCGTGCTGGGCCACCACTACCAGCGCGACGAGGTCATCCAGTTCGCCGACGTGACGGGTGACTCCTTCAAGCTGGCGCAGCAGGCCGCCGCCCGGCCGGAGGCCGAGTACATCGTCTTCTGCGGCGTGCACTTCATGGCCGAGTCGGCCGACATCCTCACCGGGGACGCCCAGAAGGTGATCCTCCCGGACCTCGCCGCCGGGTGCTCGATGGCCGACATGGCCACGTTCGACCAGGTCGAGGAGTGCTGGGAGGCGCTGGAGGACGCGGGCCTGGCCGGCGAGGTGATCCCCGTCACGTACATGAACTCCAGCGCGGACATCAAGGCGTTCTGCGGCCGCAACGGCGGCGCGGTCTGCACCTCCTCCAACGCGCGCCGCGCGCTGGAGTGGGCGTTCGGGCAGCGCGGCAAGGTGCTGTTCCTGCCCGACCAGCACCTCGGCCGCAACACGGCCGTGCTGGAGATGGGCATGTCGCTGGACGACTGCGTGGTGTGGAACCCGCACCGCCCCAACGGGGGCCTGACGCGCGAGCAGCTCCAGCGCGCCAGGATGATCCTCTGGAAGGGCCACTGCTCGGTGCACGGCCGCTTCACGGCCGACTCCGTCGACGACGTACGGCGGCGCGTGCCGGGTGTGAACGTGCTCGTCCACCCGGAGTGCCGGCACGAGGTGGTGCTCAAGGCCGACCACGTCGGCTCCACCGAGCACATCATCAAGACGCTGGAGGCGGCGCCCGCCGGGTCGAGCTGGGCGATCGGCACCGAGCTGAACCTCGTCAAGCGGCTCGCCGGGATGTTCCCGGACAAGAACGTCTCGTTCCTGGACCGGACGGTCTGCTACTGCTCCACCATGAACCGCATCGACCTGCCGCACCTGGTGTGGGCGCTGGAGTCGCTGGCGCTGGGCGAGGTGGTCAACCAGATCACGGTGGACGAGGACACCGCGCACTGGGCGCGGGTCGCCCTCGACCGCATGCTGGCCCTGCCCTAGCGGCCGCCGGAACCCGGGGCGACGGGGACGGCGTCGCCGAACGCGTAGACCACCCGGACGCCGACCGACAAGGTCTGGCGCCCGGGGCTGACCGACGAGCGGTCCTCGGCCGCCATGGCGGCGAACGCCATCGGCTGGGGGCCGCCTCTCGTCTCCTCGGTGACCGACACGACCCGGCCGAGGGGCCTGCCGGCCAGCCGGGCGTACTCGGCCGCCTTGGCGGCGGCGTCGCGGAACGCCCGCTCCCGGGCCTGCGCCAGCGCCCCGGACGGGTCGGACAGCTCGAAGGACACGCCGCCGAGCCGCGCCTCCTCCCCCACCCCGGCGACGGCGTCGACGACCCGGTCGGCAACGGCCAGGTCGCGCACCACGGCCTCGACCCCCTGGGCCGCCCGGTACCCGGACACCTTGGGGTAGGCCTCGTACTCGGGGCCGAGAGACAGCTCGCTCGTACGCAGGTCCTCCCCGGCGACGCCGGCCCCGCGCAGGGCGGCCTCCAGCCGGGCGGCGGCGGACCGGACGGCGGCGAACGCCTGCGCGGCCGAGGCGCCGCGCACCTCGACGCCGGCGCTCAGCCGCATGACGTCGGGCGCGGCGGCCGCGGACCCCTCACCGGCGACCGCGATCTGCTCGTGTTCGGTGGTCACCCGCACCCCTTCGTGGACGTGTTACGCGGACGGGCCTTCGTGGACGTGTTCCTCTTCGCGTGGACGAGTTCGTCCTGCGTGGACGTGTTCTTCTTGCGTGGACGTGCGCGGTTCCGGGTGTGCCGTCCTTCCCGCCATTCTGCTGGCCGCCCGGGAGTCATGCCAGGGTCGTCAGCGCGGCCGGGTCCCGGAGCAGGACCCGGCGCGGGACGCGGACCAGCTCGGCCCGCAGCGGGGCGGCCACCCGCTCGCCGCGGGAGCGCCGCCGGCTCGTGCTGACCACGACGACCGGGACGGCCGGCATGGGTCGCCCGGCGCGCAGGCGGCGCAGCCCGGCGGCCATGTCGCGGCGGGCCAGCCACTCCCCCGCCACCGCGGCCGCCGTCCTCCCCAGCCCGCCGGCCCCCGGCCGGACGGGCGAGACCGGGGCGTACAGGCGGGCCAGGACCGGGGCGGCCAGCTCGGCGAGGGCCGCGGCGCCCCACGTGCCGCCCAGGGCGGGCAGCCAGCGGGCCGCCTCACGGACCGGCTCCGACGGGCCCCGCGCGCCCGGCGCCACGGGGGCCGGGTCCACGAGGACCAGCCCCGCCACCCGCAGCGGGTGCAGCCGGGCGAACGCCTCCGCGTGCCAGGCGGCCTGTCCATGAGCGACGACCGTGACGCGCTCGGGGTGCGCGGGGGCGAGCGCCGCCAGGCGGGCCGCCTCGCCGTACAGGGTGGGCGGCACGGACGAGGCGGGGGCGGCACCCAGTCCGGGGCGGTCGAAGCGGATCACCCTGCGCCCGCGCGCCGGCGCGCCCGCCAGCCGCTCCCACGACAGCCACGCGCCGCCGAGACCGGAGGTGAGGATCACGGCGGGCCCGGCGCCGGCCCCGTACCCCGGTGCGGGACCGGCCTCCGGCACCTGGCCCGGCGGGGCGGACAGGAGCAGCCTGAGCCCCGCGTACACGAGCCAGCCCGCGAGGAGCGCGACCTGGACGCGCTGCACGACCCCCGCGCCGGGCGGAAGCCCCAGGACCGCCGGAGCCGCGCCGGGGGCGAGCGTGAGGGCGCTCGCGGCGCCGGAGGCGAGCGTGAGGGCGGCCGGGGCCGCGCCGGGGGCCAGGACGAGGAACGGGACGACCAGGACGCCGGCGGCGGCCGTGAGGACGGAGGCCCCCAGGGACGCGCCCGCCAGCAGCGCGGCCGGCCAGGTGTGCCAGCGCAGGCTCAGCAGCACCATGGCGGCCACCCCGCACGCCGCGGACGGCACCCCGGCCACGGCGTGGACGTGATGGGCCAGCGACCGCGCCCGGTGCGCGCACGACGGGTCGCTCAGCACCGCGCAGTCCAGCGGCAACGCGGCCCCGGCGATCGTCAGCACGGCGAAGACGGCCAGCAGCAGCCAGCCCGCCCCCTCACCGTCCGTCCGGGGCGCGAGGGCCACGCCGAGCAGGCAGGCCAGGCCCGCCAGCGCGTCGGTGGCCCGGAACAGGCGCGTCCACGGCTGGTCGCGGGCGGCCAGCTCGCTCACGTAGCCGGCGGCGCCGCCCAGGGCCGGGGTGGTGAACTGCCCGGTCACCCAGGCGCTGGTGAGGACGGCGGCCACGATGAAGGCAGAAGCCGCAAATACCGACAATTGTCGCTCCACGCGACAATTAGACCACTCTCCGTGTTCAGAGCCCCGGGGCGCCCCATACCGGGAACCAGCGGGCGAGGTCGGACTCCAGCGGGAGGTCGGTCGCGAGCACCCCCCGCGCCTGGAGTTCGAGCGCGTTGTCGCGCCGCTGACCGGGCAGGGGCGCGAACGGGTAGAAGGTGCCGCGCTTGTACAGGTACACGACCGCCAGCCGCCGCCCGTCCGGCCCGGCGAACGACACGAGCGAGCACAGCAGCGACGGGCCGAACCCGGCGCCCTCCAGCGTGGAGTTGACCGCGTGCAGCTCCGTCACCAGGTCACCGGACGCCTCGGGCGGGCGGCGCACCAGGAGCCACGTGTAGCCGTAGCCGTCGTCCGACTCCTCGACCCGCTCGCCGAGCAGCGCCTTGGCGTCCCGCTCAGCCTCCGCGAACGCGCCTCCCTCCGCCGCGCGGAACGCCACCGAGCCCAGCCCGGTCGGCGTCAGGCCGGTGGCGGCCTCCAGGGTCACGGCGGCGGACGGCAGCGCGAACAGCGCGTCGAGGTTCGGCCTGACCGGTTTCGAGCGGCCCAGGAGGGCGTCCAGCCAGCCCACGCTCATCCCCGCCCGAGCTGGTCGGAGATCTCCGAGAGCTGCCGGAGGCGGCGGTCGAGCGACGGGTGGGTGGAGAAGATGTTCGCCAGCGTCGCGCCCGGCGCGGCGGCCGGGGCGAAGTAGAAGGCGTTGAACGGCGCCGCCTCACGCAGGTCGCGCGTGGGGATCCGGGCCATCTCCCCGCTGATCTTCACGAGGGCACTGGCCAGCACCGAGGGCCGCTGCGTGAGCAGGGCGCCGGCCCGGTCCGCGGACAGCTCGCGGTAGCGCGACAGGGCCCGGGTCAGCAGGAAGCTCACGGCGTACACGAGGATCGAGACCAGCATGACGATCAGCCCGATCGGCAGGCCGCCCTGGTTGTCGGAGCGGCGCGCGCCCAGCCCGCTGTAGAGGGCGAAGCGCGTCATGAGCCCCGCGACGACTCCGAGGAACGAGGCGATCGTCATGACGGCGACGTCGCGGTGGGCGACGTGCGAGAGCTCGTGGGCCAGCACTCCCTCGAGCTCCCGCGCGTCCAGGCGGCGCAGGATGCCCGTCGTCACGCAGACGACGGCGTGCTTCTGGTTGCGGCCGGTGGCGAACGCGTTGGGGACGTCCGAATCCGCGATGGCCACCCTGGGCTTGGGCATGTCCGCCATGGCGCACAACCGGTCGATCAGGCCGTGCAGCTCGGGAGCCTCCCGCGGCGACACCTCGCGCCCGCCCATCCCGTACAACGCGATGCGGTCGGACAGGAAGTACTGCACCAGCAGCAGGCCCCCCGCGACCAGCAGCACCGTCAGCGCCCGCACCCCCAGGGCGACGAGGGCGCCGACGAATACCACGTAGAGCAACCCGAGCAGGAACATCGTCACGACCATCCGGCCGGTCAGGCCGCGATCGGACGCGAACCGCGTGCGCACGGGCTCAGCCCGGGATCAGGCCCTGATCGCCCAGCATCTCCCGGACCTCCTCGATCGAGGCATCCGCGGGGGGAAGGATCAGCTCTGACGGCTCAAGGCTGTCGTCGGGAAGCGCCTTGCCCACGTGGCGCACCTTGTCGAGGAGCGCGTGGAGCTTGACGCGGAAAGCGGCCTCGTCGCCGGACTCGATCGCCGACTCAAGCTCGCTGTCCAGCTCGTTGAGCAGGGTGATGTCGGACGGCGAGATCTCGATCTGGCCCTCGCCCATGATTCTGACGATCATGCGCCCTCCCCCGGCTGACGCAGCTGCTGCGTGTGCTGCTGGGGCTGGCCCTGCTGCTGCGGCTGGGGCTGCGCCTGCTGCTGCTGGCGTCCCTGCTCGATCGCGCTCTGCGGCGCGGGCCCCTGGCCGAGCTCGGCCTTCATGCGGGCCAGCTCCAGCTCGACGTCCATGCCGCCGCCCATGCGGTCGAGCTCGGCCTGGATGTCGTCGCCGCGGGTGCCGCTGAAGTCGTCGAGCGCGCCGCTGGCCAGCAGCTCGTCGATGGCGCCGGCGCGAGCCTGCATCTGCGCGGTCTTGTCCTCGGCCCGCTGGATCGCCAGGCCGACGTCGCCCATCTCCTCGGAGATGCCGGAGAACGCCTCGTTGATGCGCGTCTGCGCCTCGGCGGCGGTGTAGGTCGCCTTGATGGTCTCCTTCTTGGTGCGGAAGGAGTCCACCTTGGCCTGCAGCCGCTGGGAGGCCAGCGTGAGCTTCTCCTCCTCGGCCTGCAGGTTGTCGTGCTGGACCTTCAGGTCCGCCATCTGCGTCTGCAGGCCGGCCCGGCGCTCCAGCGCCGTGCGGGCGAGGTCCTCGCGGCCGACGGACAGCGCCTTGCGGCCCTGCTCCTCATACCGCCTGGCCTGCTGCTCCAGACCGTTGATCTGCAGCTCGACCCGCTTGCGGGAGGTGGCGACGTCGGCCACGCCCCTGCGCACCTTCTGCAGCAGCTCCAGCTGCCGCTGGTAGGAGTAGTCGAGGGTCTCGCGCGGATCCTCCATCTTGTCCAGGGCCTTGTTGGCCTTGGACTTGAAGATCATCGAAAGTCTCTTCATCACGCTCATGCGCGTCGGCCGTCCCCTTCTTAGGTCGTGCTGGTGGTCACCCAGTGCAGCGCAGCCGCCCTGGGATTACCCTACGCATAACGCACGAGGGCGTCACTAAGTTGCAGTCCAGGTAGGGTTGAGGTCGTGTTGCGACGCCGTTCCCAAACCTCCGTGGACGACACTCCCGTCCCCGTTGACGATCCTAAGCCTCAGGGCAAGGGTCGTCCCACACCCAAGCGCCGAGACGCCGAAGGCAGGCGGCGCCAGCCGGTCAGCGCTCCGAAGGATCGCAAGGAGGCCTACCGGCAGATGCGGGCCAAGCAGGCCGCGGAGCGCGAGCGGGCCCGTAAGGGCATGCTGGCGGGAGAGGAGCGTTTCCTCCCGGCGCGTGACAAGGGCCCGGCCCGCAAGTTCGCCCGCGACTGGGTCGACGCGCGGCGGCTGCCGAGCCAGTACTTCCTGCCGTTCTCGCTGGTGATCCTGCTGGCGACGTGGATCCCGTGGCCGCCCGACGTCCGGGGCCTGATCCTGGGCTACGTCATCACGATCGGCTGGCCGGTCATGATGATCGGCGTCGTGGCCACCTCGATCTACGTGGCGTGGCGGGTCAAGCGGGTGGCGGCCGAGAAGCTGCCGAACGAGAGCATGCGCGGCGTCGGGTTCTACGCGGCGATGCGCGCGCTGCAGATCCGCAAGCTCCGCTTCCCGCCGCCCACGGTGCGGCCGGGCGGCAAGCCGGTGACACCCAGGAAGTAGCGCCGCCCTCCGGTCCGGCCTCTTGCCGCTGGTCCGCTCTCCTACCGCTGGTCCCAGACGAGTGAGCCGTCCACGACGCGGGGCCGCCACTCTCCCAGCCGGCCCCGCTCAAGGGCGTCGGCCGTGGCCTTCAGCAGCGCGTAGTACGACCTGACCTTCAGGCCGGCGGGCTCGGACGTCCGCGACTCCTCGCCGATCTCGGCGAGGGAGCCGGACTTCTCGCCCGAGACGAACAGCACCGGCTCTCCCTGCGACGCGACCGGGATCAGCTCGCCGCCCCAGCCGTCCCGGCCGCCCTCGCGGCAGTGGTCGCGCCAAACTGCGCGGATCTGCCGGACCCCGTACAGCCGCTCGCCGAAGAACCCGAAATACGCCGCCCCGTTGTGGCGCAGCAGGGAGGCGCGCAGGGCGTCCGGGAACTCCATGCCCATGTACGCCTCCGCGAACGCGATCGTCCTCGGTCTGCTCCGGGCCCCGAGCGTCGCGTAGGTCCGCGGCGCGTTCCGCCTCAGCCACCGCTCGACGCGCCCCCACTGGCGGTTGACGGCACGCCGCACACGCGGGTCGATCGGCCGTACCACCACGGGACGCGACCAGGGACGGCAGCCGGGGCCCAGCGGCGTCTCCGGGTCGGCGCTCGGGGACGCGCCGGCGGGTGTCGCGGGCGCCGAGGGAGCCGGTGGCGGTGTGGCGGCCGCCGGCATGGCGGGCGCCGTCGTGGCCGGGACCGTCGTCGCCGGGACCGTCGTGGCGGCGGGCGTCACGAGCGCCGTTGCGACCACGAGCGCCACCGCCACGATCGCGCCGGCGCCGAGCACGAGCGGCGTGACCCGCCCCGCCCGCGCTGCGCCGCGGGCCGACAGGCCCGTCCCGGCGTCCCGGCCGGGACGCCTCGCTTCAGAAGTCGCGTGACCCGACGTCTGACCTGCCGTTCCACCTGCCGTTTCACCGGCCGTCTCCCGGTGCGACCGGCGGCGCAGCCGTACGGCGATCGCGGTCAGGATCGCCGCAGTCAGCGCCGTCCGTACGAGCTTCAGCACGTCGCGCACCCTATCCCGAATCCGGTCACATCACGTGACCGCCTAGGGTCGGGTGTATGGAATTCCGTCACCTCGGCCGCAGCGGTCTCAAGGTCAGCGAGATCAGCTACGGTAACTGGCTCACCCATGGCTCCCAGGTCGAGGAGGAGGCCGCCAAGCAGTGCGTGCAGGCCGCCCTCGACGAGGGGGTCACCACGTTCGACACCGCCGACGTCTACGCCGGCACCAAGGCCGAGGAGGTCCTCGGCCGGGCGCTGAAGGGCGTGCGCCGCGAGTCGCTGGAGATCTTCACCAAGGTCTACTGGCCCACCGGGCCGGGCCAGAACGACCGCGGCCTGTCCCGCAAGCACATCACCGAGTCGATCAACGGCTCCCTGCGCCGCCTCCAGACCGACTACGTCGACCTCTACCAGGCGCACCGGTTCGACGCCGAGACGCCGCTCGAAGAGACCCTGAAGACGTTCGACGACCTCGTACGGCAGGGCAAGGTCCTCTACATCGGCGTCAGCGAGTGGACCGCCGACCAGATCGCCCGGGCGCTGAAGATCGCCGACGAGATGGGCTTCGACCGGATCGTGTCCAACCAGCCGCAGTACTCCGCGCTGTGGCGGGTCATCGAGGCCGAGATCGTGCCGCTGTCCGAGCGTGAGGGCATCGGCCAGATCGTCTGGTCGCCGATCGCGCAGGGCGTGCTCACCGGCAAGTACCTGCCCGGCCAGCAGCCCCCGGAGGGCTCCCGCGCCACCGACCCGAGCGGCAGCGGGATGATCGCCCGGTTCATGAACGACGACGTGCTCACCCGCGTCCAGAACCTCAAGCCGATCGCGGCCGACCTCGGGCTCAGCATGGCCCAGCTCGCCGTCGCCTGGGTGCTGCAGAACCCGAACGTGTCCAGCGCGATCATCGGCGCCTCCCGCCCCGAGCAGGTGCGCGACAACGTGAAGGCGGCCGGCGTCAAGCTGGACGCCGAGGTGCTCAAGCAGATCGACGACATCCTCGGCTCCGTCGTCGAGCGCGACCCCGGCAAGACCGTCAGCCCCGCCAAGCGCCCCTGACCCGTACCCGAACGTCGTCCGCGTGCGGCGGCAGGCGGGACCCCGCACGTGAGGCCCCTGGCACACGAGACCCCTTGAGCCCATGACCACCGGCTCGAGGGGTCTCGCGTCTCACAGCTCGTGATCTCCATGGACGCGCGGCCGTCACTCCGCGCGCAAGGACATCCCCTGGTATTCGACACGGTCCTCGTCGAGCAGGGCGACCTGCTCGACACCGGACTCGAGCAGCTCACGCCAGTTCTCGCCGAGCCAGGACTCCGCGTCGGCCTGGCTCGGGAACACCTCTCGCGGCAACGGGCGGTCTGTCACCTCACCGCCATGCGCGTTCTCGTAACGCCACCGCCATGTCATGCCATACGCTCCTTTTCCGCGGGTTCGCCGGCGCACCCTCCGGCGGCACTGGCACCCTACTCCCGCGCCCCGGCGGGGGCCCGCACCCCGCACGGCCGTCCGCCCGCTCCAGCCCGCCCGGCCCGGGACGGGGCGTGCCGCCGCGGGCCGCCGGGGCGCGTACCCTCGGCGCGGTGAAGGTCTTTCTCCCCGGTACGGCGGGTGGCGCGGGCTGGCCGGAGCCGGGCTGCCGGTGCGCCTCCTGCGGGCGCCTTCCCGCCGGTCGCCGGCGGCCGTTCGAGGCGATCGTGGACGGCGCCGTACGCCTGCCGTGCCACTCCCCGCCGTCCGGCTACCGCGCCTTCGGGGAAGGCCACGGCCTGGAGGGCCCCGACGGCACACGCGTGCTGTACGCGCCTTCCGGCCACCCGACCGGCCTGCCGGGCACCGGCCTTTCGGAGACGGCGGGCGGGCGTGGCCGCTGCGACCTGCTGCTGATCGACCTGCTCGACCGGCCGGAGCGGCTCGGGCTGCTGCGCCGCGAAGGGATCGCGGACGGGGACACCCTCGTGGTGGCGGTCGGGCTCGACCACCGGGTGCGCTCCGAGGAGGAGCTGGCCCGGCGGCTGGCGCTGTGGGGCGCGCGGGCCGTGCCGGACGGCACGACGCTCGACACGGCCCACCGATCAGCCGGGGCCCGCCCGGAGGGGACGGTTCCCGGCGTGACGCCCGTGGGCCGGCCGTGGCGTGAGCTGGTGCTGGGCGGGACGCGTTCGGGGAAGTCGGCCGAGGCGGAGCTGCGGCTGGCCGCCGAGCCGTACGTCACCTACGTCGCCACCGGCCCCGGCGGCGAGGGCGACGCCGAGTGGGCGGCGCGGATCAGCGCGCACCGGCGGCGCAGGCCGGCGCACTGGGCGACGCTGGAGACGACCGACCTCGCCGGGGCGGTGCGGGACGCCACCACGCCGCTGCTGGTGGACGGGCTGGGCACGTGGCTGGCGGCGGTGTTCGACGAGCACGGCGCCTGGGAGGGCGACCGCGCCGCCGTGTGGCGTCGGTGCGACGAGCTGGTGGCGGCCTGGCGCGGGGCCGGGTGTCGCGTCGTGGCGGTGTCGGACGAGGTGGGCATGGGTGTGGTGCCCGCGACGCCGAGCGGGCGGATGTTCAGGGACGCGCTGGGCCGCCTCAACGAGCGCCTGGCGGCCGAGTCGGAGGACGTCGCCCTCGTCGTGGCGGGCCGCCTCGTCCCCCTGCCGTGACCTCCCGCCGGGCCGGACGAGGTGGCCGGGCGAGGTGGCCGGACGATCAGGGACGGATGATCAGGCCGGACGGTCAGGGACGGACGGCGCGGGCGTACCAGCGGCCGTCGAGGCGGTCGACGTGGAGGGCACGGCCGAAGCACTCGGACAGGTTGGCGGGCGTGAGGACGTCCCCCACCGGCCCCGCCGCCTGGACGCGGGCGTCGCGCATGAGCATGGCGTGCGTGGTCGTGGCGGGGATCTCCTCCAGGTGGTGCGTCACCGTGATCGTGGTGAGCACCGGCCGCGTCGCCGCCAGGTCCTCGACCGCCGCGATCAGGTCCTCGCGGGCCGGCAGGTCCAGGCCGGCATACGGCTCGTCCAGCAGCAGCACCGCCGGGTCCGGCATGAGCGACCTGGCCACCCTGATCCGGGCCCGCTCCCCCTGGGAGCACACCCGGAACGGCCGGTCGGCCAGGTCCTTGCAGCCGAGGTCGGCCAGCAGGCGCAGGGCGCGGTCACGCTCGGCGTCGCCGTACCTGTCCCAGAGAGGGGCGCTGGTCCCGGTGTGCCCGGTGAGCACCACGGTGAGCGCGGTGGCCCCCTCCTCCTCCAGGAGCCCCTCGTCGACCAGGCGCTGGCTGGAGGCCACCAGGCCGATGTGGCGGCGCAGGGACCGCAGGTCGACCCGGCCGAGACGGTGGCCGAGCACGCTGACCGCGCCCTCGGTCGGGTGCCGCACGGCGGCGGCCAGCGACAGCAGCGTCGTCTTCCCCGCCCCGTTGGGGCCGAGGATCGCCCAGTGCTCGCCGTACTCCACCCGCCAGTCGACGCCGCTCAGCAGCGTCTTGCCGACGACCCGGACCGCTACGCCTTCGAGTTGAACCACGTGCATCCGCTCACCCTAACGGCCGTACCATCGACCGTTATGCGGCTTCGCGGGGGATCTCCCGGCTCCTCGCCGGGCGGGACGGGCCGGATGGACGGGCTCCGGCTGGCCGTGGGCATGCTGACGATCTTCCCGGTACGCGTGGAACGGGTGGACCGGCGGGCCGCGGGCGTGGCCATGCTCGTGGCGCCGGCCGTGGGGCTGATGCTGGGTGCGGTGGCGTGCCTGCCGCTGTTGCTCCCGGGGCCGCCGCTGCTGGGCGCGGTGCTGGCGGTGGGGGTGCTCGCGGTGCTGACGCGGGGGCTCCACCTGGACGGGCTGGCGGACCTGGCCGACGGGCTGGGCAGCGGCAAGCCCGCCGGTCAGGCACTCGACATCATGAAAAAGTCGGACATCGGGCCGTTCGGTGTCATGACGCTGGTGATCACGCTGTTCGCCCAGGTGGCCGCGCTGGCGGCGGCCGGGCCGTACGCGCTGGTGACCGCCTGCGTGACGGGGCGGCTGGCCCTCGTCTGGGCCTGCCGTCCGGGGGTGCCGGCCGCGCGGCCCGGCGGGCTGGGATCGATGGTCGCCGGCACGGTACGGCCCGCGACCGCATGGCTGGTGCCCGCGGCGGCGCTCGCCGCGGCCGCCGGCACCGGGCTGGCCGGCGACGGGCTGTCCGGCGACGGGCTTCCCAGCGCTGTGCCGCTCGCCTTGCTGCTGCCCCTCGCCATGGTCGCGGGGCTGGGAGTCGCTCTGCTGCTGCTCCGGCGGGCACGGAGCCGGCTGGGAGGCGTCACCGGGGACGTGCTCGGCGCGCTGGTGGAGACGGCGACGACGGGCGTCCTGGTGGTGTGCGCGATGGCAGGCTGACCCGCACGGGCCGACCCGCGCGGGCCGCCGACCCGTGGGGGCCGACCCGCGGGGCCGCGTTGCGGACTCCGTACGCGAAGGCGGGCGGAGCGCAGAGCCCCGGATCAGGGGTCCGCGTGCGAGGGCTCCGTGAGCGGCGAGGCGGCGGGCCCGGGCCGCCGTACGGGGAAGAAGCGGAGCAGCGCCACACCCGTCACGGCGAGTACGGCCCACCCGACCAGGCCCGTGAGCCCGGCCACGACCGGGTCGGGCGGCGCGGCGGCGTCGCCGAGCAGCAGGACGACGCCCGTCACCGCGTTCACCGAGCCGTGGGCGGCCACGGCGGGCCACACGCTGCCCGAGCGCAGCCGCAGCCAGCCGAACACCACCCCGGCCGCCACGCAGAACCCCACGAAGTAGAGGGCGGCCCACGGGCCGAGGCGAGCGTAGTTGTAGCCCAGGAGCGTGAGCGGGGCGTGCCAGAGCCCCCAGACGACGCCGGAGAGGATCAGCCCGGCGACCGGACCGCGCGCGGCCACGAGGCGGGGCACCAGCCAGCCACGCCAGCCCCACTCCTCGCCGAGTGCCGGGACCGCGTTGAGCAGCGGGCCGGCCAGCACCGCGAGCACGACCTGGACGGTGACCATCGTGGAGAGCCCGGCCGGCACCGGCGCCCCCTGCGCCCGCAGTGCCTCCTGGAACAGGCTGAACCGGGTGAGGTCCAGCGAGACCAGCCCCAGCGCGGCGCTGAGCGCGATCGACACCGCCACGAGCAGCGGCACGCCGAGCCAGGCGAGCAGCACGAGCAGCAGGGTGCGGCCGGGCCGCTCCCCCAGCGTCAGCCCCGTCTCGCGGGCGAACACGCGGAACGGTGCCCGCCGGGTCCCGCCGGAACCGCCCGGTCCACCCGACCGGCCCGGCAGCAGCCACACAGCCAGCACGCCCAGAGCGGGCGTGAACATCATCAGCACCGCCGACACCTGCGTCGGCGGCGTGCCGAGGCCGCCCGCGAGCCAGACGGGCAGCGCCACGACCCACGCCAGCCCGAACGACACGGCCAGGAACACCGGCAGCCGGTTCATACGGGTGCCCGTTCGGCGATGAGGGCGTTGATCAGGGACGCCCCGCGCTCGGCGTCGTCGACGCTGATCGCCAACTGCCCGCCCGAGCGGTAACGGACCACCAGGCACTCCCCGCCGCGCAGCATGATCGTGGCGCTGCCCGGGAGGCCGCGGAAGCCCCACCCGCCGACCTCGGCGGGGCTGCGCGTCTCGGCCCACGCCCGCTCGATGGCGTCCAGGCGGATCCTGCGCACCGGCCACCTCAGCGGCCCGAGCCCGACCGCGAGCCCGTCCTCGGTGACCCGCGCCGCGAGCGACGACGTGAACAGGCCGACGGCCAGCGTGATCCCCAGGCCGGGCAGCAGCGCGCGAGCGGCGACGCCGCCGGCCAGGCCGAGCAGCACGAGCACGGCCACGACGCACAGCGCCACCGCGGCGACCACGGTCACCGCGGCCAGCCACCGGTTGCCGGCCCGGCCGACCCACACGGCCCGCCGGCCGGCCTGGAGCCGCAGCGACGGCGGCGCGGACTCCCCCGCGGACGGCGGGTCGGTCTCGCCGCGGCGCAGGTATCCGGCCAGCACGCCCACGGCCAGGGACACGCCCAGGACGGCGGCCACCCGCCAGCCGCTCAGCCGTGCCTCGGTCCAGGAGGCGGCGTCCAGGTTGGCCAGCAGGCTCACGCCGCCCAGCCCGAGGAAGAGCACGGCGCCCCCGGCGAGGGCGCCCCACCACCCGGCCCGGCCGTTCCTGCGCTCCTGCGCCATCGGGGCGAGCACGACGAGGGTGACCCAGAGGACGCTCCAGAGCGCCACGATCATCATCGTCGACGCGGCGAGCGGCATCGCGCCGTCGGGCGCGGACCCGCCGCTCCAGTGCGTGGCGACCGGGTCGGGCAGCCGGTCCCGTACGGCTAGCGGCACCACGGCCAGGACCGCGGAGACCAGGAGGCCACACAGCGTGGCCGACGTTCGGGGGGTCATGGCAGCTCCTCCAGGATGGTGATGAGGTCCTCGCGGCGGTAGCCGTGCCTCTGGGCGTCCTCCAGCAGCTCGCGCGCCCGCTGGACCAGCAGGGCGCGGCCGCCGGCGGCGCCGGCGACGCTGACGCCCCGTCCCCGCCTGAACTCCAGCAGGCCCTCGTCGCGCAGGTCGCGCAGGGCGCGCAGCACCGTGTTGGTGTTGATGCCGAGCGCCAGGGCCAGGTCACGGGCCGGCGGCAGCCGGTCTCCAGGGGCGTACGAGCCCTCGCCGATGGCCCGGCGGATGGCCGCCGCCACCTGCTCATGCAGGGGCCGGGCGTCGTTGAGGTCGAGTGTCAGCAACATGATGCCAATGACACTAGCACCATTCCATCACCGCTGATAGGTGGGATGAACCCCTGTTTGTGAGTACCTCGTAACCCTCGATAGAGTCCATTTACGTGACCACTGTGCGGCTGAACTCAGCAGATCCCGTCTCTTTCGCCACCGACGCGCTGATCGTCGGGTTCCGGTCCGGCTCCGAAGCCCCCCGCCCCGTCACGAGCGCCGACGCGCTCGACGCGGCCTTCGGGGGCAAGCTCGCCGCCTCCCTGACCGCCGCCGGCTTCAGCGGCCGGCCCGGCGAGATCGCCAAGATCCCCACCTTCGGCGCCATCACCGCCCCGCTGCTGGTCGCGGTGGGCCTGGGTGACGATGCGTCCGGCAAGGACGACGCGGAGGGCCTGCGGCGCGCGGCCGGCGCCGCCGCCCGCGCCCTCGCCGGCACCGTCCGCGCCGCGCTCGCGCTGCCCGCCGGGTCCGCCGCCGACGCCGAAGCCGTCGCTCTCGGCGCGCTGCTCGGCGCGTACGGTTTCAGCCGCTACCGCACCGGCGAAGGCGCCAAGGCGCCCGTGGCCGAGCTGGAGGTGCTGTCCCCGCTCCCCGCCGAGGAGGCCGGTCGGATCGCGGAGCGGGTCACCGCGCTCGCCGAGTCCGTCACCCTGGTGCGCGACCTGGTCAACACCCCGCCCTCCGACCTGTGGCCGGGCAAGTTCGCCGAGATCGCCGAGCAGGCGGCCGCGAAGGCCGGCCTGACGGTCGAGGTGCTCGACGAGAAGCAGCTCAAGGACGGCGGCTACGGCGGCCTCATCGGCGTCGGCCAGGGCTCGGCCAACCCGCCGCGGCTCGTCCGCCTCTCCTACACCCACCCTGACGCGGGCAAGACGCTGGCGTTCGTGGGCAAGGGCATCACCTTCGACTCCGGCGGCCTGTCGCTCAAGCCGTCCGCGTCCATGGACTGGATGAAGTCCGACATGGGCGGCGCGGCGGCCGTCTTCGGCGCGCTGCTCGGCATCGCCCGCCTGGGCCTGCCCGTCAACGCCGTCGGCTACCTCTGCCTGGCCGAGAACCTGCCGAGCGGCACCGCGCAGCGCCCCTCCGACGTCATCCACAGCTACAGCGGCAAGACCGTCGAGGTGCTCGACACCGACGCCGAGGGCCGCCTGGTGCTCATGGACGGCATCGCCCGCGCCGCCGAGGACGCCCCCGACCTGATCGTGGACGTGGCCACGCTCACCGGCGCGCAGATCGTCGCGCTCGGCTGGCGCACGGCCGGCGTCATGGCCAACGACGACGCCGTCCGGGAGCTCGTCGTCGAGGCCGCGACGGCCGCCGGCGAGGGCGCCTGGGGCATGCCGCTGCCCGAGGAGCTGCGCAAGGGCCTCGACTCGCCGATCGCCGACATCGCCAACCTCCAGCCCGAGCGCTGGGGCAGCATGCTGGCCGCGGGCATCTTCCTCAAGGAGTTCGTGCCCGACGGGGTGCGCTGGGCGCACATCGACATGGCCGGCCCCGCCTTCAACAAGGGCGAGCCGTACGGCTACATCCCCAAGGGCGGCACGGGCGCCATCACCCGGACCCTGATCGGACTGGCCGAGCGGCACGCGAGCATCTGAAACAAATGAAAAGATGACGGCATCACGAACACCCCGACAAGGAGCCTTCCTGTGGCCTACGACATCGTCGTCCTAGGTGGCGGCAGCGGCGGCTATGCCTGCGCGCTGAGGGCTGCCGAGCTGGGCAAGTCCGTCGCCCTGATCGAGAAGGACAAGATCGGCGGCACCTGCCTCCACCGGGGATGCATCCCCACCAAGGCTCTGCTGCACTCCGCCGAGGTCGCCGACGAGACCCGCGAGAGCGAGACGTTCGGCGTCAAGGCGCGCTTCGACGGCATCGACGTCCCCGGCGTCCACGCGTTCAAGGACAAGATCGTCACCCGCGCCTGGAAGGGCGTGCAGGGGCTGCTCAAGGGCGCCGGCGTGACGATCGTCGAGGGCGAGGGCCGCCTCGTCGGGGAGCGCGCGATCCAGGTCGGCTCGGAGGTGTACGAGGGCGCCAGCCTCGTCCTCGCCACCGGCTCCGCGCCCCGCTCCCTGCCCGGCCTGGAGATCGACGGCGAGCGCGTCATCACCAGCGAGCACGTGCTGACCATGGACCACGTCCCGGCCTCCGTGATCGTGCTGGGCGGCGGCGTGATCGGCGTCGAGCTGGCCAGCGTCTACCGCTCGTTCGGCGCCGAGGTCACGATCGTCGAGGCGCTGCCGCATCTGCTGCCCACCGAGGAGGAGTCGAGCTCCAAGCTGCTGGAGCGGGCCTTCCGCCGCCGCGGCATCAAGTACGAGCTGGGCGTCTTCTTCGACAGCGCCAAGACCACCGACACGGGCGTGGTGGTCACCCTGGCCAACGGCAAGACCCTCGACGCCGAGGTGCTGCTCGTCGCGGTCGGCCGCGGCGCGGTGTCCTCCGGCATGGGCTTCGAGGAGGCCGGCATCACGATCGAGCGCGGCGCCGTCGTGGTGGACGAGCACTGCCGCACGTCGGTCCCCGGCGTCTACGCGATCGGCGACCTGATCCCCACCCTGCAGCTGGCCCACGCCGGCTTCGCCGAGGGCATCATGGTCGCCGAGCACATCGCCGGCCTCAACCCGCCGCCCATCGACTACGCCGGGGTGCCGCGCATCACCTACTCCGACCCCGAGGTCGCCTCGGTGGGCATCACGTCCGCGCAGGCCGCCGAGCGCGGCATCGAGATCGTGGAGCAGGTCTACGACCTCGCCGGCAACCCGAAGAGCCAGATCCTCGGCACCGCGGGAGCGGTCAAGGTCATCGCCCAGAAGGACGGGCCCGTCGTCGGCGTCCACATGGTGGGCCGCCGCATCGGCGAGCTCGTGACCGAGGGTCAGCTGATCTACAACTGGGAGGCGCTGCCCGCAGAGGTCGCCCAGCTCATCCACGCACACCCGACCCAGTCCGAGGCCATGGGTGAGGCGATGCTGGCACTGGCCGGCAAGCCGCTGCACGTTCACAACTAGTCCAGCCCTCGAGATCAGAACGCGAGAGAAGATAACGATGCCGGTCTCCGTACAGATGCCCCAGCTCGGCGAGAGCGTCACCGAGGGCACGGTAACCCGTTGGCTGAAGAAGGAGGGCGAGCGCGTCGAGGCCGACGAGCCGCTCCTCGAAGTGTCGACCGACAAGGTCGACACCGAGATCCCGTCGCCGTCAGCGGGTGTCATCACCAAGATTGTCGTCGCGGAGGACGAGACCGTCGAGGTCGGCGCCGAGCTGGCCATCATCGACGAGAACGGCCAGGCCGGCGGTGCCGCCCCCGCGCAGGAGGAGGCTCCGGCCCCCGCCGCGCAGCCCGAGCCGGAGCCCGCCCCGGCCTCGTCGATCCCGCAGCCCGCGCCGGCCCAGCCGGCCGCCCCGCCGCAGCCGGCTCCGGCCCCGCAGGCGCAGCAGGCCCCGCCCGCGCCGGCCCCCGCTCCGGCTCCGCAGGCCCCGGCTCCGCAGGCCCCGGCCCCGCAGGCGCAGGCCCCGGCCGAGCCCGCCGCCCCGTCCACGGGTGAGAGCCCGTACGTGACGCCGCTGGTGCGCAAGCTCGCCAACGAGCACGGCGTCGACCTGGAGGCGATCACCGGCACCGGCGTCGGCGGCCGCATCCGCAAGCAGGACGTGCTGGAGGCCGCCAAGGCGCAGCGCGAGCAGGCCCAGCCGGCCGCACAGGCCCCCGCCGCCCAGCCGGCCGCCGCGGCTCCGGCCGCCCAGGCCCCGGCGGCGCAGGCCCCGGCCGCGGCGCCCGAGCCCGTCGAGGTCGACACCACGCTGCGCGGCCGCACCGAGAAGATGTCGCGCCTGCGGCAGACCATGTCCAAGCGGCTGGTCGAGTCGCTGCAGACCGCGGCGCAGCTCACCACGGTCGTCGAGGTCGACGTCACCAAGATCGCTCGGCTGCGTGACCAGGCCAAGGGCGAGTTCCTGCGCCGCGAGGGCGTCAAGCTGTCGTTCATGCCGTTCTTCGAGATGGCCGCGATCGAGGCGCTCAAGCAGCACCCCAAGCTCAACGCGACGATCAACAACGAGACCATGGAGGTCACGTACTTCGACGTCGAGCACCTGGGCATCGCGGTCGACACCGAGCGCGGCCTGATCGCGGCGGTCATCAAGAACGCCGGCGACCTCAACCTCGCCGGGCTGGCCCGTAAGACGGCCGACCTGGCCGAGCGCACGCGCGCCAACAAGGTGACGCCCGACGAGATCACCGGCGGCACGTTCACGCTGACCAACACCGGCAGCCGCGGCGCCCTGTTCGACACGCCGATCCTCAACCAGCCGCAGGTCGGCATGCTGGGCACCGGCGCCGTCGTCAAGCGTCCCGTGGTGGTGGACACGCCGGAGGGCGAGGTCATCGCGGTCCGCTCGATGGTGTACCTGGCGCTGACGTACGACCACCGCCTGGTGGACGGCGCCGACGCCGCCCGCTTCCTGACGACGGTCAAGCGCCGTCTGGAGGAGGGCCGCTTCGAGGCCCAGCTCGGCCTGGCGTGACCCGGCCCCCGCGAAGCGGGGTGACCCGGTCCCCGCGCGACGCGGGGTGACACGGTTCCCGTGAGGAGGCCCGGACGGTTGTCGTCCGGGCCTCTTTCCGTGCGGCGGGCTCCCGGCGTGCTGCCCCGTGACGCGCGGGGGCGCGGCGTAGGGTGGGTTGATGGCGATCATCGTGACCGGGGCGTCGGGACTGCTGGGGAGTGCGCTGGCCGGGGCCCTGCGGGAGCGGGGCGACCGGGTCGTCGCGCTGGTGCGCCGCCCGCCCGCGGGCCCGGACGAGCGGTTCTGGGACCCGTCCGCGGGCGTGCTGGACCCCGCGGCCCTGGAGGACGCCACCGCGGTGGTCCACCTCGCCGGGGCGCCCATCGGCGACCGGCGCTGGAGCCCCGCCTACAAGCGCGAGCTCGTCCGCAGCCGGATCGAGGGCACCCGCACCCTGGTGACGGCCCTCAGAGGGCTGTCACGGCCGCCTGAGGCGCTGCTGTCGGCCTCCGGGGTGGACTTCTACGGCGACACGGGCGACCGGCCGATCGACGAGAGCGCGGGCCAGGGACAGGGGTTCCTGGCGGAGCTGTGCGCCCGCTGGGAGCGCGAGGCCCGGGAGGCGGAGTCGCTGGGCGTCCGGACGGCGCAGTTGCGCACCGGTCTGGCGCTGAGCCGGCGGGGCGGCGCGCTCGGCCGGATGCTGCCGATCTTCAGGGCCGGGCTCGGCGCCCCGCTCGGCTCGGGCCGGCAGTACTGGTCGTGGATCTCGGAGACGGACTGGGTGGGCGCGGTGCTGCACGTCCTGGACCACCGTGAGGCGTCCGGCCCGGTGAACCTCACCTCGCCCGCACCTGTCACCAACGAGACGTTCACGCGGACCCTGGGCAAGGCGGTGCGCAAGGGCACGGTGCCGATGCCGGTGCCGGCGTTCGCGCTCAGCCTGGGGATCGGGGAGTTCGCCAGGGAGGCGCTGCTGCCCGGGCACCGCGTCCTGCCGCGCAGGCTGGAGGACACCGGGTACGGCTTCGCCCATACCAGTCTCGACGAGGCGCTGCGCGCCGTACTCTAGGGTGCTGTTCTCGCAGCATCGGCACCTTGGGGAGGCACCGGCATGAGCAGGTCAGGGCAGTCGCACATTCTGGCCATCGGCGGCGGATCGTTCGTTCCGACCGAGCGCCACGGCTTCCTCCAGGCGAGCCCGCTGCTGCGCTACGCGCTCGACCTGACCGGCCAGGACCGGCCACGCCTGGGCCTGCTGGCCACCGCGACGGGCGACGACGCCGACTGGCTGCTGAAGATGTACGGGGCGTTCGCCGGGTGGGACGTCGAGGTGAGCCACCTGACCGTCTTCCCCATGCCCAACGTCGCCGACCCCCGGGCCTGGATCCTGGAGCAGGACGTCATCTACGTCAGCGGCGGCAGCGTGGCCAACCTGATGGCGCTGTGGCGGCTGCACGGCCTGGACGAGGCGTTCGAGGAGGCGTGGCGGGCCGGGGTGGTGCTGTCCGGGCAGAGCGCGGGCGCGCTGTGCTGGCACGTCGGCGGCAACACCGACTCCTTCGGGCCGAAGCTGCGGGTGTGGGCCGACGGCCTGGCCCTGCTCCCCTACGCGTGCGGGGTGCACTACGACTCCGACCCGCAGCGGCGCCCGCTGCTCCAGGCCTCGGTGGCCGGCGGGGAGATGCCCGGCGGCTACGCGGCCGACGAGGGCGTGGGGCTGCACTACGTCGGCACCGAGTTCATCCAGGCGGTCAGCACGAGGCCGGGCGCGTACGCCTACCGGGTCGAGCACGACGGCGACGGCGGGGTGAAGGAGTTCAGGATCGAGCCGCGCCTGCTGACCTCCTGAATTACCCTTCAAGGGTGACGGAACGGCACAATGGACCCATGCGCCCCAGGCACGGGGTCGATCCCCTCGCACTCGCCATCGTCCGCCTCGGTGTCGACGTCCCCTATGAGCAGGCTTGGGCGCTGCAGCGTCAGGTGCACGGCAAACGGGTCGCCGGCGAGCTGACCGACACGGTGCTCCTGCTGGAGCACGCTCCGGTCTACACGGCCGGCAGGCGTGCCGCGCCGCACGAGCGGCCCGCCGACGGCACGCCGGTGATCGACGTCGATCGGGGCGGGCGCGTCACCTGGCACGGTCCTGGACAGCTCGTCGCGTACCCGATCGTGGCCGTCGGCGACGTGACGACGTACGTGTGCCGCCTGGAGGAGGCGATGATCCAGATCTGCGCCGACTTCGGGGTCATCGCCCGCCGGGTGAGCGGCCGGGCCGGCGTGTGGACGTCCGGCGATCCCGGTCTCGGGCTGCCCGACCGGCAGATCGGCGCGGTCGGCATCCGGGTGTCGCGCGGCGTCACGATGCACGGGTTCGCGCTCAACTGCGCCAACGACCCGCGCTGGTTCAACCGGATCCTGCCGTGCGGCATCCCCGACGTGGGGGTGACGTCGCTGTCGGCGGAGACGGGCCGGCGGATCGTGGTGGACGAGGTCCTGCCGATCGCGGAGAAGCGGCTGTCGGAGTCGCTCGGCATGCAGCCGTTCGACCTGCACGAAGAGGACCTCATGCGAAGGTAGCGGCCTCGGTGCCGCGAAAGGGATGGCCGGGGACGGGACGGGCGTCTACGCTCAGGCCGTGAACCGGCTGATCACTCTTCTCCTCGCGGTCCTCGTGCACGCCCTCACTCTCGCCTTCGTCGTGACCGGGGTGTGGATCGCCGTCGTCAACGCCGAGATGGTCTTCGGCTGGCTGGTGGGCGGCGTGCTGGTGGCGCTCGGCTGGATGCTGCGCCCCCGGCTGGGCGGGCGGCTGCCCGCCGACGCCGAGGTCCTCGGCCGCGAGGCCGCCGGAGAGCTGTACGGCCTCGCCGAGCGGGTGGCGGACCGGGCCGGCGGGCCGCGCCCGCGCGAGGTGACGGTGCGCGACCTCGACCCGGTCTCCCGTCTGCTGCGGGTCGGCCCGCTCCGCAGGCCCGTGCTCGTGGTGGGGCTGCCGCTGTGGCTGGCCCTCTCGCCCCGGCAGCGGGCGGCGGCGCTGGCCCTGGCGTACGCGGAGACGCCCACGGTCGAGGAGCTGGTCGTGGACGGCGCGCTGGCGACGCTGGCCGAGTGGCGCGAGGCGCTCCTGGGGGCGGCGCCGCTGGAGGTGCGGCACGAGGCGCAGACGAAGGTGCTCGCCTCGTCGCTCGGCCCGCTCCACCAGCCGGGCACCGGGTACGAGGCGGCCGGGCTGCTGGGCCGTCTCGTCGGCCGGGTGCTGGGCGGTCCGCTGCTCCTGCTGGAGCGGGGGCTTACCCGGCTGGCGCGGGCGGACGCGGGCCGCGTCGAGCGGCGGCGCGAGGACCTGGCGCGGCGGGTCGTGCCGGCGCGCGACCTCGCCGAGGTGCGCGGGCTGCTGGCGAGCGGCCGGTACCTGGCGCCGATGCAGGCCGCGGCGCTGCGCGGGGAGGGCGTGCCGGCCATCCGGGAGCAGGCGCTGGCGCGGGCCGCGCGGCCGTCCGCGGGGTCGGAAAAGGGCGCAGAGCAGGGCGCGGAACAGGGCTCCGGCCAGGACTTCGTCCGGAGCTCGGGCCGGGGCTCGGACGCGGGCTCGGAGCTGCTCGGCGCGGCCGAGTCGCACCGGATCGACGACGAGCTCCTGCGGCACTACACCCGGGCGATCCGCGGGTTCGGCCTGATCGTCTGATACCCCCCGCGGGAATCCACCCCTCGCGTGGTCCAGGTCCCGGCGAGACGTAAGCTGGGCTGGTGACCGTTGCTCCTGAAGGCCGAAAGCTCCTCCGCCTGGAGGTGCGCAACGCCGAGACCCCTATCGAGCGCAAGCCCCCGTGGATCAAGACCAAGCTGAGGACGGGCCCCGAGTACACCGAGCTGAAATCGCTCGTGCGCCGGGAGGGCCTGCACACGGTCTGCGAAGAGGCGGGCTGCCCCAACATCTACGAGTGCTGGGAGGACCGCGAGGCGACGTTCCTCATCGGCGGCGACCAGTGCACGCGCCGGTGCGACTTCTGCCAGATCGACACGGGCAAGCCCAAGGAGTACGACCGGGACGAGCCGCGCCGTGTGGCCGAGTCGGTGCAGCAGATGGGCCTGCGCTACGCCACGGTGACCGGCGTGGCCCGTGACGACCTGCCCGACGGCGGCTCCTGGCTGTACGCCGAGACCGCGCGGCAGATCCACTCCCTGCTGCCCGGCTGCGGCGTCGAGCTGCTGGTGCCCGACTTCAACGGCGACCGCGGGCAGCTGGAGGAGGTCTTCTCCAGCAAGCCCGAGGTGTTCGCGCACAACGTCGAGACCGTGCCGCGGATCTTCAAGCGGATCCGGCCGGCGTTCCGCTACGAGCGGTCCCTGGCGGTGATCACCATGGCGCGCGAGGCGGGCCTGGTGACCAAGTCCAACCTGATCTTGGGCATGGGCGAGACGCGCGAGGAGGTCGTCGAGGCCATGCGCGACCTGCACGCGGCCGGCACCGACCTGCTCACCATCACCCAGTACCTCCGCCCGACGCCCCGCCACCACCCGGTGGAGCGGTGGGTCAAGCCGGAGGAGTTCGTGGAGCTGCAGGCCGAGGCCGAGGCCATCGGCTTCGCCGGGGTGCTGTCCGGGCCGCTGGTGCGCTCGTCGTACCGCGCGGGCCGGCTCTACCAGCAGGCGATCGAGGCGCGGCAGAGCGCCTGACGCACGGGTTGTCGCGGCGCCTCCCGGTGGGGGGCGCCGCGCCGTGTCCTGGCCGGTAAGGTCACGTTTTCCTTTCAGGACCGGTTGGTTTGTATCCTTGCGAACATGGCGAAGTCCGTGGACCCAGAGAAGCCGGGGCGCATCAAGCAGCTCCGCATGATCGCGCAGGTCATCCAGCAGGCCAACCCCAAGGGGTTGCCCATCGTGTTCCTGTCGGCGATCGGCACGCTCGCTGTGGTCGTCGTGATCGGTATGGTCACGGGCTTCCTGTGGTATTCGGTGTTCCTCGGCGTGATGCTGGGGCTCACCGTGGGCCTGGTCGTGTTCGGCCAGCTCGCCCAGCGCGCCCAGTACTCGATCCTGCACGGCCAGACCGGCGCGGGCGCGGCGGTGCTGCAGGGCATGCGCGGCGCCTGGCAGGTCACCCCGGCCATCGCGGTCAACCGCGACCAGGACCTCGTGCACATGGTGGTCGGCTACCCGGGCGTGGTGCTGGTGTCGGAGGGCCCGGGCAACCGGGTGGCGCGGATGCTGGCCGCCGAGAAGAAGCGGGTCGCCCGGGTGGTGCTGGGCATCGAGATCTACGACATCCAGTGCGGTGACGGCGAGGGCCAGGTGCCGCTGTCGAAGCTGCAGCGCCACATCATGAAGCTGCCGCGCAACCTGAAGAAGCCCGCGGTCAACGAGGTCAAGGACCGCCTGCGGTCGCTGCCGAAGAACATGCCGATGCCCAAGGGCCCGATGCCCAAGGGCTCGCGGATGCCGCGCGGCCCCAAGATGCGCTAGATGCCGTCCTCTTCGTCGCGGGCCAACCGTGGCTGGTGGGACGGCAACGCCGACGACTACCAGGTCGAGCACGGCGACTTCCTGCGTGACACCGGGTTCGTCTGGTGCCCGGAAGGGGTCGACGAGGCCGAGGCGGGCCTGCTGGGCGACGTGCGCGGGCGGCGGGTGCTGGAGATCGGCTGCGGCGCGGCCCAGTGCGCGCGCTGGCTGGTGACCCAGGGCGCCGAGGTGGCCGCGTTCGACCTGTCGCACCGCCAGCTCCGCCATTCCCGGCGCATCGACATGGAGACCGGCGTGCGGGTGCCGGTGGTGCAGGCCGACGCCGAGGCGCTGCCGTTCGCCGCCGGGTCGTTCGATCTGGCGTGCTCGGCCTTCGGCGCTCTGCCGTTCGTGGCCGACCCGGCGGCGGTGTTCCGGGAGGTGCGCCGGGTGCTGCGGCCCGGCGGGCGGTTCGTGTTCTCGGTGAGCCATCCGATCCGGTGGGCCTTCCCCGACGACCCGGGGCCGCGCGGGCTGACGTCCGACCGGTCGTACTTCGACCGCACGCCGTACGTGGAGAGCGACGAGGACGGCGTGCCCACGTACGTCGAGCACCATCGGACCATGGGCGACTGGGTGGGCCTGGTCGTGGCCTCCGGGCTGAGCGTGACCGGGCTGCTGGAGCCGGAGTGGCCGGCGGGTCACGAGCGGGTGTGGGGCGGCTGGAGCCCGCTGCGCGGCCGGCACATCCCGGGCACCGCGATCTTCACCGCCGAACGCCCCTGACGCCACGGGCGGTGCGCGGCCGGGGGCCCGGCCGGCCCGCCACGCAGCCTCCCGGCCGCGTCATGGTCCGGCTACGGACCCACCGGCGCGGTCATGGCGTCACCCGCTCGAAGACGGCGGCCAGCCCCTGCCCTCCGCCGATGCACATGGTCTCCAGGCCGTAGCGGGCCTGGCGCCGGTGCAGTTCCCGGGACAGCGTCGCGAGCATCCGCGCGCCGGTGGCCCCCACCGGGTGACCGAGCGAGATGCCGGAGCCGTGGACGTTCGTGCGTTCCAGGTCCTTCTCGCCGAACTTCCACTCCCTCATGACGGCCAGCGCCTGGGCCGCGAACGCCTCGTTCAGCTCGATGAGGTCCATGTCGGTCAGGGACAGGCCGGCGCGGCCGAGGGCGGCCGCGGTGGCGGGGACCGGCCCGGTGCCCATGGTCTTCGGCTCGACTCCTGCCACGGCCCAGGACACGAGACGGACCAGGGGACGCAGCCCGAGCCGCTCGGCGCGCTCGGGGGTGGTGACCAGGCACAGGGCGGCCGCGTCGTTCTGCCCGCTGGCGTTGCCGGCCGTGACGGTGGCCTCCGGGTCGGAGCCGAGCATGATCGGCCGGAGCCTGCCCAGCGACTCCAGCGAGGTGTCGGCGCGCGGGTGCTCATCGGTGTCGATCACCGTCTCACCGCCCTTGACCTTCACCGCGGCCGGGACGATCTCCTCGGCCAGGATCCCGTCCGCCTGGGCCCGGACCGCCCGCTGGTGGGACAGGAGGGCCAGCTCGTCCTGCTCCTGCCGGGGGATCGCGTACGCGCGGCGCAGGTTCTCGGCGGTCTCCAGCATGCCGCCGGGCACGGGGTGGTTCCTGCCGCCGGCGGTCTGCCGGGCGCGTACGAGGGTGTCGTGGACGGCGACGCCGTTCCTGGCGCCCCAGCGCATGTCGAGCGAGTAGAACGCGGCGTTGCTCATGCTCTCGGTGCCGCCCGCGACGACGACGTCGTGCGCCCCGGTCTGCACCTGCAGGGCGGCGTAGATCACGGCTTGCAGGCCGGAGCCGCACCGGCGGTCGAGGTGCAGGCCGGGGACGGTGGCGGGCAGGCCGGCGTCCAGGGCGACGACCCGGCCGATCGCCGGCGCCTCGCCGCTGGCGTTGCAGTGGCCGAGGATGACGTCCTCGATCACCTCCGGCGCGACGCCGGTGCGGTCGAGGAGGCCCTTGAGGGCGGTCACCCCGAGGTCGACCGCCGTCAGGCTCCTGAACATCCCGCCGTAGCGGCCGATCGGAGTGCGGACGGGCTCGCAGATGACGGCTTCACGCATGGCCGGCGCCTTCCTGGAACTCGATCGTCAACGTGGTACGGGGCTCGCCGGGATCGCGGCCGGACACGCCCAGGGTGAGCGGGGCGTCCCCGATCCGGAGCAGCCGCGCGGCCTGGCCGCAGAAGAGCGGCCTGCGGTTCCTGTGCCGCATGCGGAGGACCGGGGCGTGCTGCCCCTCGAGGCGCAGGACCTCCGCGAGGGCGAGCGTCATCAGGGGTCCGTGCACCACCAGGCCGGGGTAGCCCTCGATCCGGGTGGCGTACGGCCAGTCGTAGTGGATCCGGTGCGGGTTCGACGTCGCCGCGCTGAACCGCATCAGCAGGGCCGGGTCCGTGGCGAGGTCCCAGGCCCACTCCCCCGCCCGGGTGAGGGGGGCGCCGGCGGGGGCCAGGCCGGCCGCCGGCTCGGCCGGGACCTCGGAGGCGGCGACGGCTCCCGCGTCCCGGTAGACGATGTCCTGCCGCTCCTCGATCGCCAGGCGGTCGTCCTCGTCGTACAGCCTGGTGGCGACGGCCGCGACGACCAGCTTCCCCGAGCGGCCGGACTTCTCGGTGACCGACTCCACGCGCGCCTCGCGCCGGACCGTGCCGCCCACCGTGAGCGGGCCGTGGAAGACGACCTCGCCGCCGGCGAACATCCGGCGCGGCAGCTCGACCGGAGGCAGGAACGTCCCCCGCGCCGGATGGCCGTCCGTCCCGAGCGTGGAGGAGGCGGGCCAGCGGGCCAGGGCGAGCCAGTGCCACAGCGGCGGCAGGGGGTCACCCGGGCCGGGCGCGGGCGTGCCGTCGTCGAACAGCGCGGACAGCGCCGCCATCGGATGCGGGTCGACCGTCTCGGTGGTGGTGAGGGTGTGCGGTTCCCAGCCCGTCGGCGTCACATGAACCTTCCGCCGGTCACTTCCAGCACCGTGCCGGTCATGTACGAGGACAGGTCGGAGGCCAGGAACAGCGCGACGGTGGCGACCTCGCCCACCTCGCCCGCGCGCCCCATCGGTATCTCGGCCATCTTCTGGTCCCACGCCTTCCGCGGCATGGCCTCGGTCATGGCCGAACGGATCAGGCCCGGCTGGATGACGTTGACCCGCACGCCGTGGTGCGCCAGCTCCTTGGCGGCGGCCTTGGACAGGCCGACGATGCCGGCCTTGGCGGCGGAGTAGTTGGTCTGGCCGACCATGCCGACCTTGCCCGACAGCGAGGAGATGTTCACGATGGCGCCGCTCCTCCGCTCCCGCATGATCGCCGCCGCCTTGCGCGTGCCGTTCCAGGTGCCCTTGAGGTGGACGTCCACGACCTGGTCGAACTGGTCCTCGGTCATGGTGCGCATCGTCGCGTCGCGGGTGATCCCGGCGTTGTTCACCATGACGTCCAGCGTGCCGAAGGCGTCCAGGGCCGTCCGGAGGAGGGCGTCCACGTCGGAGGCGTTCGTGACGTCGCACCGCGCCGCCCGGGCCGCCGCGGGGCCGCCCAGCTGCTTGGCCGCGGCCTCGGCGGCGTCGAGGTTGAGGTCGCCGAGGACCACCCTGGCCCCCTCCTTGACGAAGACCTCGGCGATGGCCAGGCCGATGCCCTGCGCGCCGCCGGTGATGACCGCCGTCCTGCCGTCGAGTAGCGTCATGACTCTCTCACCCGATTCTGTCGCGTGCGATCGACTGGCGTCATCCGGTGTGCCGCCCGGCGTCGCGCGTCCGGATGACGCCCTTGTCCGCCAGGGCCGCGAGGTCCGCCGCCGACAGCCCCAGCTCGGCGCGCAGCACCTCGCCCGTGTGACGGCCCACCGGCGGCGCCGGCTCCGGTGGAGCCTGCTCCGCGTTCATCACCAGCGGTGATCCCGGCGCCAGGTGTGTGCCGACGCCGGGTTGCGTGAGCGGCGCCATCAGCGGGCTCTCCCGCAGCGGGCGCGCGTCGCCGGCGGCGAGGTCGGCGAAGCTGCGGTACGCCGACCACAGCACGCGGGTGGCGCGCAGGGCCGTCTCCGCCTCGGCCAGGGTACGGGTCTCGAACCAGCCGGCGAGCAGCTCGCCGAGCACCCTGCGGTGCCGGTGGCGTTCCGCCTCCTGGCCGAGGTCCGCCCCGAGCGCCGAGGCCAGCGCGGCGACCACCTCGGTGAGGCCGGTCGCGGCCAGGAGGTCCCGCCAGTGCCGGGTGGTGAGCGCCACGACCATCAGCCGCCCGCCGTCGGCGGTGGCGAAGTCACGGCCGAAGGTGCCGTACACGTGGTTGCCGTCGCGTTCCCGTGGTGTGCCGCCGAGCTGCGCCTCGGCGAGGTAGCCGAGGTTGCCGGCGGTCGCTAGGGCGACGTCCTCCAGCGCGACCCGGACCTGCTGCCCCTCGCCCGTCAGCAGCCGGTGCCGCTCGGCCGCGAGCAGTCCGACCGCCAGGTAGAGCCCGGCGGCGACGTCCCAGGCGGGCACGACGCCGTTCACCGGCCCCGCCGTGCCCTCCGGGCCGGTCAGCAGGGGGAAGCCGGTCGCCGCCTGGACGGTGTAGTCCACCGCGGCCCCGCCGTCCCGGCGGCCGGTGAGCAGCACGTGGATCACGTCGGGGCGGCGCTCGCTCAGCGCCTCGAAGGTGAGCTCCGGGTGCCACGCGGAGTTCGTGATCACGATTCCCCCGCGGTCTCCCCCGCTGACGATCAGGGCGGCGACGAGGTCGCGTCCCTCCTCGCGGGACAGGTCCACCTCGACGGCGCGTTTGCCCTTGTTGAGGCCCGACCAGTACAGGCTCGTCCCGCTCGGGGCCAGCGGCCAGCGGGTACGGTCGGCGGCGCCGCCGATCGGCTCCACCCGGATCACGTCGGCGCCGAGCTGGGCCAGCGTCATCCCGCCCAGCGGGCCGGCCACGTAGCCGGAGATCTCGACGACCCGCATGCCGAGCAGCGGCCGGGAGCGCCGCCCGGCGGGCGCGGCCCGCTCCGTCACCGCCCCGCCGCCCTGAGCGGCTGCTCCCGGATGGCCTCGGGATTCTCGCCGGTCCGCTCGATGACGTCCCCGGCGGGCACGACCTCCTCGCGCACGAGGGCGCGGACGGCGGCGAGCACCGCCTGGAAGGCTTCGGTCTCCACTGGCTGTCTCCTGACGCGGTCGTGGGCGGGGGTCCCCGGGACGAGACCGCGGCAGGCGGATCGTCCCGAGCGGCCCGCGCGGCCCGACCTGAAGGATCTTGCCCAGCGACGGGCCGGCGAAGCGCGGCGCGGGCGGCCCTGGCGGCGCTCAGCCCCCGGCGTAGCGGGCGGCCATGGCGTGGAAGACCTTCTTGGGCTCCCAGCGCGCCTCGTCGAGCAGCCGGATCACGCCGTAGGAGCCGATGTCGTCCGCTCCGGTGCGGTTGTAGGCGGCGAAGGTGAACCACAGCGCCGTCTCCACGCCCTCCTCCTCGAACACGTCGAGCAGCCCGGTGAGGTAGCGCACCTGCTCGTCCTCGTCCGGCACGGCCCCGTCGGGCACCAGCCAGGCCGTGCCGCCGCGCTCGCCCGCGCCCTGGTATGCGCAGGTGCCGAACTCGGTGACCGCGACCGGCTTGCCGTGCCGGAAGTGCGCGCGCAGCTCCTCGCGGTAGTTCGCGGCGTTGTACGCGGCCCGGTAGGCGTCCACGCTCACCAGGTCGAACGGGCTCCAGTCGATGTACTCCCACGGCCCGGCCGCGTAGGTCACCCGGCCGCCGAACAGGGGCCGGACCGTGGCGGCCGCCTCGGCGAGGAAGACGTTGAAGCGGGTCATGACCTCGCCGAGCGACTGCCACCACGCCAGGTCGCCGTCCATCATGAGCTGCAGCCGCTCGCGATAGGTGTCACCGGGTATGAAGCCGGGCCCGAAGGCGCTGGTCTCGCAGCCGGTGACGAGGACCACCTCGGCGCCGTCGCGCCGTAACGTCTCGGCCCGGGCGGCGCAGTCGGCGTACAGGGCGAGCGTCTCCTCGCGCGGCTGGTCCACCGGGAAGGGCGCGAGCCACACCTCCAGGCCGGCCGCGGCGGCCTCCTCGGCGGCGACGCCGAGGCGCTCCGGGTCGCCGCCGGAGACGCGCACCGCCCGGCAGTGCAGGTCTTCGGCGATGACCCGCATCTCGCGGCGGGCGCTCTCGCGGTCGAACGCCCGGCGGGACCGCTCGGGCCCGTTGAGGAAGCCGGTGTCGTAGTTGATGCCCTTTTTCATGATCCATCCTTGTCGTCGACGTGACCATGGCCGCGTTCCAGCAGGTCGAAGGCGAGCTCCACGTCCTCGGCCAGGCGCCGGCCCGCCTCCGCGAGGGGCGTCCCGCAGGACAGGCGGAAGAAGAACGTCTCCTGGAGGGCGGTGACCGTGGCGGTGATCTGGGCCGCCATCACGCGGGCCACCAGGTCGACCTCCCCTTCCGGAACGGGGCTCGCGGCGCTCGTGGCCAGGGCGGCGGCGAGCTCCTCGCGCTCCTCCGCGTACGCCTGCTGGAGGCCCGCCAGCAGCGCCGGGCTGGAGGAGATCACCCGTACGCGCGCCATGAGCGCCTCCACGTCCACCTCGCCGGGGCCGGCGGCCAGCCCCCGGTAGTGGGCGCGCAGCGCGGCCAGCGGCGTCACCCCCGGCGCCCGCTCGGCCACGACCCGCGCCATGTCGTCCTTGACGCCCTCCAGGGCCAGGGACTCCTTGCTCGGGAAGTAGCTGAACAGCGTCACCTTGGCGATCCCGGCCGCCTCGGCGACCTCGTTGACGGTGACCGCGTCGTAGCCCCGCTCGGCGAACAGGCGCAGCGCGACCTCGGCGATGCGCCGCCGCGTCTGCTCCTTCTTGCGCTCCCTCAGTCCTGCCATCACACAGAAAAGCGTACCCGGTTCAGAACCGAACCGGGTACGCTTTTTCGGAATCGTGTGTCACATACGGACGACGACGGTGTTGGACACGCGGTCGTGCACCCCGCGGTGGTCGCGGTCGAAGATCAGCGCGGGCACGGCCAGGGCGAGCAGCAAGGTGCGCGTCAGCGCGGGCACCAGCCGCGGGTCGCCGCCGTCCATGGCCGCCACCCGGATGCCGGCCAGCCGGTGGCCGAACGTCTGCCCCATGAACGCCACCAGCACGAGGTACTGCACGGCGAACACGACGGCGGGCACCCAGGGCGACTCGGCGGGGTCGATCCGCAGGAGGAGCTGGGTGATGGCCCAGGTGCAGATCAGCCAGTCGATGACCAGGGCGGTGATGCGCCGGCCCCAGCCGGCGACCGATCCGCTGCCCTCCTCGGGCAGGCCCAGCCGCTCGCCCGGATAGCCGAGATCGACGCCCGCCGCCCGCACGCCGCCCAGCCAGGTCTGTGTCCAGCGGGGCTCATTGCCGCTCATGTCCACCACGGTATCCGGCGGGTGGCCCGGTCGCTCACACGGAGTGGCGTAGGCGCTCCGCGCCCCTCCTCCGCTTAACATATGCGAAACAATCGGGACACCGAGCGGAAACGGCCGCGACCTAGCGTCGGCCTGATAGCCAGGTCCCCAGGGAGGTTCGAGAGTGTTCAACTCCGCCGACGACGTCCTGAAGTTCATCAGCGACGAAGGGGTGCAGTTCGTCGATGTCAGGTTCACCGACCTGCCGGGGACGACGCACCACTTCACCTTCCCGGTAGAGAACTTCAGCGCGAGCGTCTTCACCGACGGGCTCATGTTCGACGGCTCGTCCATCCGCGGCTTCCAGGCCATCCACGAGTCGGACATGCTGCTGCTGCCCGACCCGTCCAGCGCCGTGCTGGACCCGTTCCGTCAGCACAAGACGCTGAACCTCAACTTCTTCGTGCACGACCCGCTGACCGGCGAGGCCTACAGCCGCGACCCGCGCAACGTCGCCCGCAAGGCCGAGGAGTACCTCAAGGGCACCGGCATCGCCGACACGGTCTACTTCGGCCCCGAGGCGGAGTTCTACATCTTCGACGACGTCCGCTTCGAGACGAAGCAGAACGCCGGCTACTACTACATCGACTCCATCGAGGGCGCCTGGAACACCGGCAAGGCCACCGAGGGCGGCAACCTCGGCTACAAGCCGCGCTACAAGGGCGGCTACTTCCCGGTCCCGCCGATGGACCACTTCACCGACCTGCGCTCCGAGATGGTCCGCAACCTCATCGAGTGCGGCATCGACGTCGAGATGCAGCACCACGAGGTGGGCACCGCCGGCCAGGCCGAGATCGACTTCAAGTTCGGCACGCTGCTCAAGACGGCCGACAACCTGATGCTCTACAAGTACATCATCAAGAGCACGGCCCTGGAGTTCGGCCACACGGTCACGTTCATGCCCAAGCCGCTCTACGGTGACAACGGCTCCGGCATGCACTGCCACCAGTCGCTGTGGAAGGACGGCTCGCCGCTGTTCTACGACGAGGTCGGCTACGCCGGCCTGTCCGACACGGCCCGCTACTACATCGGCGGCCTGCTCCGCCACGCGCCGTCGCTGCTGGCCTTCACCAACCCGACGGTCAACTCCTACCACCGCCTGGTGCCCGGCTACGAGGCCCCGGTCAACCTGGTCTACAGCCAGCGCAACCGGTCCGCCTGCGTCCGCATCCCGATCACCGGCTCGAACCCGAAGGCCAAGCGCATCGAGTTCCGGGTGCCGGACCCCTCGTGCAACCCGTACTTCGCGTTCGCCGCCATGCTCATGGCCGGCCTCGACGGCATCCGCAACAAGATCGAGCCGCCGGAGCCGGTGGACAAGGACCTGTACGAGCTCCCGCCGGAGGAGGCCCGCCAGGTGCCCCAGGTGCCGGGCTCCCTGCCCGAGGTGCTCGCGGCCCTGGAGGCCGACCACGACTACCTCCTGGAGGGCGGCGTGTTCACGCCCGACCTCATCGAGACGTGGGTGGCGTACAAGCGGGAGAACGAGGTGGACCCGATCCGCCTGCGCCCGCACCCGCACGAGTTCGAGCTGTACTACGACGTGTGACCGGTGAGCCCGTGGCAAGGTCCTGGACCTTGCCACGGGCTTTCCGCATGGCGGCGCCTTCCTAGCGGCCCCCGGTGGCGGGGAGGGAGTCCAGTTCGTCCGCTCGGCGGAGGTCCTTGGGGCGGCCCAGCGCACGGCGCATCCGGATCAGGTCCCGGCGGGAGACGTAGTGAACCTCCAGGCCGCCCGGGTCGACCGCGGTGATCGCGCGATCGAGAAGCTCCCGGACCGGGAGGGTCCCCCAGGGCAGCGCCGGGGTGCAGCAGTCGCCGCCGGCTCCGGGTGAGGTGAACGGCACTTTGGGGCGGAGAAGGGCGTCCGGGCGAGGTGCCACGAGGGTGCCCGACTCGTCGGTGAGCCGGGCGCCGACGGAGTCGAAGGCGGCCGCCAGAGCCGTGGCGTGAGCCGGCGCGCCGTCCCAGAGCAGATCCAGATCGCCGGTCAGTTCGGCGGACCCATGCATGATGCCGGCGACCTGCCCGATGACCACAGCCCGGACGCCGTTCCGGTGGATGGCCTCAAGCAGAGGGAAGGGGTCGAACCCGAGGGCGCCGTCCGTGTTGATCGTGCCGAGGACGTCATCGGCGTCCTCGGGGCCCAGGCCGATGGCTGTCCGGTCGCGAGCCAGTTCACGAGTGCGGCGGGCAGCGGTGCGGAGCCGTTCCAGCGGTTCGTCGATCATCTGATCCATGCAACACCGGCTGCGCCCCCGGCGCACGCGGATTCTCCTAGCGGTGGGAGCGCATGCCGGTGAGGCGGCGCAGCACATCCCACCAGAACGGGGCGCCGAACAGCAACGCCACGTACGTCATGAGGTAGCCCGGCCAGTGGCTGGGCGTGGTGAGCCGGTCCCACCAGGTGCCGCCGTTCCAGTGGACGGCCGGGTCGCCCTCCTCGGGGATCGACAGGCTGACCAGGGCGTGGTCGAAGACCTTGACCAGGGCCGGCTGGCTGAGGGTGTCGGTGATGCAGGGCACCGGGTTCGAGCGCTCGCACTGCGCCTTGAGCTCGCCGTACGCGTCGGGACCGGACTCGGCCACGGCCGTCACGGAGGCGCGGAAGGCGTTGTCGCGCAGCAGCGTCTTGGCGTACTCCAGCCCGTCCATGGTGAACACCAGCGTCACCAGCAGCCCCAGCGCGGCCACCACCCACTTGACGTAACGCCGGTACAGCATCGACAGCCGCTGCATCTCGCCGTCGAACCAGGTCTCCACCCCGCCCCGGAACCGCTCCAGGTCGCGCTGGGCGCTCTCCCACACGCCCTTGAGGTGGCCGTGGAGCGGGCTGCCCATGGCCTTGAGCTTCTCCAGCAGCCCCTCGACGCCGCCGTCCTCGGCCGCCGCCAGCTCCATCAGCGCGGCGGCGAAGCGGCCCGGCGGCAGGTTGGCGATGCTGGTGCGGCCCTGCTTGGGATGGTCGATCTCGCGGACCCGCTGGTAGAGAAGGTTGATCATGGCGTCCTCGGCCTTGGTCTCCTTCACGGGCAGCTCGCCGGCCTCGGACGGCGCGGGCTGGTCGCTGTGCACCGGACGCGGGTCCCGGGTGAACGGCAGCACGGCGAACACCTCCCGCACGCTGGCGGGCAGCCAGCTCCTGCCGTCCTTGTCGCTGCCGTCCATGGTGTCGCGCAGGTACGCCCACAGGAACTTGCTGCGGATGGCGAGCAGGCGGACGAACGCCTCGTTCAGCCCGCTGACGAGCAGCGACAGCAGCAGGAACGACAGCACGAGACCTAAGGCCAGATCCACGTAGATCGACAGCAAAACGATCACCCCGCGCCTTGATACACCCGCTCGGGCGCGGGACGCAACGGCTCACATCTCCGGGGAAACGGGCTCAGGAGCCGTAGAAGACGCGTTCCACCACCTGGCGGGCACGGCGGGTGACGCGGCGGTAGTCGTCGAGAAAGTCCTCGGAGCCGTCCGGCGGGTAGCCGAGCGTGCGGGCCAGCCGCATCCGCTCGCGGGCGTCGGCCGGGACGCTGTCGCCGGGCCGTCCCTTGACCAGCATGATGGCGTCGCGGATCCGGGAGGCGCACTGCCACGCCTCGGCCAGCACCTCCTCGTCGGCCTCCGTCAGCAGCCCCTCGGCGACGGCCGCGCGCAGCGCCTCCAGGGTGCGGGTGGTGCGCAGGGACGTGGCGGCGCCGGCGTAGCGGAGCTGGAGGAGCTGGGCGACCCACTCGACGTCGGACAGGCCGCCGGGGCCGAGCTTGGTGTGCAGGGCGGGGTCGGCGCCGCGCGGCAGCCGCTCCGCCTCCATCCGGGCCTTCAGGCGCCGGATCTCGCGTACGGCCTCCTCGCGCAGGCCATCGGCCGGGTAGCGCAGCTCGTCGGCCATCGCGGTGAACTCCGCGCCCAGCGCGGCGTCGCCGGCGCAGAAGCGGGCCCGCAGCAGCGCCTGCGCCTCCCACGGCGAGGACCAGCGCGCGTAGTAGGCGCGGTAGGAGGCGAGCGTGCGCACCAGCGGCCCCTGCCGGCCCTCGGGCCGCAGGTCCGGGTCGATGAGCAGCGGCGGGTCGGGAGCGGGCAGGCTGAGCAGGCGGCGCAGCTCGTTGGCGATGGCGAAGGCGGCGTCGCCGGCCTCCCTCTCGCCCGCGCCGGGGTGCGGGTCATGGACGAACATGACGTCGGCGTCGCTCGCGTACGACGACTCCATGCCGCCGAGCCGGCCCATGGCGATGAGGGCGAACCGGGTGGGCGGCTCCACTCCCCGGTCGGCCCGGACCTTGGCGACGGCCGCGTCGAGGGCGGCCTGGAGCGTCACGTCGTTGAGCGCCGACAGCGCGACGCCGACCTCCTCGATGCCGGCCAGGCCGAACAGGTCGGCGACGGCCGTGCGGAACAGCTCCCTGCGCCGCAGGGCGCGCACGGCGGCGACGGCGCTCGCCGGGTCGGCCGCGTGCCGCGTCACGGCGGCGGACGCCTCGGTCCGCAGCGCCTCGGGGGCGCGCAGCGCGAGGTCCTCGTCCGAGCCGAGCAGCGCCACGGCGTCGGGGGCGTGCATGAGCAGCCCGGTGGCGTAGCGGCTGGCGCCGAGCACGCGGGCCATGCGGGCGGCCACGGCGGTCTCGTCACGCAGCAGCCGGAGGTACCACGGCGTGGTGCCGAGCTTGTCGCTGACCTGCCGGAAGCCGAGCAGCCCCGCGTCGGGGTCGGGCGTGTCGGCGAACCAGCCCAGCATGACCGGCAGCAGGGTGCGCTGGATCGCGGCCCGCCGCGACACCCCGGAGGTGAGCGCGGCGATGTGGCGCAGCGCGCCGTCGGGGTCGACGTAGCCGAGGGCCCGCAGCCGGGCCGAGGCCGCCGCGGTGGACAGCCTGGCCTCGGTGTCGGGCAGCCGGGCCACGGCCTGGAGCAACGGCCGATAGAACAGCTTCTCGTGCAGCCGCCGCGCCTCCCGCGCGTGGCGGCGCCAGCGGGCGGTGAACTCCCCCACCGGGTCGGCCTGCATGCCGAGCGCGCGGCCCAGCCGGCGCAGGTCGGCGGAGTCGGTGGGCAGCACGTGGGTGCGGCGCATCCGGTGGAGCTGGAGCAGGTGCTCGACCTGGCGCAGGAACGTGTACGCCTCGGCCAGGCCGCGTGAGTCGTCGCGGCCGACGTAACCGCCCCGGGACAGCGCGGCCAGGGCCGGCAGGGTGGCGCGGCGGCGCAGCAGCGGGTCGAGCCGCCCGTGGACGAGCTGGAGGAGCTGCACGGCGAACTCGATGTCGCGCAGCCCGCCCGGCCCCAGCTTGATCTGCCGCTCCCCCTCCGCGCGCACGTGCTCCTCGACGCGGCGGCGCATGGCCTGGACGTCCTCGACGAAGTGGTCGCGGGTGGCGGCCGACCAGACCAGGTCGTTGACCGCCTCGACGTAGGAGGCGCCGAGCTCCATGTCGCCGGCGACGGGACGGGCCTTGAGCAGCGCCTGGAACTCCCAGGTCTTGGCCCACCGGCCGTAGTAGGCCAAATGGCTGGCCAGGGTGCGCACCAGCGGCCCGTTGCGGCCCTCGGGGCGCAGGCCCGCGTCGACCTCCCACAGCGCCCCCTCGGAGGTAGCCGCCGAGCAGGCGCGCATCATGGTCTGGGCCAGCCGCGTCGCGGCGCGCAGCGCCTTGGTCTCGTCGGCGCCGTCGCGCGGCTCGGCCACGAAGATCACGTCGACGTCGCTGATGTAGTTGAGCTCCCGCGCGCCGGCCTTGCCCATGCCGATCACCGCCAGCCGTACGTCCTCGGCGTCGACCTCCGCGCGGGCGATGGCCAGGGCCGCCTCCAGCGCGGCGCCCGCGAGGTCGGACAGCTCGGCGGTCACCTCGCTGAGCGTGGCCTGGCCGGTCAGGTCGCGCGCGGCCAGGCCCAGGAGCCGGCCACGGTACGCCACGCGCAGCGCGACCAGCGCACCGGGGTCGGCCGGGGCGCCCGGGTGATGGCGGCCGCCTGAGGAGGAGGCGGGCGTGGCCGCGCGGGGCAGCGGGTCGCCCGGGTCGGCGCCGACGGCGCGCAGCAGGTCGGCGCGGGCGTCACCCGGCTCGGTGGAGGCCAGCAGCGCGAGGTGGCCGGGGTGGCGGACCAGGTGGTCGCCCAGGGCGGCGCTCACGCCGAGGACGGCCAGCGCGCGCTCGCGCAGCCGCTCGTCGCCGCGCAGGGCGGCGGCCGCTTCGGGGGCCCGCTCGGCCAGCCGCGTCAGCGACAGCAGCGCCAGGTCGGGGTCCGCGACCTGGACCAGCCCGTCGAGCAGGTCGTCCAGCTCGCCCCCGGCCTGTTCCAGGAGCCGCGCGGCGGTCGCTCCGTCGGCGAACCCGAGCTTGGCGAGCCTGGCGGCGGTGGACTCGATCCTGGGCACCCCTCCATCTTGACAGGCCGGTGCGCGGGCGACATAAAGTAGAACGCAACGTTGCGTTGCGTTTCGGCGTTGTGGTTCGGCGTTGTGTTTCGTCGATGGGGGAGGACGGACAGATGAGGTCTCATGCGCATGGCGGCGCCGGCGGGGTGACGGCGCCCACCTGGTCGGCTCCGGTCCCGGGGGCGCGTGCGGTGTCGGAGGCGGTGTCGGAGGCGGGTGCGGTCTCCGGGCCCGCTTCGGCGGGTGCGGCGGCTTCGGGGGTGGTGCCGGCGGTGGTGACGTGGGGGCTGCTGGCGGCCTGGGCCGTGCACGACGCCGAGGAGCTGGTCACGATGCCCGGCTGGGCCGGGCGGGCCGGCCCCAGGCTCCGGCGGCGTTTCCCGGGCGTCCCGTGGGAACGGCTGGACGTGTCACGGGCGCACACGACCGTGGCGATCGGGCTCATGGGCGGGGCCGTGGCGGCGCTGTCGGCCGCGGGGGCGCGCACCGGTGGGCGGAGTCCGGCGTTCCAGGCTGCGCTGACAGCCTTCGGGCTGCACGGCGTCGTCCATCTGGCGCAGGCGGCGGTCACCCGCGGCTACACGCCCGGCGCGGTGACCGCGCCGCTCGTCGTGATCCCGTTCACGGTGTGGGCGCGGCGGCGGCTGCGCGAGGCCGGGGTGCCGGCCCCGCCCCGCGGCTCGTCGGCCGTGGGCGCACTGGCCGTACCGCTGCTCCTGGCGGGCGTCCACGCGGCGGCCCACGCCGTCACCCGCCGCCGGGACCGGGGCGGCCGGCCCACCTCGCGTCCCCGCGACCGCTGGTACTGAGAACGGGCCCAGGCCGGCACCGAGAACGGGTTCAGGCGCCTCGTTCAGGCGCCTCTGACGACCGACGCGAACGCCTCCGCCATGGGGCGCCAGACCGACACCAGCTTGTCCTCCGCCGCCCGGACCGCCGCGACCAGCTCCTCCGCCCCCTCCGGCGGCGACGACCCGGCCCACGACGCGAAGATGTCAGGCGTGGCCTCCGGGTGGAACTGCACCGCCCAGGCCCTCTCCCCCAACCGGTACGCCTGGTTGGGGTACCGGGAGCCGGTCATGAGCGGCACCGCCCCGTCCGGCAGCCGGGACATCACGTCCTGGTGGTACTGGATCGCGACCGCCGTGCCGATCCCGGCCATCAGCCGGTCCGAGGCGGCCTCGGGCAGCGCGGTCACCTCGCAGAGCCCCACCTCCAGCCCTTCGCCGCCGCGCTCGACGGTCCCGCCGCAGGCCATCGTCATGAGCTGGGCCCCGAGGCAGATGCCGAGAGTGGGAGTGCCGTCGAGGACGGAGCGGCGCAGCAGCTCACGGGTGGCCGGCAGCCAGGGACAGCGCTCGTCCTCCCAGGCGGCGGCCTCGCCGCCGAGCACGACCAGCCCGTCGGCGGCCCGCTCGGGCACCTCCTCGCCCCGGTACGGCCGGACGACGTCGCAGGCCGGGCCGAGCCACCCGGCCAGGTAGCCGAGCCCCGCCTCGGCCTCGTGCTCGATCACGGTGATCCGCATACCGCGTAATTTATCCGGCTTTTTCGCCCAAGGTTTCCTCATCGGTGCCGTACGGGAGGAGACGACAGGTCCCCGGGCGTACCGGAGCGAGAGATCTGTCCCTAGGATCCCGTCCATGAGGGTGGACGAGGTCGGCGGGCTGCGGCTCGCCAGGTTCGGGGACGGTCCGCGGGTGGTCATCGCGGTGCACGGGATCACCGCGTCGCTCATGGCGTGGGCGGCGGTGGGGCGGCGGCTGCCGGACGGCTGGTCGCTGGTGGCGATGGACCTGCGCGGCCGTGGGCACAGCGCCGGGCTGCCCGGGCCGTACGGGCTGCCCAGGCACGCCGAGGACGTGCTGCGCGTCGCCGACCACGTGGGCGCGGAAAGCGGCGCGGTGCTGACGGGGCACTCCATGGGCGCGTACGTGGCGGCGCTGGCGGCGGCCCGGCGGGAGTTCGCCCGGGTCGTGCTGGTGGACGGCGGCCTGCCGCTGCCGCTCCCGGCCGGCACCGACCCGGACGCGGCGTTGGCGGCCACGCTCGGCCCCGGGCTCGCCCGGCTGTCCCGCACCTTCGCCACGCCGGAGGACTACGTGGCCTTCTTCCGGTCGCACCCGGCCTTCGTGAACGCCTGGAACGACGACGTCGAGGCGTACGTCCGCTACGACCTGACCGGGCCGCCGGGGGCGCTGCGCTCACGCGCCGCCCAGGAGGCGGTGCGCGAGGACGGCCGCTGGCTGCTGACGGAGGCGGAGGAGATCGGCGCCGCGCTGACCTCGATCACGGCCCCCGTCTCGCTGCTGCGGGCGCCGCGCGGGCTGCTCGACCAGGAGACGGGCATGCTGCCGGACGAGCTGGCCGCCGCCTGGACGGCCCGGCTGCCGCTCCTGGAGGACGAGGTGGTGGCCGACTGCAACCACTACACGATCCTGTTCGACGAGCGCTGCGCGTCGCTGGTCGCCGCCCGCCTCACCGGCTGAGCCCCGCACGGGTCCCGGGATGCCAACGGCCCCGGAACCTCGTGGGTTCCGGGGCCGGGAAGCCGACGTCGTCAGGCCGTCAGCGGGGAGCGATCCAGGTGGCGCGGGCGGCGGCGACCAGCGTGCCGTCCACTTCGTAGATCGCGCTCTCGCCGAACAGCTTGCGACCCTCACGGCCGGTGGCGCGGGCCACGGCGGAGTAGGCGCCGCCCGGGTACACGCGCCGGTGGATCTGCAGGGTGAGCCGGCCGAGCAGCGCCGACTCGCCGGGCTGGAAGTGCGCCCAGCCCGTGATGCAGTCGAGCACCGCGCCCACGATCGAGCCGGGAACGCCGTCCTCGTCGGCCACCGTGTGCGGGACCCGCCAGCCGGCGGCCACCACGTCCTTGCCCTCCACGGGACCCGGGAAGACGCGCAGGCCGTCGCCGGGCTCACGCAGGCCGCAGGCGAAGCACTCGGGGAAGGCGTGACCCTTCCAGCCCGCGAAGCCGGCCTCGGCCCGCGCCGCGTCCTTGAACGGGACGAACTCGGGGGCGTCGAGGTCCTGCGCGACCGGGATGGCCTCGACGAGCAGCCGGTCGCCGTCGGAGAGGGTGACGGTGTTGGCGACGTGCTCCAGCCGCAGCTCGGTTTCCAGCGGGGTGGGGGCATGGAGGGTGACTTCGACGGCTGAGCGGTTGTCGTTGAACGCGTCCGCCATGGTTCCGGCTATCCAGCCGCCGTTGGCGACGCCCACCGGTCCCCGGAAACGCTGGGGAACGGTCAACACGGTCTGCAGGGCAGCCGTCGTCATGCCTCACCCTCCCATATCGCTCTGACGAGCGAAAATCCGAAACTTCAAATAAAGCAGGCCGATATTACCGGAGATCCGGACGGCCCGTGTCGGCAGGGATGGCTGTCCACCAGCCTGCACCAGGGTCTAACACTCCGGACCCACCAGAACCTTCCCGCTCAGCCGTACCGAAGTGCGACGCGCCCGCGGCGCGGCTCCTGGGAGGGCTCCTGGGGGTGGCGGAAAAGCCGTACCCGTAAGATACGGGCGCTAAATTGCACGCATGTGTCTTCGGCGTGAGAAGTGATGCTGATCACTCCGCGAAGCTCTCTCGCATCCCCGGGCGCGGGGACTCCGTCGAGCCCTCCGGGAGAGGCTCGCCCGTCTCCAACAGCGTCTTGAGGCTGGACAGGATCTGCGGCCATCCCCCGCTGACCGCCTCCAGCACGGGGCTCCCCGGCTCGAACCCGTCGTGCACGACCGTCAGCCTGACCTGCCGCCCGGCCTGCTCGATCTCGAACGTCACCCTGGACCGCCGCTCCCCCGACACCCGCGCCAGCCACTCCTCGCCGAACCCGTACCTGTGCGCGAACTCCGGCGTGAACGTGTGCCAGGTGTACGACAGCCGCCGGTAGGGCTCGGCCTCCAGCACCACCTGCTCCGGGTCCTCGAACGTCATCCCGTCCTGCTCCCAGACCATCGCCGACCCGGTACGCCAGTCGGTGCCGAAGGTGGCGCCCCAGTAGCGGCGGGTGAAGGCGGGATCGGTGAGCGCCTGCCAGAGCCGTTCCGGCGTCGTGTCGATGTAGGTGGTGTAGACGAACTCGGGCCTGTCCATGGGGCTCTCCTCCAGGGCGGTCTTGAGGTCGGCGAGCGCACGCGCCCGCTCGCGGTCGTACCGGCGGATCCAGCGGTCGGCGATGGCGTTGACGGGCTCGGCGTTGAGGTAGTGCAGCTTCTCCCGGCCGCGTCTGACGGTGCTGACCAGGTTCGCGGCCTCCAGCACGGCCAGGTGCTTGCTGACCGACTGCCGGGCCATGTCCAGCCCGGCGCAGAGCTCGCGCAGGGTCTGCCCGTCGCGGGCGTTCAGGCTGTCGAGCAGCCGCCGGCGACTGGCGTCGGCCAGCGCCTTGAACACGTCGTCCATCGTCACCGTCCTGAATAGGCAGCCATTTGGCTGCCTATTCAGGCTAGCCGATGACGTACGCGCACACCAGTGCCACGGAGCAGCCCCGCGCTCCGCTCAGGCAGAGGGGCTCCACGCCTCCCGCGGCAGGCTCATCGTGACCGACGTCCACCACTCGTCGCCGACGAGGATGCTCCGCGGATACACCCGGCCGGCCCGGAACCCGAGCCGTTCGTAGATCCGCCTGGCCGAGCCGTTGTGCGCGTAGACGCCCAGCTCCACCCGCTCGACGGCGGGGTCCGCGAACGCCACGCCGAGAGCGGCCTCCACCATGGCCGCCCCGCGCCCCCGGCCCCGCGCGGCCGGGGCCACCAGCACCATGCCGAGCCGCACGGACGCGCCGCCCGGCTCCCCCCGCAGGCCGACATGGCCGACCAGGCTCCCGTCGGGGTCGGTCGCGACCAGGAGGCGGCGGGCGGGATCGGAGGCTCGCAGGTCGAGCAGCTGCCGGCCGTCGAACGGCCAGGTGAACCCCGTCTTGCCGGACCAGGCGACCAGCGCCTCTGGGCCGTCGATCCACGACGCCACGACGGGGGCGTCGTCCGGTTCGAGCGCGCGCACACGTATCACCGGCCCATGGCTATCGGACCACTCGTTTCCCGGTCAAAGACGGCGTCCTCACCAAGGACGACTTCCAGCTCCCCGGAAAAGCATCATGCTTGCACCATGGATGCCACCTTGCAGGTCAGAGGGCTGGACGCGGAAGTGGCCGCCGAGCTGAAGACAGCCCCGGACACGATCAGGGGACGACTGGAGGCGCTTCGGTCGCTCGGGGGCGGGGCGAGCCACGACGACGTCGTCACCGAGATACGGAAGATCCGCGAGTCGTGATCGTCATCGACAGTTCAGCGCTCGTCGAAGCCCGCCGACGACGGCGACTTGCCTCCGACTTCGCGACACGGAGTAATGACACGGCTACGATCAGCCCATGGGCAGCTACGTCCGAACCGTTCGCGAGTACATGCGCCGGCGACCATCCCCCATCTGGACGGAACTGCCGCTTGCGGGCGAACCACTCGCGGAGATCGTCCTTTTCGGCAATGGAAAGGATGCCGATGTCATGGTGGAGCTGCTCGACGGGCGGCGCTTCGTCCTGGGTCTGGGCGACGCCCTGCGAGTTCACGGGTGTCCCGGACTGGAAACCGAGGTGACCAGTTGGGATGACCGTTCGCTGGTCATGCGGTATTCCGGCAAGAACTTGAAGGTGGCTGCCATGCGGCTCGGAGTTCCGGGCCAGGATGACGCGGAAAGGCTCGCAGCTGATCTTCATGAGTGGCTGGCCACGGACGGTGCTGACGACCTGCTCTGGGCGGCGTCCATCGAGATCGAGGTCGCGCCCGTCCCTCAAGCCGCGGACTGAGCCTTTCCCACCCTCTGGCGAGCTTCCCGGCACGGCTGCCCGGCCTTGGGGGTTCGCGGAGCGGCCTCTCCCCCGGCCGGCGTCGCGGGGGTGGGGGGGGCGGGCGGGCCCCCCCCCCGGGGGGCAGGGGGGGGGGCCCCCCCCGGGGGGGGGGGGGGGGGCCCCCCCCCCCCCCCCCCCCGGGGGGGGCGGGGGGGGCCCCCCCCCCCTGGGCGGCGCGCCTGAGCGTCCCACGCGCGAAGCGCGCCCTCCCGTGAAGACCTCGCCCCGCCGCCCTACAGCACCGGCAGGTACCGGTCCAGCTCGAACTCCGTCACCTGCCGCCGGAAGTCACGCCACTCCGCCCGCTTGTTGCGCAGGAAGTGATGAGGTGTCGACCCGACCCCTGGAACAGCTCTCACCAACCCCGCTGACTTGCCGCGGAACCGTCACCTTTGAGGAATGTCTGTCGTCGTTGGCCTACCCCGGACGGCCCAGAAGCGGCCCCGACGATGCGCCCTGATGCCCGGCGCCTCGCGGAGAGGAACTGCACCTCCGGTGCGGTGTCGTAGACGTCCGGCCTGCAGATGATGGCGCTCACGAATCGGCCGTGAGCGCCATCATCACATGGTGGTACGACCTCGGGGGACTGCGGAGACCAGCGCCGCAGACCTTACTCACCGCCCATAGCACAGGCTGCAAGTGAGCACCGAAACGCCCCTCTTGAGGGATCCAGCAAAACCTCAATGCGTGCATTGAAAGGCTGGCTCTCCCCCGAAGGAAGGGCTAACCTGCTGTCATCTTGTAGACCCCAAGCACTAGCGATACCGCTAGTGCGATGGCGATCAGCAAGGTGCAGAGATGGACGGTGCGGGCTCGGCTACCAATCGCAGCCCGCACCGTCTTTCCGACTTCAGTCGTGAATAATGTTCGCCAATCAGGATCTTCGCCTGGCACGAACCGGTTCCTTTCTGTGGGGCCGAATTACCTGGGGCAAAGCTAGAGCTTGATCACGATATGCGCCAGTCTCGGCTGATGCCCTTCGTATATAAGGATTCATCCAGGGGATAGAGGCTTGTCCCTCCGGGACGCAAATAACCCCCCCAAGAAGGACTCAGCGTCGAGGGCCGACATGTCGAGCCTCGACACTCTTTTAGACTGCACTTGCTCGCGTCTTCGGAAGGGAGTGATCGTGCACCTCGATGATGACATCGATGCGCTACGCACGCGGGTCCAGATTGCCCGCAATGCGTCCGATTTATCACGAGACGTGATGAATGCCCTAAACTCTGCCCACGAGATCCGAGTGGGCGCAATAGAGATACATCGTGGCAAATTTCCGATTGCCTTGCGGCATTACGCCATAGTCCGCTTCGACGAGGCATTGGAAGTCCAGGAAGAAAACATCATCGATTCAGACGGCAAAACGAAAGTTCGCCAGCGCACCGTTGCTGTAACGACAGAAGAAACAGTTCACGCATGGGAGGTGCAAGGCTTCCTGCCAGATGTAGCCGAAATGTCGGGCTTCTGGGTATATGAAGATCCAAAAATGGCTGCGTCTCGCATGGCATATCTTCTCATGACACTTCTTGACAAAAAGCCAGGCGACGACCACGAGGACGAGGTAGATTTATCGAAATTGCTCCTGGACGTGATGTCATCCAAGGCCATAGGCGTGAGCGGTAAGCGAGTAATTCCAAGGGCGCCACGAGATGACGTCGACAAGAAACACGAAAACAAAAAGGCGCTAGAAACTAGAGCCATAGAAGCCAGAGCCACGAGAGCATCCACAGACCTACGAAAGCAGATAGCATTGGATCTCTATCTCTCTGGCGAGAAGAACATCCGCCGAATTAGCAAACTGACGGGTTTGGCTCGTGACACGATATATAAGTTATTGAAAGCCAAGAACCTCATCAAAGCGCCCGCGGTCGCTGACATGAGCCAGGGGCCACAGGTAACCAGCTAAGGCACACCAGGGGCATCAGGTGCTGACTGCCCTGGGCATGAATTGCCCAGAAAGCAAGCTAGGAAAGCCAACCCACACCAGGCGGATAGATTTTCTACCGCAAGACTGTATGGTCTTCACTCCAACACCATGAGCCACAGCAAGACAATCTCCCCGGACTATCTTATGATCCATGCGCAGAGATGACTCGGAGGAAAGCGTCTGTCAGCGACTCGCAGATGTCTGCCAACAGATCTACGATGCCCTAGCGGACGGCATAAAGACAGCGGCGTACTTTCACGAGACCGCACAGTGGGATCACAAGGATGACCCACATCTATATTTCCATTTGATCCGTCGCTCTGCGATCGAATACCTGAAGCAACTGGCTCCTAGCGTTGAAGATGACGATAATCGCCGTCCACCCATGAGCGGCCTGATAATACAGCAGCCAGAGGACCTCATTAGGGTGTGGCACACCGCTGCACTACGAATCCCGAAGCCGGATACGCATTCGAAGCGGGATTTCGTCAAACAACCACCTTCAGGACAATTACCGCTCTTCAGCGTGCCCGACTTATCTAGATTTAGAAGCTCACACTCGAACCTGAATCATGTGATCATTCAATGGACGAACAACGATCACATGATCACCCGCTACGATCTTGTTCGACCAGTGAACATCAAAAGAGGCGCAGTGACAGTCGAATGGAGGAGGCCTTTGCTTAGTGACTATGGGTTAATTTAGCAACGAATCCATGACAGTGAAGCATCTTCAGCGGGCGTTGAGTGCATTAAGCACACACCGCTTCACTCACTGGACGCGAATGTCAGTAGAGGAACGTCATAGAGCTTCGGGTCTCGAAGCCTCATCATCGTCGGTGCCATGACTTCCACAACAAGCATCTCGGTTAGAAATTGCACCCCAGCCGATAGCAGATGACTGGTGTGTCCCACTGCAGAGCGCTCCTTGAGCCCGAGCATGGTGTGAATATGAGGCAGAACTCCACCACTTTCAGGATCCGTGGCGATGATCCCGTACCCCATAGCTTCGGCGTTTGCGAGATACACTCTTGACCACACCGAAGCGTCAGGGTTTTCGCGCTTCTCGCAGGTTCCGACTATCTCGGCTTCGGCGAAGCCTGCCAGAAACATGGGGATGTGCCCTTGCCGGATCTTGTGGTCACGGCAGAACGCCGCCAAGGCGTTCATGAAGTCGTCCCCGTGGTCGGAGCACAGCCACGCCCAATGAGCTCCAGGTATGCGGCCAGCGCGCGCAGTCGCCGCCCAGGGTCGTCCGCCTCGATGACGGAGTGTGTGTCCACGTGCCACATGCCCGCGCCCCGGACCCAGTTCGCGATATGGCTTGCTCGCCCCCAAGGACGAAGCCCTCGACACTGGCGTACGACGGATCGTCGCAGATCTTGACGTGGATTCCTGTTGCTTCCATCAGGGCGATGGACAGGAAGAGCAGGATGCGCTCGTGGTGGGGTGAACCGTGGACGGCGCCGCGTGGAATGCAGAACATCCGGGTGGAAGCCCGATGTCCCGTGGTGCTCCGAACCGCTCGCAGATAGGCGTACTTGTGGTCGAACAACAACCGCGTGCATGCCTCTTCGCCTCGTTGCTCGCGCGTACAGAAGACAGGGAGTTGGGGGAGCGTCGTCAGGTTCCGCAGGATGTGCCGTGCGCAGAAGTCGGAGCCCAGCCACATGTGCGAGACGCTCCCGAGGTCGGGGGCCGCCTCCCTGCTGACTGCTGATGCGCTGAGCTTCTCGTAGGCGGCAAGCTCCTCGTGCGAGGCAGAAAGTTTTTGATCGTCCGCCTGCAGGCCGTCGTCCAGACTGGCCGCGGCCCACAGCAGGCCGTACGTGAAGTCGTCCAGTTCGTAGGCGCCGGGGATGGCCACGCTGCCGCTGTCGGGCGAGTTCGCGAGCCGGCGCCGCGCCTCCTAGGCGTCCAGCGCGAAGAACCTGGGTTGGCCGGCCGCCTTGTCGACGCCGATCACGAGACCGCGGCTCGTGGCGCGCGAGAACTCCGTCAACCTCGGAACGTTCGTCAGGGTCGTCATGGCGCGGCCGGCGGTCGTGCTCGCCTGGTGGAACTGCATCCGCATGACCGCCCCTTCCATGGCGCGGCCGTCGGGAGGCAAGGCTGTGAGGTCCACGCCGTAATCGGGCGAGGGGCGTGAAAGCCTGAGATCGGGCCATTGGGACTTGGCGAGTGCTGCAAAGCCGAATAGGTCGTCCGAAACGCCGATGGTCGGGAGCGAAGACGGCGACAATCCCACGCCTACCTGTGTGAGCAACGCGGCGGTAGTCCCAACAAGAAACGTCCGCCTATCGAGTTTTGCCCACACTTGTCCCTCCTCGTCCACGTAGAACGACAGTCTTTCGGGGCCGGCCACGTCGTGCGATGGCACTTCGATGGCATTTCGCTATTGGAAGCCAAGCTGATCAAAGGAGCGCCCAGTCAGCGCCTCTAGAGGCCCGCTGGTACGCGGGGCACGGACGGCTTACCTATCCGTCCTCCCAGCGGGCGACCAACCGGGCATCGCAGGCCAGGCCATGCTCGCCGATGGTCTCGGCAATGGCCACCACCGCACGCGCCGCTCACCAAGCTGCTGCTCTTCACCCGAAAGGACGGCGGCCCGGTCAGGCGGAGCGACTTCAACGTGTACGTCTGGAAGCCGGCGCTCGTGGCAGCCGGCGTCATCCCGGAGCCTGAGAGCGGCCGGCGCCACCAGGCCGCCCGCGAGCACGGCATGCACGCGGTGCGGCACTTCTACGCCTCGGTCCTGCTGGACGCCGGCGAGAGCGTCAAGGCCGTCAGCCAGTACCTCGGCCACGGCGATCCGGGCTTCACTCTCAGGGCCTACACGCACCTGATGCCGAGCAGCGAGGGGCGGACCCGCCGTGCCGTCGACAAGGTCTAGGAGGCCGCGGAATCGCAGTCCGACGGCCCACAGACGGCCCAGAGCCCGTAAGACGGCGTGAGGCCAACGGTGCAACACCGTTGGCCTCACAGCCTCGATCAGGAAGAAACGGCCTCTGACCAGCGCTTACAGCACCGGCAGGTACCGGTCCAGCTCGAACTCCGTGACCTGCCGACGGAAGTCGCGCCACTCCGCCCGCTTGTTGCGCAGGAAGAAGTCGAAGACGTGCTCGCCCAGCGTCTCGGCCACCAGCTCGCTCTGCTCCATGACGGCGATGGCCTCGTCGAGCGACTGCGGCAGCGGCCGGATGCCGAGGGCGCGGCGCTCGGCGCTGGTGAGGGTCCAGACGTTGTCCTCGGCGGCGGGCGGGAGCTCGTATCCCTGCTCGATGCCCTTGAGGCCGGCGGCGAGGACGAGGGCGAAGGCGAGGTACGGGTTGCAGGCGGAGTCCAGCGAGCGGAACTCGATCCGCGTCGAGCCGCCCTTGTGCGGCTTGTACATGGGCACCCGGACCAGGGCCGAGCGGTTGTTGTGGCCCCAGCAGATGTAGGAGGGGGCCTCGCCGCCCTGGCCGGCGATGGCCTCGGCGCCGCCCCAGAGCCGCTTGTACGAGTTGACCCACTGGTTGGTGATGGCGGTGATCTCGGCGGCGTGCCTGAGCAGGCCGGCGATGAACGAGCGGCCCACCTTGGACAGCTGGTAGTCGGCGCCGGCCTCGTAGAAGGCGTTGCGGTCGCCCTCGAACAGCGACATGTGGGTGTGCATGCCGGAGCCGGGGTGCTCGGTGAACGGCTTGGGCATGAAGGACGCCCAGATGCCCTGCTCCAGCGCCACCTCCTTCATGACCAGGCGGAACGTCATGATGTTGTCGGCCGTGGTGAGCGCGTCGGCGTAGCGCAGGTCGATCTCCTGCTGGCCGGGGGCGCCCTCGTGGTGGCTGAACTCGACGGAGATGCCCATCGACTCCAGCATCATGATCGCCTGGCGGCGGAAGTCGTGGCCGGAGCTGTGCGGGGTGTGGTCGAAGTAGCCGCCGGAGTCGATCGGCTCGGGCCGCCGGCCGGGCTCGGGGCGGCTCTTGAGCAGGAAGAACTCGATCTCGGGGTGGGTGTAGAAGGTGAACCCCATGTCGGCGCACTTGGCGAGCGTGCGCTTGAGCACCCACCGCGGGTCGGCGTGGGAGGGCGAGCCGTCGGGCATGAGGATGTCGCAGAAGATGCGGCCCGCTCCGGGCGTCTCGCTGCGCCACGGCAGGATCTGGAACGTCGCCGGGTCGGGCTTGGCCAGCATGTCGGCCTCGTACACGCGGGCGAAGCCCTCGATGGCCGACCCGTCGAAGCCGATGCCCTCGGCGAAGGCGCCCTCCAGCTCGGCCGGCGCGATGGCCACGGACTTGAGGAAGCCGAGGACGTCGGTGAACCAGAGCCGGATGAACCGGATGTCGCGTTCCTCGAGTGTGCGGAGCACGAACTCCTGCTGGCGGTCCAAGGCATCCCCTCATGAAGACAGTCAGTCATCGTGTCCCTACCAGCATGCCGTGTCCGTGTTTCGCACACGTTACGTGGGGCGCCGGTGCGAGCCTCGCTGACAAACCGCCCGCCCCGACCTACTGTGATCACGCAGTCGGTCTCGGGGGAGGCATGGGTGGCCATCGACCTGCTCAATCACAAGCTGGATCGGGCGTTCGACCACATCGACGCGGGCGGCGCCGGCTCGGTCGAGCGCGAGGACCTGCTGGGGCTGGGGGCGCGCGTCCTGGTGGGTTTCGGCGAGTCGCCGACGTCGGTCACCGGCAGCGGGCTCGTCGACGGTTTCGACGCGATCTGGGCGGCACTCGCGGACGCGCTCGGCCGCGACCGCGAGTCCCGGCTGTCGCGGGAGGACTTCCGGGAGGGCATGCGCGGGGCGTTCGTGTCGGGTGACCGGTACGAGCCGGTGTTCCGGCCGGCGACGGTGGCCGTGGCGGCGCTGTGCGACCCGGACGGCGACGGGCTGGTCGGGCGGCGCGAGTTCCGGACGATGCTCGGCGCGTTCGGCACCGCGTACGACGACGTGGACGTGGCCTTCGACCGGCTCGACCGGACGGGACGCGGGACGCTGACGGTGGACGAGCTGGTCGCGGCGGCCCGGCAGTACTACACGGGCGAGGACCCCGGCGCGGCCGGCAACTGGCTGTTCGGGCCTTTGTGAGCATCCCCGTGATCGCGACCGTGCGGACCGCGCTGCGCTCCGTGCTGCACTGGAAGCCGCTGGCGCCCGCCCCGCGCGCCGGTGAGCCGGAGGCTCCCGGTGCGGGCGAGCAGCCCTGGACGGGCGGCGGCGCCGCGGCGCTGATGGCGCTGACGGAGCGGGTCCCGGCACTGGCCGCGCCGTGCCGGATGCACCCGGCCGTGTACGCGGTCGAGGCGGCCGTGGCCGACTGGGCCAGGCGCACCGGGCTGGAGGCGGACCCGGGCGTGGGGTTCCACCGGATCGCCGGGCGGGCGCTGGCCGAGTTCGACGCCGCCGCGGCGGCGCTGTTCGCGCAGTGGCTGACGTGGCTGTTCCACCTGGACGACGAGATGGACGAGGGGCCGGGCCGGCTGGAGATCTTCCAGGGGCTGCTGGAGGGCCGTTCCGCGCATCCGCTGGAGGCGGCGTTCGCGGACCTGTGGCGGGTGACGAGCGTGCGGATGAGCGACCAGTGGCGGGCCAGGTTCGCCGCGAACCTGCGGCGCCACCACGACGCCTGCCGCGCGCAGGCGGCCAACCGCGCGGCGGGCCTCGTGCCGACGCTGCGGCAGTACCCGGCGCTGCGCCGCGCGACCGTCGGCCCGTACGTCTTCGACCTGGTCGAGCCGTGCCTGCGGGTGGAGGCCCCGGCGTGGCTGCACGGCTGCGAGGCGTGGCGGGAGCTGGTGGACGCCTGCAACGACGTGACCGCGTGGTGCAACGACGTGGCGTCCCGGGCGAAGGAGCGCGGCGACGGACACAACCTGGTGGTGGTCGCGGCGCGCGAGCTGGGGCTGGCGGAGCCGGAGGCGGTGGCCTGGGTGCTCGACCGCATCGCCGAGCGCTGCCAGGACATGAACCGGGCGGCGCGGCGGCTGCCGCTCGACGAGCTGGGGCCGCGCGTGGCGCGCGACGTCAGCAAGGTCGCCTGCGCGTATCTGGCGGCGCCGCGCGCGCACATCGACTGGCTGGTGGAGTCCACCCGGTACGCGCGCCCGTGAACACCCGGGTCAGGGGGCGTGGAGGGCGAGGGCGTCGCCCGTCGGGGTGCGCCGGTAGACGACCTCCTTGCCGACGCGCAGGCCCATGGCCAGCCCGCTGTCGCTGAGCACGCCCAGGTGCTGGCTGACCGCGCCCCGGGTGATCGCCATCCGGTCGGCCAGCGCCGACGTGGTGGCCGGCTCGGCCAGCGCGAGCAGGATCCGCGCCCGGCTGCGCCCGATGAGCGCGGCGAGCGCGCCGGGCGCGGGCGGCGGTCCCTGCTCCCACAGCGTGCCGACGCCGGACACCGGGTAGACGAGCATCGACTGGTACGGCTCGGACATGACGGCCGTGGCGGGCCAGAAGAACGCGCTGGGTACCAGCAGCAGCCCGTCGCCGTGCAGCCCGCCGATCGAGCAGGTCCAGGGCCGCTCGACGACGAGCCGCTCCCCCGTCCACGACACGGCCGGGTCCAGCCCGGCGAACAGCTCGCGCGCGCCGCCCGTGGCCAGCAGCCGCGACCTGCGCAGCACGTCCCGCTCCAGCAGCGCGTACACGCGCGGCCAGAACTCCGCCAGGCACGTCTCCCAGTACGCCTCCAGCGCGTCGGCCACCCGGGCCACCCCGGCCGCCGGATCGGCGCGGAACCGCTCGATCACCGCCCGGTCGGAGCCCACGACCCGGGCCGCCTCGGCCCGCGCCCGCTCAGGCGGGGTCCGCCGTACCGTCTCCAGCTCGGTGGCGAGGTCGGGCAGCGGCGTGTCGGGCGGTGGGGTGACGAAGTCGACGAGGTAGCCGTCCGGGGGCACGAGCGCGAACAGCTCCTCCATGTCCAGCCCGGCCAGGCGAGGACGCACGCACTTGATCCACGGCAGGTGCAGCGACTGCCGGGCCGGGTCGCGCAGCGTCCGGAGGCTGGCGACCAGCTCCCACAACGGCGAGAACGCGAACCTGATACGTGCCACGTCCTCCGGTTTCAGCACCCATGTCACCGCCACACGTTTTAGTGTGCCCTAAATCGTTCGACGAGCGTGGCCGGGATCATCACCCTTTGATCCGTGAGTACGCCCCTGATGGACAAGCCCGGTTTCCTGCGGTCCGCGCTCGGCGGGCTGCCGCGCCCGTTCTGGGCCCTGTGGAGCGGCACGCTGGTGAACCGCCTGGGCACGATGGTCATGCCGTTCACCGGCGTCTACCTGACGCAGGAGCGCGGCATGCCCGTGGCGGCGGCCGGGGCCGTGATGGCGGTGTTCGGCGCCGGGTCGCTGCTGTCGCAGCCGCTGGCCGGCGTGCTGGCCGACCGGATCGGCCGCCGGGCCACGCTGGCGGGCGGCATGCTGGCCACCGCCGCCGTGATGCTGTGGCTCGGGGCGAGCACCTCACTCGCCACGATCACGGCCGCGATGTTCCTGCTCGGCCTGGTGATCGACGTCTACCGGCCCGCCTCCAGCGCGCTGGTCGCCGACCTCGTCTCGCCGGAGGAGCGCCCGCGCGCCTACGGGCTGCTGTTCTGGGCGATCAACCTCGGGTACGCCCTCGGCATGACCGTGGGCGGGCGGCTGGCGGGGATGGGGTTCTCCTGGCTGTTCTGGATCGACGCGGCCACCTGCGTGGCGTTCGCGGTGCTGGTGTGGCGGGCCGTCCCGGAGACCCGCCCGGAGGCTCAGGAGTCGGCGGGCGGGTTCGGGGTGGTGCTGCGTGACCGGGTGATGGTCGGGTTCACGCTGGTCATGCTGGGCAACGCGCTGATGTACTCGCAGACGGTGACGATGCTGCCGGTCGCGATGACCAAGGCCGTGGGCATGCCGACCGGCGACTACGGGCTGGCCATGGCGCTGAACGGGGTGCTCATCGTCGTCGTGCAGCCCGTGGTGTCCGGATGGCTGGGCCGCCGGGACCCGGCGCGGACGATGGCGCTGGGGCTGGCCGTCATGGCGGCCGGGTTCGGGCTGACCGCGTTCGTCACCACCGTCACGGGGCTGGCACTGACCATCGTCGTGTGGACGATCGGGGAGATCATCACGGCCGGCATCGCCGGAACGGTCGTGGCCCGGCTGGCGCCCGCCCACCTGCGCGGCCGGTACGCGGGACTGTCGGGGTTCGCCTGGTCGGCGTCCTCGGTGCTGGCCCCGCTCCTCGGCGGGACACTGCTGGGGGTCGGGCCGGAGGCGCTGTGGTTCACGATCGGCGGGCTGGGACTGGTGTCGGCGGCCGGCATGCTCGCCCTCGGCCCCGCCGTCCGCCGCCGCTGACCTCCACCCGGCGTTGAGCGGCTGTTGATCGGATGGTGGCATCCGCCCGATATTTTCCTCCCCGAGCGAAGTCCACGGGGTCGAAAGGACGGGTGGGATGCGCCACGCCGGACGGGCGCGAGGGGTGGCGATCGGCCTCGCCGCGCTGGCCGTCGTCTTCGAGCTGATCGACATCTGGGTGACCGCCCAGCTCCCGCAGCCGTCGTACACGCCGCTGCCGTTCGCCCCCGAGGACGTCGCGGGCACGGCGTTCTCGCTGTTCGGCGCGGTTCTCGTGCACAGCAGGCCGCGCCTGGTGATCGGGTGGCTGCTGGTGGTGGGCGGGCTGGGCTCGGCGGCCAACATCCTGGCCGCGAACCTCAACCTGCTCATCGACGGCCCGCCGCTGCACTGGCCGATCGTGAACGTCACCTGGCAGGTCGGCCAGCTGACCCTCGGCGTCCTCCTGCCGCTCCTCTACCCGACCGGGAGGCTGCCGGCCAGGAGGTGGGGGTGGGTGGCCGGTCTGGCCCTGGCCGGCATCGCCCTCGACTGGGCCGCCCTGTCCGTCCGCAGCCATCCCCTGCGGGAGGCGGCCCACTGGACGGTCGCCGCCGCCATGGGGCTGGCGTTCGTGTCGCTGGCCGTGCGGTTCGCCAGGGGTGACGCGGTCGAACGGCGGCAGTTGCTGTGGCTGCTGGTGACGCTGCCCGGACTGCTCGTCCCGTGGATGCTCGGCGACCCGTTCTGGTGGCTGGCGTCGCTGGGGATCCCGCTCATCCCGGCGGCGATCGCGGTCGCGATCCTGCGGTACCGGCTGTTCGACATCGACACGCTGATCAGCAGGGCCCTGGTCGGCACCGGCCTGCTGGTCATGGTCGGCGGCGTCTACCTGGCGGCCGGGGCGGCGTCCAGCCTGTTGCTGTCGGGGGTGGACCGGGTGGCGGGGCTGGTGGCGGCGCTGTTCGCCGGGGCGTTCTTCCAGCCGATGCACCGGCTGTTCCAGCGCGGTGTGGACCGCCTGCTCTATGGCAGCACCGGCGACCCGGACGCGCTGGCCGAGCGGCTCAAGCTCCACCTCCAGCTCGCCGACCCCGGCCACGGGCTGCTGGCGACGCTGGAGGTGCTGCGCGAAGGGCTGTCCGTGACCGGCGTCGCGGTCGAGGTCGACGACGTCACGACCGTGGCGGGCACGCTCGGCGTCCCGGCCCGCACGGTGCCGCTCATCCGGCACGGCACGCCGGTGGGCCTGCTGCTGGTCGGGCCGACGGAGCGGCGGCGGTTCCCGGCCGCGCACGACGAGCGAGTGCTCGCGACGATCGCGCCGTTCATCTCGGACGCCGCCCATGCCGTACGGATGACGGCCGCGCTCCGGCACTCGCGTGAGCGGATCATCACGGCCCGCGAGGAGGAGCGTCGGCGGCTGCGCCGCGACCTGCACGACGGCCTCGGGCAGTCGCTCAGCGGCATGGCGATGTCGATCAACGCGGCCCGGCTGACCCTGCGCGACTCCCCCGAGCGCGCCGAGCGGCTGCTCACCGACCTGCGCGCCGGCATGGACACGGTCACCTGTGACATCAGGCAGCTCGTGTACGGCCTGCGCCCGCCCGCGCTGGACGAGCTGGGCCTGGCGGGGGCCGTCGAGGAGCTTGCCGGGGCGCCGGTCGAGACGTCAGGCGAGCTGACCGGGTTGCCGGCGGCCGTGGAGGTGGCGGCGTACCGCATCGTGCAGGAGGCCCTGACGAACGCGCGCAAGCACTCCGGCGCCACCCGGATCGACGTCATGCTGCGGCGCGTCACCGGGGAGGCCGCGGAAGGCGGCTTTACGCGGGAGGCCGCGGGCAGCGGGCGGGGCGCCGTGCTGCGGGTGGGCGTCGCCGACGACGGGTGTGGCGTCCCGCCGGACGCGCGGGCCGGCGTGGGGCTGTCGTCGATGCGCGAGCGTGCCGCCGAGCTGGGCGGCACCTGCGTCGTACGGCCGCGCGAGGGCGGCGGCACCGTCGTCCAGGCGGACCTCCCGCTGTGAAGCCCCTCGCCGCCCTGCTGCGCAGCACTGTAGGAAAACGCCATATCTCCCGACATCCAACGGCTCTACGCTTACCTCTGCCATGCTGACATTCACCGCGCTGGGACCGTTCCATGCCTGGTCCGACGGCGTCCCCCTCGATCTCGGCGGCCGGCGGCAACGAGCGGTGCTCGCGCGCCTGCTCGTGGCCGGGGGCCGCGCCGTGCCCGTGACCACGCTCATCGACGAGCTCTGGCCGGGAGACCCGCCCGCGCAGGCGCTGTCGACCATCCAGGGGTACGTCTCGCGGCTGCGCCGCGCGCTCGAACCCGGCCGCGCCCCACGCGAGGAGGCCGGGGTGCTGGTGTCGGCCGCCCCCGGCTACGCGCTGCGCGCCGGCGCCGAGCAGGTGGACGCCTGGCGGTTCGAGAGCCTCGTCCGGTCGGACGGCGATCCGGCGCGGGTGTGGACCGCCATGGAGGAGGCCCTCGCGCTGTGGCGGGGGCCCGCGCTGGCGGAGTTCGCCGAGCTGACGTGGGCGGTCACGGAGGCCGGACGACTGGAGGAGCTGCGGCTGATCGCGGTGGAGCGGCGCGCCGGCGCGGGGCTCGCGCTCGGCCGGGCGACGGCGCTGGTGGCCGACCTGGAGGCGCACGCCTCGGCGTACCCGCTGCGCGAGGAGGCGTGGCGGCTGCTGGCGCTGGCCCTGTACCGGACCGGCCGGCAGGGCGACGCGCTCGGCGCGCTGCGGCGGGCACGGTCGATCTGGCGGGACGAGCTGGGGCTGGATCTGACCAGCGGGCTGCAGCGCCTGGAGGGCGACATGCTCGCCCAGCGTCTGGAGGAGCCGCCCGCGTCCCCGGCGCCCCCGGTTTCCCCGGTGTCCGCGCTGCGGGTGCTGGTGGCCGACGACCAGGCGCTGGTACGGGCCGGGCTGCGTACCGTCCTGAGCGACGAGGCCGGGCTGGAGCCGGCCGGTGAGGCGGCGGACGGCGAGGAGGCGATCGCGCTCGCCCGGGAGACCCGCCCCGACGTGGTGCTGCTCGACATCCAGATGCCGCGCCTGGACGGCCTGGCCGCCGCGCGCCGGATCCTGGCGGACGAGCGCCCGCCCAAGGTGATCGTGATGACCACGTTCGGCAGCGACGAGAACCTGTACGCGGCGCTGCGGGCGGGCGTGAGCGGGTTCGTGCTGAAGACGTCCCCGCCGGAGCAGCTCGTGGCCGCGATCCGGGCCGCGGCGGCCGGCGACGCGCTGATCGACCCGGCGGTGACGACGCGGATCATCGCCGGGTTCGCGGGCCGGACGGACCCGGGCTCTCCCCCGGCGCTGGCCGGGCTGTCCGACGACCGGATCGACGTGCTCAAGCTCGTGGCCCGCGGCCTGACGAACCAGCAGATCGCGCGGACCCTCGCCCTGGCCGAGCCGGCCGTGGCGGCCGAGGTGGCGGCGCTGCTCGATCATCTCGGGCTCATCGACCGTGCGCAGCTCGTCGTGGCCGCCTACGAGTCCGGCCTGGTCACCCCCGGGACGGCCGTCGGAAGATAGCCCGCTTCTCGTCGCCGGGACGATAAAAATCACGGCGTATTAGGCTGGTCGCGTGGCTCAACTGCGCATCGCCCTCGCACAGACCAACCCCACCGTAGGCGACCTCAGCGGCAACGCCGACAAGCTCGTGGCGTGGACGCGGGACGCCGCCGACCGCGGCGCCCATCTCGTGGTGTTCACCGAGATGTTCCTCACCGGCTATCCGGTCGAGGACCTGGTGCTCCGCACGTCGTTCGTGGACGCCAGTGTCAGGACGCTCCAGGAGACGGCCGTGCGGCTGCGCGACGAGGGGCTCGGCGAGTTGCCCGTGGTCGTCGGGCACGTCGACCGGGCCGGCCTGGCGCCCCGTGTCGGCCAGCCCAAGGGCGCCCCGCTCGACGCCGCCGCCCTCCTCCACCGGGGGGAGGTGGTGACCCGCACGGCCAAGCACCACCTGCCCAACTACGGCGTGTTCGACGAGTACCGCTACTTCGTCCGCGGTGACCGGCTGCCGGTCTTCCGGCTGCACGGCGTCGACGTCGCCATCGCCGTGTGCGAGGACCTGTGGCAGGAGGGCGGCCCCGTGTCCGTCGTCGGCCGGGCCGGCGCCGGGCTGCTCGTCGTGCCGAACGCCTCGCCGTACGAGAAGGAGAAGGACGACGTCCGGCTGGAGCTGTGCGCGCGGCGGGCCCGCGAGGCCGGCTGCGCGCTCGTGTACGCCAACCAGGTCGGCGGGCAGGACGAGCTGGTCTTCGACGGCGACTCGCTGGTGGTGGACGCCTCCGGCGAGCTGGTCGCGCGGGCCGGGCAGTTCCGGGAGGAGCTGCTCACCGTGGACCTCGACCTGCCGGTGTCCACGGCCGAGCCCGGCCGGTTCCCGTACGACGCGGGCGACGGGTCCACGATCACCGTGGAGCGGCTGGTGCTGTCGTCCGACCCCGTCCCGGCGTACGAGCCGCAGCCTCCGGTCGTCGCCGAGCGGCTCGACCTGCACGCCGAGGTGTACTCGGCGCTGGTGCTGGCCGTGCGCGACTACGTCGCCAAGAACGGCTTCCGGTCGGTCATCCTGGGCCTGTCCGGCGGCATCGACTCGGCGCTGACCGCCACCATCGCCTCCGACGCGATCGGCCCCGACCGGGTCAACGTGGTGCTCATGCCGTCCCGCTACTCCTCCGACCACTCGCTCGGCGACGCCGAGGAGCTGGTACGCCGCCAGGGGGTCAGCGCCCGCGTCGCTCCCATCGCCGACATCGTGGACGCGTTCGAGAAGGAGATCGAGCTGTCCGGCCTGTCCGCCGAGAACCTCCAGGCGCGCGTGCGCGGCATGATCCTCATGGGTCTGTCCAACGAGCACGGCCACCTGGTGCTCACCACGGGCAACAAGAGCGAGCTGGCCACCGGCTACTCCACCCTCTACGGCGACTCGGCGGGCGGCTTCGCGCCGATCAAGGACGTGCCGAAGACGATGGTGTGGGAGCTCGCCCGGTGGCGCAACGAGCACACCGACCCGTCGTTCCTGCTGCGCGCCGACCGTCCCGTGCCGGAGAACTCCATCACCAAGGAGCCCAGCGCCGAGCTGCGCCCCGACCAGCGCGACACGGACTCGCTCCCGCCGTACGAGGTGCTGGACCGGCTGCTGGACGACTACGTGGAGAAGGACATGGGCTCCCGGGAGCTCATCGACGCGGGCCACGACCCTGATCTGGTGGCGCGGATCATCCGGCTGGTGGACCTGGCCGAGTACAAGCGGCGCCAGTACCCGCCGGGGCCGAAGATCACCCCGAAGAACTTCGGCCGCGACCGCCGCCTGCCCATCACCAACCGCTGGCGCGAGACCACCTGACGCCTCGGCCCAAGGCCCTCGCGGGGGGACCGCCGGGGACCGTCAGTAGTAGGCGCGCATCAGCTCGGTCGCCCAGGCCGGCTGGACGACCTCACCGTGCGGGCCGAACTCGGCCATGTACGGCTTGAGGTCGAGGACCGGACTGCCGTCCATGGCGTCCAGGCCCCGTACGCGGACGTCGAGACCGTCGACGGCGAGCAGGCGGCAGCGGGAGACGCCCAGCCGGTTCGGGCGGTTCTTGGCGCGCTGCGCGAAGATGCCCACCGCGGGCCAGTCCGGATTGCCGCGGGGGCGGCGGGCCGAGGTGTGGACCGAAGCCGGATCCACGAGGTGGAACTGGAACACCACCTCCAGATGCGAGAACGCGTCCAGGCCGGCCAGGGAGTCCGGCGCGAAGCGGGTCCCGTCGAGGCGGATCAGCGCCTCCTCGGTGTTCCAGTCGTCGTCGAACGCCTCGGCGCGCCCGCCGACGACGACGCCCACCGGCTCCACGGTCACGATGTTCATGGGGACTCCTCATGTGGGGGCAAGTGCCATGACCGTACGCGGAGGCGGTCGTGGGCCGAATCCGTCACGATGGACAGGAGTGCGCCCCGTGATCGACCGCCGTATAGGTACGCGAGGTCTCTCGGACGAGGGCGGGCACGCGGACCGGGCCGGTGATCGTCCGTCTGAAAACCCCCAGCCTGCGGGTGTGGGCCGGCTATATGGTGCGTTCGTGGACACTCTGGAGAGCCTCGTCATCGCCCGGCGGTTACGAGTCCCCGTCGACGCCCCCGCCGCCGACCCGGCCGGCTGGGGCGGGACAGCCGCCCGCCAGCTCGACGCCGCGCTGCTGAGCGCCGGCTTCACGTGCTCGCCGGCGCTGCTGGAACGCCTGTCGGGGCTGCGCCGCGAGAGCGTGCTGGACCTCGGCGTACGGGTGCTGGACGCCGTTCGCCGCCTGGTGGGCGACCACGTCGAGCACAACGCCTACTTCATCGACTTCCCGGCGAACGTGCCCGACACCCTGGAGTTCTGGGCGGGGCTGCTGCACGAGGCCCTGCTCGACCCGGTCGCCGCCGCGCGGGTCGAGGCGCCGACGTTGAACCTGCTGTCCCTGCCGGGTTACGGCCGCTACCCGCACACCTACGCCGACCTGCTGGCCGCGCACGCCGAGCTGGTCCGGGCGGCCGGGGACCGGGTGACCGTACTGGAGCTGGGCGGGAGCCTGGAGTCGGAGGCGCGCGAGCTCTACCTGTCGCTGGCCGGCTCGCAGACGCCCCTGGCCGCCGAGGACCTGGCGGCGCTGCGCCGGCTGGCCGCCTTCTGCGTCGGCCAGGACGACCAGCCGGAGCGCATCCCGGTGCGCGAGAACCGCGCCGTCGTCAACGAGGCGCGGCTGGCGGCCGGCCTGCCCTTGCTCGTCGACACGGTGACCGACGTGCTGCGGCTCGCCTGCGCCTGCTCCGGCGGTGACGTCACGCTGGCCGTGCCGACGAGGTTCCGCTCGTTCCGCCGCGCCGAGCGCCGTGCCCTGCTGCAGGCCCTGGACACGGTCGCCTCCCCCGCCCGGCTCGGCGACGTGCCGCGCCACCGAGAGCAGTGGAAGCGGCTCGGCGAGCGGCTGCACCCCCACGAGTACCCGCGGTTCCCGGGTGCCGCGGGCGTCTTCGAGGTGGCGAGGGGCACGCGGGAGGCCGCCGGGTTCGACAGCCGGGTGGAGGCCGCCCTGGCGGCGGGCCGTACCACCGAAGCCGTCCGGCTCCTGGAGAACGCGCCCGGCGCGCTGCTGCGCCGCGTGGACCACCTGCTGCGGACCGCCCCGTCCGCGTCGGCCGTGCTGGACGCCACGCAGCGGGCGGCTGCGGGCGCGTCCGGCCGCGTCCTGCTGTCCCTGCGCGAGCACCTGCAGAACCGGCTCTCCCCCGCCGCCGGCCGCACCTTCGTCAACCGGTTCGGCAGGGCGTGGACGACGGCGCCCGACTCTCGTCCGCCGCTCGACCAGGAGGTGCTGGCGCGGGCCCTGGCCGTCCTGGACGAGGAGATCACCCGCCGCCTGCCCGACCCGGGCGAGCTGATGGTCGATCCCGCCATGCTCGACGTCGCCTTGCCGCTGTCCGGCAAGGCCGTCTCGCCGGGGCTCGGCATGCTGCCCCGCGGCTCGCTCTCGGCGGTGGACGGCGAGCTGCTGCGGTTCTTCGTCCACTGGCGCGAGGCCGCGCGGCGCACCGACTACGACCTGTCCGCGCTCATGCTCGACGCCTCCTACGGCAGTCCGACGCACGTGTCATGGACGAACTACGCCAACGGCTTCGCCGAGTACTCCGGCGACCTCACCGAGGCGCCCGCCGGGGCGTCGGAGTTCATCGACATCCGTCTCGCCGACGCGACCCGGCCGATCGTCATCCCCCAGGTCAACATCTTCGCCGGGGAGCCGTTCGACCAGGCCGCCGAGGCGTTCTTCGGGTACATGACCAGGGACGCCGAGCAGCAGGGCAGGCCCTTCGAGCCGCGTACCGTGCGGATGAAGTCCGACCTGCGCGGCTCCGGCCGGGTCGCCCTGCCGCTCGTCTTCCTGCGCGGCGACGACGGCGGATGGCGGGTGAAGTGGCTGCACCTCTACCTGAAGGGGCATCCCGGCTTCAACCAGGTGGAGGGCAACCGGGTGAGCACGTCCCTGCTGGTGCGCTCGATCGTGGAACGCGGCTACCTGAACGTCCGCTACCTGGCGGGGCTGCTGCGCGGCAAGGCGTCGTCGGCCGGGCACACCACCTACATCGGGCTGGAGGCGCCGGCCGGGCTGCCGCCGGGGTCGCGGGTGTACACACCGGGGACACTGCACGAGATCGTCCCTGCCTGATACGGTTCTGCCAGCGAGGCCATGGGAGGGCTTCCTTCTCAACTCTCTTTGATTCCAGCCTTCCCGCTCTCCTCGCACTCCGGTCATGAGGCCATCCGGGAGCTTCCTTCTCCCTTGGTTCGAATCCAAGGAGGTCCCCTGGGGCCTTCTGGTGCTCCAGCTCCCGGGCCTTCCTCATGACCGGCCCGCCCCTCCAGAAGCTCACCGCTCCGCAAGGCAACCGATGCCCGGTTGCCGCCGAAGGATCGGTAACGAGAAGACTGGGGGATCTCATGAACATCGGCTTCATTCTCATTCTCGCCATCGGGCTGCTGGTCGTCGCCGGGATGGGCGTCCTGCTCGTCCGGACCGTGCTCAAGCAGGTCAGCGAGGAGCGGTGGAACGTGCTCCGCTGACAGGCGGACGCCGTCGCGACATTCCCGCGGCGGCCGGTGGCCGTGGTGAGCTGCTTGCGGAAGGCGTCGAAGGCCAGGCCCGCGGCCGGGCCGGGTCGCGGTACGGCCGTCCGCAGACGGCGACGGCCGCCCCGGGCGGGAGCCGGGACGGCCGTGACAGAAAGGGATCAGAAAGGGGACAGGGAGGGAAGGGCGGTCAGCGGTTGGTCAGGCCGCTCAGGATCTGGTCGACGACCCGGGTGGGAAAGTCGTCGGTGACGTCGCCGTTGCCCCACTTGGTGTGCCAGAGCATGGCGCCCGACAGGGTCGCGAGCGCCACCTCCACGTCGACGTCGGGCCTGAGCTCACCGGAGTCGATGCCACGCTGGACCACGTCGCGCACCGCCTGCCTGCGCGGCTCGATGGCGATCTTCACGAACCGCTCCATGAGCCGCGGGTAGCGGTCGGCGTCGCTCATGGCGATGTTGATGATGCAGCGGGTGCGGGACTTGCGCTTCTCGTCCTGCATGGCCGACAGGAGGGTCACCAGGTCGTCGTGGACCGAGACGCCCGCGACCGGCGGCGGTGGGGCCTTGAGGGTGGCGAGGGCGTCGACGACCAGGTCCTCCTTGTTGGACCAGCGCCGGTAGATGGTCGTCTTGCCGACTCCGGCCCTTGAGGCGATCGCCTCGATGGACAGCTCGGCCACGCCCATGCCCTCCGCGATCAGGTCGAGGGTCGCCTCGACGATCGCCTTCTCGGCCTTCTCACTGCGGGGGCGGCCCGCCGGACGGGCGGCCGCCGCCGTTCCCTGCGCCATCTCCTGCATCGTCATCGCGGCCTCACACTACCGCTGGTTCCTTCGCCTCCGCCTGCTGCACGGGGGCGGGCTTGCCGGGCATCCACTTCGCGACCACGGCGACACCGAGCAGCGCGATGGCCGCCGACACCAGGGCGGTGATGTGCATGCCGTGGATGAAGGCGTCGTAGGCCGGCTCCATCAGGCCCTGGCCGCGGGCGCCGAGCGCGTGGGAGACGGCGTCCGTCGCCATGAGGGACTCACCGGCGGCGTGCCGCACGGCCTCGGGCAGACCGGTCAGGTGCGGGGCGATCTCGCCGCGGTAGCTGGAGGACAGCACCGAGCCGAGGACGGCCACGCCGAGCGCGCCGGCCACCTGGCGGACGGTGTTGCTCATGGCCGAGCCGACGCCGGCCTTCTCCCTGGGCAGCGACTCCATGATCGCGGTGGTGGCGGGCGGCATGATGTTGGCCATCGCGGCGCCCTGGATGAAGAAGATCACCTCGATGAGCACGACAGGCGTGTTCTGGTCGAGGAACGCATAGCTCACGAGGACCAGAGTGATCACGGCCATGCTGACGCCGGAGGCGAGCTTGCCGCCGAAGCGCTGATTCACGCGCTGGCTGAGCGGGGCGAAGATGAGCTGCGCCGCCGCGAACGGGATCATGAGCGCTCCCGCCTGGATCGGGCTGAAGCCCAGCACGATCTGCAGGTAGAAGGTCAGGAAGAACATCCCGCCCATCATCGCGAAGAAGACGATGCCCATCATGCCGATGGCCGAGCTGAAGCGGACGTTGCCGAAGTTGCGGACGTCGAAGACGGGGTTGTCGATGCGCCGCTCCCACCAGGCGAACACGGCGAGCACCGCGACGCCGCCCAGGGCGGGGAGGTAGACGGCCGGGTCGGTGACGGTGGCCAGCTCGCCGCCGCGGATGATGCCGTAGACGACCGCGACGAGACCGATGATGGACAGCAGCACGCCGACCGGGTCGAGCTTGGACGGCTTGGGGTCACGCGACTCGGGCACGATGACGCCGATGAGGATCATGCTGATGATCACGATCGGCACGTTGACGAGGAAGACCGAGCCCCACCAGAACTTCTCGATCAGCAGGCCGCCGGTGATCGGGCCGATGGCCACGGCCAGCCCGACGCCGCCCGCCCAGATGCCGATCGCCTTGCCGCGCTCGGAGGGCGGGAAGACGTTGGAGATGATGGCCAGGGTGGCCGGCATGATGGCCGCGCCGCCGATGCCCATCGCCGCACGGGCCAGGATCAGCTGGGTGGGATCCTGGGAGTAGGCACTGGCCAGTGAGGAGAGGCCGAACAGCAGCATGCCGACGAAGAGCATCCGCTTGCGGCCGGTGCGGTCACCGATCACGCCGAAGGTGAACAGCAGTCCGGCGAACACCAGGGTGTAGGAGTTGATCGCCCACTCCAGCTCGCTCTGCGTCGCGCCCAGACCGTGGACGGGGTCGGCGATGGTCTTCATCGCCACGTTGAGAATGGTGTTGTCGAGCACGACCGCCAGCAGGCTGAAGACCAGCACACCGAGGATCGTCCACCGGCGCGGATGGCCTGCGTGGGTTTCCATGCGAACTCCTCATTTCGATACGTCAAAGTTTCGCAACGCCACCGTATCGCATGATATTCCGATACGCGACGGTGTCGTTTCGAAACTGGTTCGGTCGAGCTCGTGAACGGAACCCGAACGGCAGCCGCCCCGTCAGCGCGTGGAGACGGCCGCCGGCTCCTCCGCCACGGCCGACGCGGCGCTCACCGCGCGCCCGCGCCAGAACGGCACCGCGACGGCCACCATGACCACGCACACCATGCCGGCCACGGCGAAGGCCCAGGCCGGGCCGTGCGCGTCGATGATCGCGCCGGCGACGGGCGCGGACAGCGCCCCGCCGACCAGCAGGGCGGTGCCGTGCAGGCCCATCGCCTCACCCCGCGCCCCGGCGGGCACCCGCCCGCTCACGGCCTCGACCGTGGACGACAGCGACGGCGCGCACAGCAGGCCGGCGGGCAGCAGCGCCAGCACCAGCCAGCGCCAGTCGGCCCCGGCCAGGCCCACGGGCGCGGTCAGCAGCCCCATCAGCGCGATGAGCACCAGGGGCGAGAACCCCCGGCTCAGCCCGCCGTACACGAACCCGCCCACCAGCGAGTAGACGCACCACACGGCGACGGCGAGGCCCACCCACGCCGTCTCCCCGGCGTTCTTCATGGTGCCGACCAGGGCCAGCTCGCTCGCGGTCAGCACGAACGTGGCCGCGGCGGCGGTGCCGAGCAGCGCGACCAGGCCGGGCGTGAGCCACCGCCGGCGCGGCACGCGGGCCTCCGGCCTCGCGAGCTCCTCGGCCGAGCGGGTCGGCGGATTCAGCGCGATCAGCCCCAGGCCGGCGGCCGTCATGCCACCCGCGATGATCGCCATGGTGGGGCCGCTGCCCAGCGTGGTGACGCCGGCCACGGCCAGCGCGGGACCCGTCATGTAGGACAGCTCGACGATCATCGAGTCGAGCGAGAAGCCCATGCGGCGCTGCTCCAGCGGCACCATGGCCGCCAGGCACTGCCTGATCACGCTGAACACCGGCAGCGCCAGCAGGCCCGCGAGCGCCGCCGCGGCCACCAGCGCCGGGAACGGCAGCGCCCACGCGCACGCCCAGAACGCGGCCTGCGCCCCCGTCGTGACGGCCAGCACCGGGCGCAGCCCATGCTTGTCCACGAGCCTGCCGGACAGCGGCGAGCCGACCGCCATGCCGACCGTGCTGGCCATGGTGACCAGCCCGGCCTGCCCGAAGCCGAGTTTCATGCTCTCGACCACGTGCAGCGTCAGCGCCATGCCCGTCGCGGTCGACGGCACGCGGGCCAGCAGTCCTACGAGGAGCAGGACGGGAACGCCGGGCAGCCGCAGCAGACGCCGGTAAGGTTCGAGAGCCATGGTGATTACTTACCTCCGCACCCATTGTGGCAAGCGGCACCGACAGTCTCGCCACAGGTTTTCGCGGATGGCATCATCGAAGGGTCCGGGTACGCCGCTGGGGCGCCTCGAGACCTTTCTGGAGCGTTCGACATGTCTTCTTCCACCCTGCCTCCACCCCCTCCCACCACCCTGTACGGCGGCGCCACCGGGCGCCGCGTCACCGTCCGCGACCTGGCGGCGGCCAAGGAGCGCCACGAGCGGTGGCCGATGCTCACCGCCTACGACGCCATGACGGCACGGGTGTTCGACGAGGCGGGCGTGCCGGTCCTGCTCGTCGGCGACTCGGCGGCCATGGTCGTGTACGGCTACGACTCCACGGTCCCCGTCACCGTGGACGACCTGCTGCCGCTGACGGCCGGCGTCGTGCGCGGCTCCTCGCGCGCGCTCGTGGTCGCCGACCTGCCCTTCGGCTCCTACCAGGCGTCGCCGGCGCAGGCCCTGGAGTCGGCGGCCCGCTTCCTGAAGGAGGCCGGCGCCCACGCCGTCAAGCTGGAGGGCGGACACCGGGTGCTGCCCCAGGTGGAGACGCTGGTGTCGGCCGGCGTCCCGGTCATGGGCCACCTCGGGCTGACGCCGCAGTCGGTCAACGTCTTCGGCGGCTACCGCGTCCAGGGGCGCGGCGAGTCGGGCGAGGAGCTGATGAAGGACGCCAAGGACCTGGAGCGGGCGGGCGCGTTCGCGGTGGTGCTGGAGTGCGTGCCGGCCGAGCTGGCCGAACGCGTGACGACGTCGCTGTCGATCCCCACGATCGGCATCGGCGCGGGGCCGGCCACGGACGCGCAGGTGCTCGTCTGGCAGGACCTCATGGGGCTGACGCCGCGCCCGGCGAAGTTCGTCAAGACGTACGCGGACCTGGCCGGCGACCTCGACCGCGCGGCCCGCGCCTTCGCCGAGGACGTCGTCACCGGCGCCTTCCCGGCCCGCGAGCACACCTACCGCTGACCCGCCGTCCCCGCCGCGGCTTCTCGCCGCGGCGGGGTCACGCCGCGTTCATGGTGGCGGGTCAACGCGCGGGCCGCGGTGTCACTCCGCGTTCAGGGCGGACGGGTCAGCGCGGGAGCCGCGGTGTCACTCCGCGTTCACGGTGGCCGGGTCAGCGCGGGAGCCGCGGTGTCACTCCGCGTTCAGGGTGGCCGGGTCGGTGTTGGAGCCGCAGACGACGACGGCGACCCGCTCGCCGGGTGCCGGCGTGTACGCGCCCGACAACAGCGCCGCGTACGCGGTGGCGCCCGCGGGCTCGGCCACCACCCGGTGGCGCTCCCACAGCGTGCGCCGGGCCGCGACGATGGCCTCGTCCGGCACGAGCACACTGCGGACGCCCGCCCGCGAGCAGACGCCGAAGGCCAGGTCGCCGATCCTGCTGGCGCCGAGGGCGTCGGCCGCCACGCCGCTCACCGGCACCTGCACCGGCTTCCCGGCCCGCAGCGCCTCGTGCAGGGTGGGGATGAGCTCCGGCTCCACGGCGACGATCCGCGGCCCCGCCGTCCCGTCGCCGGGCGCCCCGGCGTCCGAGGACGCCACGCCCAGGGCCCCCGCGGTCAGGGACCCTGTGGTCAAGGACCCCGCGGTCAGGGCTCCTGCGTTCATGGCCTCCGCGGTCAGGGCTCCCGCGTTCAAGGCTCCCGCGCCGAGGGTGACGCCGGCGATCAGGCCGCCGCCGCCCACCGCCACGACGATCGTGTCCACCCCCGGCACCTGCTCCGCCAGCTCCAGCCCGACGGTGCCCTGGCCGGCGATCACCTCGGGCTGGTCGTAGGCGTGGACCGCGAGCGCGCCCGTCTCGGCGGCGCGCTTGGCCGCGGCCTCGGCGGCCTCCGCGTAGATGGCCCCGGTCTGCCGGATCTCCGCGCCCAGGGTCCGCAGACCGGCCACCTTGACCGGGTTCGTCACCTCGGGCACGAAGATCTCGGCCCGGACGCCGAGCGCGCGGGCCGCGTGGGCCACGGCCAGGCCGTGGTTGCCGCCGCTGGCCGCGATCACGCCCGCCGGCGGCAGCTCCCCCGCGGACAGGATCCGGTTGAACGCCCCGCGTACCTTGAACGACCCCGAGTGCTGGAGCTGCTCCAGCTTGAGGAACAGCCCCGGCGACACCTCCAGGACCGGCGTGCGCAGCACATGCCCCGCGATGCGGCGGGCCGCGCCCGTCACGTCCTCGTACGTCACCGTCATGGGGCCGTCCTTCCGTCGTACACGCTCTGGGCTCCGGCCTAGTCTGCCAACGCCTGCTCGATGTCGGCCCAGAGGTCCTCCGGGTGCTCGATGCCGACCGCGAGACGTACCGTGCCCTCGTCGATGCCGTGCCTGGCCAGCTCCTCGGCGCTGAGCGAGCGGTGCGAGGTGGTCGCGGGGTGCATGGTGAGCGTCTCGACGCCGCCCAGCGACGGGGCCAGCAGCGCGAGCCGTACGGACTTCATGAACCTCTCCCCCGCCGCGCGGCCTCCCACGAGGTCGAAGGAGAACACGCCGCCGAAGTCCGGCAGCAGCTTGCCGGCGAGCTCGTACGACGGGTGCGACGGCAGCCCCGGCCAGTGGACGGCGGCGACGGCGGGGTGCTCGGCCAGCCGGGTGGCGAGCAGGCGGGTGTTGGAGCAGTGGCGCTCCATGCGCAGGCCCAGCGTCTGCAGGCCGCGCAGCGTCAGCCACGCCGCGAACGGGTCCGCCGAGGCGCCGAGCGCGGTGGAGAAGTGCCAGACCTTGTCGTACAGCTCGCGGTCGCGGAAGACGGCCAGGCCGCCGACGACGTCGGTGTGCCCCGACAGGTACTTGGTGGTGGAGTGGACGACGACGTCGGCGCCGTGCTCGATCGGGCGGCAGAGCACCGGCGAGGCGAACGTGTTGTCCACCACCGAGACCAGCCCCAGCTCGCGGGCCGTCGCGCACATCCCGGGCAGGTCGGCGACGAGGACCATCGGGTTGGAGATCGTCTCCAGGTACAGCAGCCTGGTCTCGGGGCGCACCGCCCGGCGGACCGCGTCCGGGTCGGCCTCGGAGACGTGGGTGACCTCGACGCGGAAGCGGGCGGCGAGCTCGTTGAGTATCGCGGCCGTCCCGCCGTACAGGGACTTCTGCGCGATCACGTGGTCGCCGGGCTTGAGCAGGGCGAACAGCACGGTGTTGATGGCGCCCATGCCGGACCCGGTGGCGAACGCCCCGGCGCCGCCCTCCAGGCCGGACACGGCGTCCTCGAGGGCGCGCACGGTGGGGTTGGTGTAGCGGCCGTACACGAACGGGCCGTCGGGGCTGCCCATCGCGTCGGCCATCACCGCCGGGTCGTCGAAGACGAACCCGGACGTCTGGTAGATCGGCATCGTGATCGGCCGGCTGTGCTCGACGGGCGGCTGCGGCAGGTGGACGACGCGGGTCTCGGGACGGAGTTCGGTCATGTCGTCAAGGATGTCCGGAAGAGGTGGCTTTTGTCAGATCCAATGACACAGAATTGGTCCATGAATGGGGCCAATGTGAGCAACGCCACGGCGGAGCCGACGGCCACGGCCGTCCTGGGGGCCACGGCGGGCATGGATGACCTGGTCGACATGCTCGGCCGGTGGGCGTCCGGTCGCGGGCCGCTGTACCTGCTGCTGGCCGGCCGGCTCCGCGCCCTCATCGACGACGGGGTGCTGGCGCCCGGCACGCCGCTGCCGGCGGACCGGACGCTCGCGCGGCGGCTGGCCGTCGGCAGGGGGACGGTCGTGGCGGCGTACGACCTGCTCCAGCAGGAGGGACGGGTGACGCGCCGGCAGGGCAGCGGCACCCGGGTGGCGCCGCTGGAGCTGCCCGCCTCCCGAACCGCCGACAGCGTGCGCGCGAACCCCCTCCTGCTGCACATCCTGCACCCCCCGGACGGGGTGAGCCTGCTCACCTGCGCCGCGCCCGACCGGCCGCCCGCGGCGATGGCGGAGGCGTACGAGGAGGCGATCGGGCGGTTGGCCCGGGTCCGCGACCTGGGATACCAGCCGGCGGGCAACCCGGAGCTGCGCGAGGCCGTGGCCGCCTACTACCGTGACCGGGGCCTGCCCACGACGGCGGACGAGATCCTGGTCACGACGGGCGCGCAGCAGGCGCTGACCCTGCTGGCGGGGCTGCTGCTGTCGCCGGGCGACACCGTGCTGACCCAGTCCCCCACGTACCCGGGGGCGCTGGAGGTGTTCCGGCACGCCGCCACGGTGGTGCGGCCTGTGGCCCTCGGCGCCTTCGACGCCTCGGTGCCCGGCGCGGTGCCCGACCTGGCCTCGGCCCTACGGGAGCGGCCGTCGCTCGTCTACACCGTCCCCACCGCCGGCAACCCCACCGGCGCCACCATGGCCACCGGTGACCGCAGGCGGCTGGCCCGGCTGGCCGGCGAGCACGATGTGCCGCTCATCGACGACGAGGTCTGCGCCGAGCTGTGCTTCTCGGGCGAGACCCCGCCGCCCGTGGCTTCGTACACCCGGGGAGAGCAGGTCATCACCATCGCCTCGCTGAGCAAGCTCGTGTGGAGCGGCCTCCGGGTCGGCTGGGTGCGCGCCCCGGCCCCGCTGGTGTCGCGGCTGGCCCGGCTGCGCGCCGTGCACGACCTGGGCGGCGAGGTGGTCAGCCAGATCGCCGCCGCGGCGCTGCTGCGGCGGCTGCCGGAGATCCGCTCCGAGCGGGTGCGCGAGCTGCGGGCCGGCCACGACCTGCTCTGCGCGGAGCTGGCCGCGCGCCTGCCGTCGTGGTCGTTCGAGCGGGCGAGCGGCGGGCAGACGATCTGGGTCCGGATCCCGCGCGGCGACGTCGATTCCTACGCGCAGGTGGCGCTCCGGCATGGCGTGGCGGTGCCGCCGGGACGCTCGTTCGACCCGCTCGGCGGCCACGCCGACCACATGCGGCTGCACTTCCTGTTCCCGCCGGACGAGCTGGCGCGGGCGGTCGCCGGCCTGGCGGCGGCGTGGGACGCCTACGACGGCAGCCGCCGCCCGGCCCACCGCCACCCGCTCGTCGTCTGACCCCGGATTCCAGCAGCCCGTACGGCGACCGTACGGGCTGCGCTGTGAGCTGACAGCGCGCCCCGCCGCTCCCGGCCGCTGTCACCCTGGGAGCATGACGACGACCTTCGTACTCGTGCACAGCCCGTCCGTGGGCCCCTCGACCTGGGCGCCCGTCGCCGCGGCGCTGGAGCGGCGCGGGCACGGCGCCGTGGTGCCCGACCTGACGGGGGTCGCCCGGGCCGGGTCGCCGACCTGGCCCCGGGTGGTGGAGACCGTGCGGGACGCCGCTCCCAAGACGCCGCTCGTGCTGGTGGCGCACAGCAACGCGGGCCTGTTCGCCCCGGTGGTCAAGGAGGGGCTGGGCGACCGGGTGGTGGCGTGCGTGCTCGCCGACGCCCCCGTGCCGCCCCGCAAGGGGCTGGTGCGGGCGGCCGAGGAGGCGGACCTGGAGTTCCTGCGCGGGCTGGCCGGCGATGACGGAATGCTGCCGCGGTGGACCGACTGGTGGAGCGAGGACGTCGTCGCCGGGATGCTGCCCGACGCGGCGGCGCGGGCCCGGGTGGTGGAGGAGCAGCCGCGGCTGCCGCTCGCCTACTACACCGAGGCGATCCCGGTCCCGGCCGGCTGGGACGAGGTCAGGTGCTCGTACCTCTGGTACGGCCCGCCGTACGACGTGATGGCCGAGGATGCGGCGCGGCGCGGCTGGCCCGTGACCAGGATCCCCGGCGCGCACCTGCACCAGGTGGTGGAGCCGGAGGCCGTCGCCGACGCGCTGCTGACGTTGTCGCGCAAGTCGTGAATTCTTCACTGCCGCGCTCCTGAACACCCCGGAATAGTCGCCGGTATGACGGCTATTCGCGTGGAAGGGCTCAGGAAGAGCCATGGCCCGTTCGAGGCGGTGCGGGGCATCTCGTTCGAGGTGGCCGCCGGTGAGGTGTTCGCGCTCCTCGGCCGCAACGGCGCCGGCAAGACCACGACCGTGGAGGTGCTGGCCGGGTTCCGGCGGCCGGACGGCGGGTCGGTACGGGTGCTCGGGCTCGACCCGGTCACCCGGCGGGCGGAGGTGCGCCGGCGCACCGGGATCATGCTGCAGGAGGCGGGATTCTTCCCCGACCTGACGGTCGCGGCGACGGTCGACGCGTGGCGCGGCTTCACCGCAGCGCCGCGCCCCCGGGACGAGGCGCTGCGGCTCGCCGGGCTGGCGGACAGGGCGGGGGTCAAGGTGCGCCAGCTCTCGGGCGGGGAGAAGCGCCGCCTGGACCTCGCGCTCGCCCTGCTCGGCCGGCCGGATGTGCTCTTCCTCGACGAGCCGACCACCGGCATGGACCCCGAGGGCCGCGCGGCGACCTGGGAGGTGGTGGGCGACCTGGCCCGGCGCGGCACCGCGGTGCTGCTGACCACGCACTACCTGGAGGAGGCGCAGCGGCTGGCGTCCGCCATGGCGATCATGGACGAGGGCGAGATCGTCGCCTCCGGCGGGATGGCCGAGACGCTCGCCGCGCGGGGCGGGCGGGTGTCCTTCCGGCTGCCCGCCGGCGTGGACCCCGCCGACCTGCCGCTTCCCGTGACGGTGGAGGGCGCCGAGGCGGCCTGCCGCGCAGAGGACCCGGACCTGGCGGCGCAGACGCTGCTGAGCTGGGCCGCCGAGCGGGGCTTGCGCCTGCCGGGCCTGGAGGTCCGCGCGGCCACCCTCGAAGACCTCTTCCTCGACCTGCCCAGGAGGACCCGATGACCCTGGCCGCCACCTACCGGCTCGGCACGCGCCTGTTCTGGCAGGACCGCGGGCTGCTGATCGGCTCCGTGGTCACGCCCGCCGGCCTGGCGATCGGCCTGCCGCTGCTCATGCGGCACGTACAGGCCGACGGCGTGAGCGCCGCCGCCGACATCTTCGACGGGACGCTCGCGCTGCTGCTGTCGATCACCGCGTTCATGAACATCGCGGTGGCCCTGTCCGCCCGCCGCGACCAGCTCGTGCTGAAGCGGCTGCGCGCCACGACGCTCACCGACGCCCGGATCCTGGCGGGTCAGATCGCCGCCACGGCCACCCAGACCGTGGCCGTCGTCGTGGTCTGCGCGGTGGCGGTCCATCTGGTCGCCGGAGTGCCGTATCCCGCGAACCCCCTTCTGTTCGGCGCCGGGGTGGTCGCCGGGGCGCTCGTCCTGGCGACGCTGGGCGCCGCGTGCACGGCCGCGATCCCGCGTGCCGAGCTGGCCGGGGCCGTCTGCATGCCGGTGTTCCTGGTGTCGGGCATCGCCTCCGGGGCGATGGGCCCGATCCGCCAGGTCCTGCCGTCCTGGGTGGGCGTCGTGCTGGACCTGCTGCCCACCTCCGCCGTGGTGGACGCCGTCAGGACCGGCGCGGTGGCCGGGCCGGCGCTCCTGCTGGCCGTGTGGGGCGTCGCGGGGCTGGTCGCGATCCGGCTCTGGTTCCGCTGGGAACCCCGCCGGTCCTAGGCGGGCCGATCACCGGGAGCCGGACATAATGGCCGGGACATGACCTCCTCCTCCGCCCAGCGGCTCGCCCGCGTGCTGATCACCTTCGTCTCCGCCGTGTACACCCTCATCGGGCTGCTCTACTACACGGTCAGCCCCGGCTACGGCCTCCTGGCGACGGGAGTGATCATCGTCCTGGCGGCGATGCACTCCGTCAATATGCGGGCGGCCCTGCGCGACGAGCGCCCGCCGCTCTTCCCCCTCACACTGGTGGTCCAGGCCGTCGCCACGTACGGGCCCGATCCGTTCATGCCGGGCGGCTGGTCCGGTGTGGCGGCGCCGATGCTGGGCGCGGCGGTGCTGGTGATGCTGCCGCTGCGCCTCGGCGGGCCGCTCGTCGCCCTCATGACGGTGTACGACACCGTCATGCTCTTCCCCATAGCCGTCGTCGCCCTCTTCTACGGGCTGACCGTGCCTCTGACCAGCGGCATGGTCTACGCCCTGGTGCGGCTGGTCCGGGTGACGTCCGACCTCGAACAGGCCAGGGCCGAGCTGGCCGAGGCGGCCGTCCTGCGGGAGCGGGTGCGCATCTCGCGTGACCTGCACGATGGTCTAGGCCGGAGCCTCACGGCGATCGCGCTCAAGGGCGACCTGGCGGGCCGGCTCATGGAGCGGGACCCGGCCGCGGCGCGGGGCGAGGTGGGCGAGCTGGTGCGGGTGGCGCGGGAGGCGGCCCAGGACGTACGGCGGGTGGCGCGCGGTTACCGGGAGATGTCCCTGACGGGCGAGGCGGACCGTGGGGCGGCGCTGCTGGAGTCGGCCGGGGTGGGCTGCCAGGTGCACCTGGCGGACGTCACGCTGCCCCGGGCGTCGGAGGAGGCGCTGGCCTGGGCCGTGCGGGAGGCCGTCACGAACGTCCTGCGCCACAGCGCGGCGACCACGTGCACGATCAGCACGTCGCTGCGGGAGGGGGCCGTCCGGCTGGAGGTCGCCAACGACGGCGTCCCGGAGGCACCGGAGGCGCCGGAGGCACCGGGCGACGGCGTGCCCGGTGCCGCCGGGTTCACCGGGTTCACCGGGGGCGGGCTTGCCGGAAACGGGTTCGCCGGGGGCGGGCTGACGGGCCTGGAGGAGCGGGCCGCGCAGGCCGGCGGGACGCTGCTGGCCGCGCGCACCCCCGCGGGCGGCTTCCGCCTGACGATGGAGGTACCCGCGTGAGAAACCGGCACCCGCGAGGGGGCGGCAGTGCGAGGGACGGCGTGAGCGGGCCCGGCGTGAGCGGGCCCGGCGTGATCCGGGTGATGCTGGCCGAGGACATGCACATGATCCGCGCCGCCCTCACCGCCCTGCTGCGCCTGGAGCCGGACATCGAGGTGGTGGCCGAGGTGACGAGGGGCGACGAGATCGTCCCGGTGGCGCTCCGGCACCGCCCCGACGTGGCGATCGTGGACATCGACCTGCCCGTCCTCGACGGCATCACCGCCGCCGCCTCGCTCCGCGGCGAGCTGCCCTCGTGCCGGATCCTCGTACTCACGGCGCTGGGACGGCCGGGCCAGCTGCGGCGGGCCCTGGAGGCGGGCATCCAGGCGTTCCTGGTGAAGGACGCGCCGGGCGAGCGGCTCGCGGACGCGGTCCGCAGGACGGCCGCCGGGCTGCGGGTGCTGGACCCGGAGCTGGTGGCGTCGGCCCTGCAGTACGGCGAGAGCCCGCTGACGCCCCGGGAGGCGACGGTCCTGCGGGAGGCGGCCCGCGGGGCCTCGGCCGAGGACATCTCCGCCCGTCTCCACCTGTCGGCCGGAACGGTGCGCAACTACCTGACCAGCGCCATCACGAAGACGGGCGCCCGCAACAAGATCGACGCCATCCGCATCGCGGAGGACGCCGGCTGGCTGTGACGCCCGGGGAGTCCGGCACCCCGGTAAGGCTCAGACGTCGGTGATGCGGATTCCGGCGTGGGCCTTGTAGCGGCGGTTGACCGAGATGATGTTGGCCGTCAGCGCCTCGATCTGGTGCGCGTTGCGCAGCCGCCCGCCGTACACGCCGCGTACGCCCGGGATCACGTCCGCGAGCGCCTGCACCAGGTCGGTGGCCTCCCGGTCGTCGCCGAGGACGAGCACGTCGAGGTCCACCTTCTCCACGGCCGGGTCCAGCAGCACGACGGCCGACACGTGGTGGAAGGCGGCCACGACGCGGCTGTCCGGCAGGACGGCGGCGGCCTGCTGCGCGGCGCTGCCCTCCTCGACGGGCAGCGCGTAGGCGCCCTGCTTGTCGAAGCCGAGCGGGTTCACGCAGTCGACCACGATCTTCCCGGCCAGCTCGTCGCGCAGCGACTCCAGCAACGCCCGGTGCCCCTCGTACGGCACGGCCACGATCACGATGCCGGCCTCGGCGGCGACGTCCGCGTTCGCCGCGCCCCGGACGTTCGGGCCGATGGAGGCGGCCGCCTCCTGGGCGCGCTCGGCGCTCCGGGAGCCGATCAGCACCTCGTGCCCCGCCAGCGCGAAGCGCCGCGCCAGGCCCTTGCCCTGGTCGCCCGTGCCACCCAGGATCGCGATGGAAAGCCCGCTCACGTCAGTCATACCCTCGATCATGCCAGCCCCTCCGCACCGGCCCCGCGCGGCCCCACCCGGGACGAAAAGGCCCCGGCCGCCGAGTGCTTCTCTTCTAGTGGTCGTCGCAACACCGCAGATGAGAGAATGCGATGGACTTCGGGATCCGAGGACCGGGAACGCACTCGGGGCCGCAAGGCGCTTTCCCGCGAACGGGCGGCATACTTGCGGCTCGTGCAGCAGGGCTTGAGCAACCAGGAGGCATGCCGGATCGTCGGCTGAACGCCCGGACCTCGCAAGACGCTCGACTGGGACACCCCGGCCGGTGGCGCCGGCGGTAGCTCCGGAGCCCGTTCACCGTCCGTGCAATCAATCATGAACCGAGCCGGGTGCGAGTGCGCGGATCCGCCGATGAGCGCGCACCCCTGGCTTCCGGAGCGGCGTCACGTGACGAGCACGGCGGTGAGCATCGAGAGATACGACTCATGGGCGAGACGCAGGCTGTCCAGGTCGGACGTCTCGAACCACGCCACAGCGTCGTGCTCATCCGGCGCGGCGTTGACGGGTGTTCCGGTCCACTTGTCGACCAACCAGATCTGCATGTCGAACGTCGCGGTCCGGATCTCATGCATCGGCGGGCTGGACGGCTCCGGCCGTGATTCCCAACTCCTCCCGAAGCTCGCGGACAAGGCTCTCTCTCGGATCCTCCCCCTCCTCAACATGACCGCCCGGCAGGTCCCACACGTCGGGATACCAACGGCGTCCGGCGCTTCGACGACACAGCAACACCCGATCGCCGTCGCGAAGAACGGCCGTCACAATCCGGACCGGACCGGAGTCGTCAGCGGAGATCGTCATCGGCACATTCTGACCCACGCGGATCTGCCGCAGACAAGGCGCGTCCCGCCTCCGACACCCGTCACCGTGCGTGAGCGGTGCGCTGGCCGACGACGGACGTATTCCGCCCCCACCGAGTGGGGACGCCCAAACTCACGAACAAAGCCAGGTGAGGCTGGAGTGCCTGTTCCTGCAACCCTTGATCACGGCGTCGTTTGCGCCAGTTCCTCAAGCTGTTGGACGACCTTGTCGATCGGCGCAGAAGCGTCAATCTCGACAGTGGAGGTGGCCCTGAGCAGCGGCTCCACGTTGGCCAGGTCGCGCAGGATGGCCTCACGTTCCTCAGGGCGCTTGCCGAAGGGGTTGTTGGTGCGTGTCGCGATGCGGCCAAGCATGATCTCAGCGGGAGCGCTTGATAGCTGGCTCCCGCCACACCCAATCAGTGGATCCGTCCGACAGGATCACCCAGTGGCTCCACTGGTCGGTGTCAGTGTCGACGGCGCGATGACCCCGGGCCGCCAGCATCTCTAACGCCGTGGACTTGCCGGTGCCAGACATCCCCGTGACCAAGATCTTCGCCATCAGCCGAGACTACCGAACCGCCCTCATCTCGACTGGCCTCATGTCACCCATGTTGGCGATCTGCTGGCGTCCGGCTATGGGTTTCCGTAGTCCCCCGCAACTCGGGACTACGGAAACCCACGTGCATCGCCATGCTGGCCGCCGCCAGGAAGTGATCACCGTGTTGCGACGGCCTCTCGAATCCACCGTGGGACGGGCGGGCCCTGGCAGGTCGCGGGTGGTCAGCAGTTGCCGGTTGCGGGCAGGCCGATCAGCCGGAGCGCCAGCCACTCGATCGCCAGCGGGCCGCCCTCGACCGCCCCCAGGACGTGGGAACCGGCGGGCAGCGAGGTCCAGCGGACGGTGGCGCCGGCCCGGCAGTACTCGGAGCGCAGCGTCGCGCCGACGGCCTGCGGGATGATCTCGTCGCCCCGGGCGTGGTAGAGGAACAGCGGCGCCTTCGGCGCGACCGCGCCGAGGCGGTTCTCGTTGAGGCGGACCCGCCACTTGGGCAGGTCGAGCAGGTCGACCGGGCTCAGGTCGGAGAAGCTCAGCCCGGCCAGCTTGTCCAGGTCGCCCACGCAGTCGTCGGCCGCGTCGCCCAGCAGCGCCCGGCCGCGGTCGTTGAGGTCGGCTTCGAGGTCCAGCTCGGGGTAGGCGGCGTCGAGGCCGACCCCGGCCGCCGCGGCCAGGCCGAAGTTCGCGTCACCGTCCAGGTGGGCGGCCACCGCCCGCAGGTCGGCCGGGACGCCGCCGGCCGCCACACCCTTGAGCCGCAGGTCGGGCGCGTACGAGGGCTGGAGCTGCGCCGCCCAGCCGGCGGACGCGCCGCCCTGCGAGTAGCCCATGACGGCGACCGGGGCGCGGTCGGACAGGCCCGCGCCGGGCACCCGCGTCGCCGCCCTGACGGAGCCGAGCACGGCGTGGCCCTGGGAGACCCCCACCATGTACGTGTGCTGCCCCGGCGTGCCGAGACCCTCGTAGTCGGTGATCGCCACCGCGAATCCCTTGAGCAGGAACAGGCTCACCAGCGCCAGCTCGGCCTCACGGCCCTGGCTCATGCTGACGGAGGGGGCGCACTGGTCGCCGAGGCCGTGGGTGCCGGTGGCGTAGCCGACGATGGGCCGCCTGCCCAGGGCGTACGCCGCCTTGGGGACGAGGAGCGTGCCGGACACCGTGTTGATCTGCCCGGTGGCGGAGGTGGAGTGGTAGAGCAGGTGCCACGCGTCGACTGGGACCTCGAGAAGCTTCCCGGGCAGGAGGTAGACGGTGGTCGGCTCGGCGGAGACCACGTCACCGGGCGCGGCCGCGTGGGCCGGCGTGGCGACGAGTGATGCGATCAATAACACGATCATGGACATGCTGACGCGGACACGTAAGGTCATGTGCCGGCCCTCTCCGTGGGGGATCGCTGTTCGGGACGGCGGCGCCGCGAGCCGATCGTTACCCGGCGGTAACCACCTGTCAAGGCCCGAAATGACACCGAAACGGCATTGAAGTCAGGCTGGCAGAGCGGCGAACCGGGCGGACGGGGGCGACGAGGCGGCGGCGGTCATGCACTATGGGGCGATGGACTCTGGTTCGGTGGACTTCCTCCGCGAGCTCCTCGCCGAGACCGGATGGGTGGAGCGCACCCGCGAGTTCGGCCTCGCGCTGCGGGCGACCCGCTCCCCCGGCGGGCTGCTCCTGGTGGGCACACCCGAGGACGAGCCGTGGCACCTGACGGCGCACCTGGCCGACGAGGCGCGGCTGTCGGGCCTGCCGCAGCTCGCCCCCACCCTCGTCCGCTGGTCGCCGCCGCCGGGCGCGCCCGAGCACCTGCGGGTCGGCCTCGACCGCGTGCGGCAGGCGGGCCGCGGCGAGACGCTGTTCGTGGTGGCGGAGGGGCAGGCCCCGGTCCCGCTGCTCGAACGGGTGGACGACGCCCGCCGTGTCGGCGCGACGATCCTCGCGCTGGAGGGCGCCCATCCGGAGGTGGCGGGGCTCGCGCACGACGCGATCGCCGTGCCGCCGGAGGGGCTGGTCACCTTCGACGGCGCCCAGCACCTGGTGAGCGCCGCCGCCGGCGAGCTGCCCGGCAACCCGGGGCTGCGCGAGCGCCTGGCCCGCCTGCTGGAGAAGGTCACCGGCCCCAGGGTGACCGACTGACGGGTTCGTCGCCGCTGAAACTTTCAGGGCGTCAGCGTCTCACCCCTCTCCCTCCGCTGCCCGCCCTGACCTGGGAGGACCCGCAGGTCCCGCCGGAAGGCGACGGGCCTGTCGCTGCCGCCGGGGGGCGGCCGGCCGCCGTCGCTTCCCACCCCGACCGGGCTGTGCTTGACTCGACCGCACCGAGGGAAAGCGCTTACCGAAACTCTCGGAGCGGGCCCGCACTCATCTTCGATGGGAGTTCGACGTGCGTGAGAAGGAACGGTTCGGCATGAGACTGGCGGTCGGGCTGGCCGCGGGGCTCCTGGCCGCCGGAGGACTGGTGGCGGTGTCCGTCACACCGGCCTCGGCGGCGCCGGCCAACGGCGACTACACACTGGTCAACGCCGGCAGCGGGCTGTGCGCCGCGGTGCCCGGCCAGAGCACCGGCGACGGCGTGCAGCTGGTGCAGAGCACCTGCGCCGGCGGCGCCGGGCAGGTCTTCACGGTCACCGCCTCGGGCGGGGGCTACCAGCTCAAGGCGCGGCACAGCGGCAAGTGCGCGGGCGTCCGCGACGCCTCCACCAGCGCGGGCAAGGCGGTCCAGCAGGAGGGTTGCACCGGGGCGGCCTCACAGACGTGGCAGCTCACCACGTCCGGGTCCGGCTACCGGGTGGTCAACGGCAACGGCGGCAAGTGCCTCAACGTCAAGGACAACTCCACCGCGGCCGACGCTCTCCTGCAGCAGAACTCCTGCGACAGCGTGGCCACCAAGCAGTGGACGCTGCGACCGGCCGACGGCTCCTCCCCCGACCCCACCCCGACGGTCACCCCCACGGTCACACCGACCAGCGGAGGCGGCGACGGCAGCGGACCGTGGCCGACCGCCCAGGGCAGCGTCAAGATGAACGCGACGCAGAGCGTCGGCAGCTTCTTCGACGGCGGCATGAAGAGCTACTACGGCATCGGCGACGGCGGCCAGAGCGAGAGCCAGGATCCGATGTTCGAGGTGGCGAACGGCGGCACGATCCAGAACGTCATCATCGACGCCCCGGCCGGCGACGGCATCCACTGCCTGGGCTCCTGCACCATCCGCAACGTGTGGTGGAACGACGTCGGCGAGGACGCCGCCACGTTCCTGAGCTCCAGCTCCTCGGCGACCTACCTGGTCGACGGCGGCGGCGCCAAGTCGGCGTCGGACAAGGTCTTCCAGCACAACGGAGCCGGCACGGTGACCATCAGGAACTTCCAGGTCCAGAGCGCCGGCAAGCTCTACCGGGCGTGCGGGAACTGCTCGACCTCCTACCAGCGCCACGTGGTGATGAACGGCGTCACCGCCCGCAGCACCTCGGCCCTGGCCGGGATCAACACCAACTGGGGCGACACCGCGCGGTTCAGCAGGATCACCGTGTACGGCACCAGCACCAGCATCTGCGACAAGTACAAGGGCGTGCCCAAGGGCAGCGAGCCCACCAAGATCGGGTCCGGAGCCGACGGCACGAACTGCATCTACTCCGCGTCCGACATCACCTACAAGTAACCGCTCCTGACGGACGCGGCGGGCTCAGGCCGGCTGGAGGTGGGCCTTCAGGCTCGCCTCCAGCGCGGCCGTGGCGTCCTCGATCGCCCCGATCACCACCGCCTGCACCGGATCGGGCTCGCCCGACCGCGTGCGGCTGACCCGGGTCACGGCGTCGAGCCGCCGCGCCCCCACCTCCCGCAGCTCGCTCACCCGGACCTCGCCCTCCGGCACGTCGAGCAGCGCCAGGGTGGGCACGATCGCCACCCCGTGCCCGGCCGCCACCAGCGCCAGCGCCGGGCCGAACTCCGTGATGACGTGGACCTTGCGCGGCTCGAAGCCGTGCAGCCCGGCGAGCCGGTCCAGCGCCTGGCCGCACGCCTGGTCCGGTTCGCCGGCCACCCACGGCACGTCCGCCAGGTCCGCCATGGAGCGCGGCGGGCTGGTCCAGCCGGGGGGCACCACGATGCGGTACTCGTCGACGTAGAGGGCGCGGGTGGCCAGTGACGGCTGCGACAGCACGGGCAGGCTCATGTCCCGCTCGGTGATGAGGACGTCCACGGCGCCCAGCCGCAGCTCCTGGAGGGCGGGCTGGCCGTACACCTCGTGGATGATCGGCGTGATGCGCGGATGGCGGGCCGCCAGGTCGCGCAGGGCGGGCACCAGCATGTGCTTGATCACCGTGGGGAACGCGGAGATGCGCACGGGCCCCGCCAGCCGCTCGGTGAACCGCGTCAGCTCCCGCCGGGCCTCGGCCAGCTCGTCCTCGACGCGCTCGGCGTAGCCGGCGAGCACCCGGCCGGCCGGGGTGAGCGACACGCGCCGCTGGGAGCGGTCGATGAGGGCCAGGCCCACCTCGCGTTCGAGCTGGGCGAGCTGCTGGGAGACCGCGGAGGGCGTCAGGAACAGGGCCTCGGCGGCACGCATGACCCCGCCGCGGCGGGCCACCTCGTGCAGGACACGGAGGCGCCGGGGGTCGATGTCCATACAGGAGAGCTTACTTGGCGCTGTAGATACCTTTAATTGCACTTTATGGCAATTGATTCAGACAATAGGTGCATGGATTTCCTGTTCGAGGTGGCCGGCTGGCTCGGCGCGGGCCTCCTCCTGCTCGGGTACGGCCTGGTCTCCGCCGGCCGCATGCCCGCCGGCGGCGCCGCGTACCAGGTCGTCAACCTCACCGGCTCGCTCGCGCTGATGGCCAACAGCGCCCGCAACGACGCCTGGCCCTCGGCCGGCCTCAACCTCGTCTGGGCCGTGATCGGCGCGGTCGCGCTGGTCAGGCTCGTCCGGATCGGGGCGGCGGCGTGATCGTCGAGTTGAGCCACCGCATCGTCGAGGGCATGGTCACCTACCCGGGGGTGCCGGGCCCGGTGCTCGGCACGCACCTGAGCCGGGAGGCGTCACGCGAGGTGTACGCCCCGGGCACCGAGTTCCACATCGGGACGATCACCCTGGCCGCCAACACCGGCACCTACCTCGACACGCCCCACCACCGCTACGCCGGCGGCCCCGACCTGTCCCAGGTGCCGCTGAGCAGCCTGGCCGACCTGCCCGGGATCGTGGTCCGGGCACGCGGCACCGGCAGCCGGGAGATCACCGTCGACCCGGACCTCGACGTGCGGGGCCGGGCCGTGCTCATCCACACTGGCTGGGACCGCCACTTCGGCACGGACGCCTACCTCCACGGGCACCCGTACCTCGCCCCGGAGTCGGCGCGGCTGCTCGCCGAGCGGGGCGCGGCGCTCGTCGGCATCGACTCGCTCAACATCGACGACACCCCGCCGCGCGGCGAGCGACCCGCGCACACGATCCTGCTCGCGGCCGGGACACCGCTCGTGGAGCACCTCACGGGCCTGGAAGCGCTGCCCGACGAGGGTTTCAGGTTCCACGCCGCGCCACCGATGGTGGCGGGCATGGGCACCTTCCCCGTACGGGCCTACGCGGTCGTCCCCTGAGGGAGGAGGGCCGGCCGGCTCAGTCGTCGTCCTGGTCGGCCTCTTCCCATGCCTTGTTACGGTCCGCCGCGCGCTGCAGGGCGCCGGCGGCCTCCTGCTCGCTCGCGTAGGGACCCATCCGGTCCTTGTTGGGGCAGCCGTTCTCCGGCTCGACCCGCATGTGCTTGAGGCAGAACCACCACTGGCCATCGCTCACGAGGGCTATTCTGCCCCGTAGACTCGTCTTTCATGACGACACTGCTCCAGCCAGGGCGAGTCTCGCCCATGCGAAAGGTCCCCGCCCACATCGAGCGGCCGGAGTACGTCGGAAAGAAGCGCCCCAAGACCGGCGAGGCCGACGTCAAGACCCCCGAGATGATCGAGCGCATGCGCGTGGCGGGCCGGATCGCCGCGCAGGCCCTCGAAGAGGTCGGCAGAAACGTGCGGCCGGGGGTCACCACCGACGAGCTCGACCGGATCGGGCACGAGTTCCTGCTGGACCACGACGCCTATCCGAGCACGCTCGGCTACAAGGGCTACCCCAAGTCGCTGTGCACGTCGATCAACGAGGTCATCTGCCACGGCATCCCCGACGACACCGTGCTGCGCGAGGGCGACATCGTCAACGTCGACATCACCGCCTTCATCGGCGGCGTCCACGGCGACACCGACGCCACGTACCTGGTGGGCGAGGTCGACGAGGAGTCGCGGCTGCTGGTGGAGCGCACCCGCGAGGCGACGATGCGGGCCATCAAGGCCGTCGCCCCGGGCCGGCAGCTCAACGTGGTGGGCCGGGTCATCGAGGCGTACGCCAAGCGGTTCGGCTACGGCGTGGTGCGCGACTTCACGGGTCACGGCATCGGCACGACGTTCCACTCGGGGCTGGTGGTGCCGCACTACGACGACCCGTCGCTGCGGGTGGAGCTGGTGCCGGGCATGACGTTCACGATCGAGCCGATGCTGACGCTGGGCACGATCGAGTACGACATCTGGCCTGACGGGTGGACGGCGGTGACCAGGGACCGCAAGCGCACGGCCCAGTTCGAGCACACGATCGTGGTGACCGAGACGGGCAGCGAGATCCTCACCACCCCCTAGAGCTCCAGCGGTGGATCGTGACCACCGTTCCGGTGCGGTGCGTCGCCGCTGGTGGTGGCAGGCGTTCCCGCCCGCCGCGGGATGATTCCCTCCAGCAGGAGGTCGAGGAACGCACCCGCCTGTGCCGGGTTTCCGGCGCGGGCCACGGCGGTGGTGAGTGCCACCATCTCCACCACGCCGAGATCGGGCCGTATGGCTCCGGTGTCCTGGGCCGCGGCCAGCAGGGGGGCGGCGGCCTCATGCACGGCCCGGTGCCAGGCCGCGATCTGCGGCGGCTCGACGCCGGCCGGCCCCTCGTAGGCGGCCATGAACGCCTCGCCGAGCACCCGGCTTTCGGTGACGTGGACGACCACCTCACGTAGCCAGCCGACCAGCGCCTCGCCGGGCTCCTGCGACGCCGCCTGCTTTCCGGCGGCGTCACACAGCATCCGGATCCGCTGGTCGTAGACGGCCTCGATCAGCCTCTCCCTCGTCGCGAAGTGCCGGTACAGAGTGGCGTTCCCAACCCCGGCGGCCTTGGCGACGTCGTCGAGCGAGGCGCCTGCTCCGTGCGTGTTGAGCACGGTCTCGGCGGCCACCAGCAGCCGCTCATAGTTACGCTGCGCGTCCGCCCGGCGCGGAGGTCGAGAAGCCATCCTCACATACTAGTTGCTAACCGGGGACTGATCCCCGTATCTTCCTGTGCAAAGAAACGGGGACTGTTCCCCATTTTGGGAGGAGAGCGGATGACCGTGGGACCGGCAGCCGTAGTGAGGGCGATCATCGTGGCCCGCGAGGCCAACGACCTCGCCACAAGCCTGCGCTATATCGCACCCGACTCACTCGACCAGGGCAGGCGGGTCAGCCGAGAGGACTGGCGACGCAAGTGGGAGCACATGCGGGCAGGCTGCCCCGACATGGAGGTGACCACCGAGCACAGCGTGGAGAACGGCGAATGGGTCGCCAACCGCTATACGATCCGCGGCACCCAGACCGGGGATTTCTTCGGCCAGGCCCCGACCGGCGAACGCTTCGAGATCCAAGGAATGGACATGGTCCGGGTGCGTGACGGCCGGCTCATCGAGCACTGGGCGTTCGCCGAGCCGCTGCCGAACGGTCAGTAGCGGCCAGTAGCGGCCGGGGTCAGCGCCGGGGCACCGCCGCGGTGACGGTGGTGCCCTCGCCCTTCACACTGCTGACCGACAGGTTGCCGCCGACCCCGGCGAAGGCGGCCCGCATCCGGGCGATGCCGCGTCCCGCCTTGTCCTGCGGGAAGCCGCGGCCGTGGTCGCTCACGGTCATGCGCAGGCCACCGGTGCCCGCGGTGACGGCCACCGACACGACGCTCGCGCCGCTATGCCGCTCCACGTTGGCCAGCGCCTCACGCAGCGCCTCCAGAACGGCCTGGGCGACGGGGGCGGGCACGTCGGCGGCGGGCAGGGCCCAGATCTCCACGCGGATGCCGGTGCGCTCCGACCACTGCGTCAACTGGCTCTCAAGGGTCTCGGCGAGGCCCCGCCCCTCACGCATGCGCGTTTCTTCCACCTCTGCTCGCCTTCCTGGGCATCCCGGACTCCTGGCCGGACCCCACACCGGCGTCACGCGCCGGATGCGCGACCCCCCTCAAGGTCTCGCACATCCCTGCGGGAAGGTGATGCCCATCTCCCCGTACGGCAAGGCTACCCGGCGGGTGGGAGGCGTACGGCGGGAGGATAGATCCCCCTGCCCGTACGGCTACGCGTCCACGTGGTCAGTCGGGCTGGTCGGCCTTGTCCGCCTTGTCGGCGCGGTCGAGCCGGGCCAGGTAGGCGTTGTAGGCGTCGAGCTCCGGGTCGCGCGCGCCGCGGTCGGCCCGCCGGTCGCCGCGGCGCGCCTTGCGGTCCTCGTCGCCGTACCACTGCACGGCGATGGCCAGCAGCACGATGAGGGTGGGGATCTCGCCGAAGCCCCAGGCGATCGCGCCGCCGTCACGCTGCTCGTCGATGAGCGGACCGCCCCAGGTGCGGCCGAGCTGCTCGTACCAGTCGGAGGCGATGACCGTGCCGGTCATCATGAGCGCGACGCCGAAGAACGCGTGGAACGGCATCGTGACGAACAGCGTCAGCAGCTTGCCGACGTACGGCAGGCGGTGCGGAGCCGGGTCGACGCCGATGATGACCCAGAAGAACAGCGACCCGCTGAGCAGGAAGTGCAGGGTCATCGTGATGTGCCCGAGGTGCTCCTCCATGGCCGAGGCGAACAGCGGCGTGAAGTACAGCGCGTACGTCGAGACGATGAACAGGGCGGTGGCGATGCCCGGGTGGCCGACCACCTTCACGAAGCGGCTGTGCAGGATCGTGGTCAGCCACTCGCGCGGTCCGCGGTCGCCGCGCCGGGCGGCCGGCTTGAGCGCGCGCAGGGCGAGCGTGACCGGGGCGCCCAGCACGAGGAAGATCGGCACGATCATGGCCAGGATCATGTGCTCGATCATGTGCACGTCGAACATGATCTTGGCGTAGCGGGCCAGGCCGCTCTGCGTGGCGATGACGAGGATCGCCACCCCCACGAACCAGGAGGCGGTGCGGCCCCACGGCCAGGCGTCGCCCCGCCGCAGGAGCCGGATCACCCCGGCCGCGTACAGGCCGGCCAGGACGGCGGCCACGAGCGCGAAGAACAGGTCGAACCACCACAGCGTGGCCAGGTTGGCCGGCGAGATCGGCGGCGGCATCGGGAAGCCGAGCAGCTCGAAGGCCCGGTCGGCGGGGAGGCTGACCTCCGGCGGGCGGGTGCGCGACAGCGCGACGGCCAGGCCGACGGTGGCCGCCATGAGCAGCGCCTCGCCGGCCGCCAGCCGGGTGAAGGCGCCGGGCCGGCCGCCCTGCAGGGCGGAGACGGTGCGCTCCCGGTGCCACCAGCCGGCGTAGCCGAGCAGCACGAACGCGACGATCTTCGCCACGACCAGCACACCGTACGACGACGTCCACAGGTCGGAGACGTCGGAGAGCCGGGCGACGACGCTGAACACTCCGGACACGCCCACGCCGATGTAGCACCACAGGGCCATCCGGGAGAAGCGGGCGGCGGCGATGTCGAGCCGCGGCTCGCGGCGGGCGGCGTGCACGGCGAGGACGACGAGGCCGCCGACCCACAGCGCGAGCACCAGCAGGTGCAGCGACAGGGCGGAGGTGGCCAGGTTGTGGTTGGGCGAGGAGGAGGCGTGCCCGGTGAGGGCCGGCGGCAGCAGCGTGACCAGGGCGAACGCCAGCAACCCGGCCGCGGAGCCGGCGGTGATGGCGCCCCGGGAGAACAGCGAGATGGCCACCGCGAACAGGATGACCAGCGTCAGCGCGATGCCCTGGCTGGTCTGGGTGGCGTAGGAGCTGAGGTAGTTGCCGGTGGTGACGGCCTGGAGGACGGGCTGCCCCCAGGAGTCGGAGACCTCGAAGACCAGGGTGAGGAAGGCGCTGCCGGCCCAGGTCAGAGCGGCCCAGGAGGAGGCCCGGACGTAGCCGGTGGCGGTCGTGCCGAGCATGCCCTTGTCGTTGGGCAGCAGCGCGGTGGCCGCCAGGAGCAGGCCCACGGTGAGGACTCCGGCGGCGTCCATCGCCAGCTTGGCCAGCGGCAACCCCCAGCGGGTGAGCACGCCGGCGTCGGGCAGGCCGGCGATGATCCGGGGGAACGCCGCGCCTCCGACGATCATGGCGATCACCAGGGCGGCGACCGCCGCTGCCGCCGACGCGAGCGCGAGCCGCGCGGCCCTCGTCACGGCCGCTTCTTGCGCATGCTGATGAGGAAGCCGACGCCGATCCCGGCGAGCGCGCCGACGACGACCAGCAGCCAGACGGGGAACGTGGCCGAGGAGGCGCCCTGCGCGGCCTGCGCCGTCGCCGCCGCGGCGGGGGCGGAGGAGGCGGGGGCCGCGGAGGGCGGCTGCGACGGCGTGGCGACCGGCTGGGCCGCCGCCGTCTCGGACGCCTGCGCCTCAGGCTTGGGAGCGCCCTTCACGGTGAACGGGATCTCGCCCTCGATGGGGTGGCCGTCGGAGGAGACGACGCGGTAGGCGATGGTGTAGGCGCCGTCGGCCAGCGTCTCCTTGAGCCGCTGGATGACCGCCGGCCCGTCGGCTTCGGCCGCCCCCGCCTGGTGCTGGGCGCCGTCGGCTCCGCGGACGATCACGAACGGCATCCGCACCCTGGCGCTGAACACCAGCTTCACCTGCTCGACGGTCTTGACCGTGGAGCCCTTGGCCGGGTCGCTGCTCTTGAGCGAGTCGTGCGCCAGGGCGGGCCCGGCGGTGCCGAGCAGGAACAGGGCGGCGAGGAACGCGGTGACTGCCGCGATCAGAGGTCTCTTCATGGCATCTCCAGGCTACCGACGCCACCGCCCGGTCCCTACCTCGGTTACAGCCCCGCGCAGGCGAGCGCTCGCCGGTAGGCCTCGACGCTGCCGTCGGCGTCGCCCAGCAGCTCCATGGTCTCCGCCGCGGCGTACCAGGTGCCGGCGACGCGACGGGAGTCGGGCAGCGGCGTGAGCCAGTCGCGCACCGCGTTGAGCTCGCGCTCGGCGTCGGAGACGCGACCGAGCCCGCCGTAGGCGCGGCTCAGCAGCAGGTGCGCCTCGGCCTCCTGCGCCCCCGCGGTCGTCGGCATCAGCTCCTGCCCGGAGCTGCCGTGCCGGACGGCCTGCTCGTAGTTGCCCGCCATGACCTCGGCGCGGGCCAGCTCGACCTGGGCGTTGGCCCGGTCGAGCGTGCTCGCGGAGGTCTGCGCGAGCTCGTCCTCGGCCCGCAGCAGCATGGCGCGGACCTCGTCGAGGGCCTCCGGGTGGACGCGCAGCTTCAGGGCCGCGTAGGCGACGCGGGTGCGGGCGAGGCTGCGCGGCTGGCCGGTCTCCGACTGGATGGCCAGGGCCCGCTCCAGGAAGGCCAGGGACTCCTCACCGTGGCCGGAGCTCTCGGCCACGACCGCGGCGTTCCAGTTGGCGGCGATGACCGCCCTGGGCGTGCCCAGCATGTCGGCGGCGTTGAGCAGCTCGGCGGCGAACTGGCGGGCGCGCAGCAGGTCGCCGCTGTAGAAGTAGGCCGACAGCAGCGTGGCGCCGAGCTCCACCATGCCGTCGGTCCAGGCCGGGCGGGCCGGGCCGCCGAGGACGGCCTCCCCGACCTTGATCGCCTCGCTGAGCCGGTCGCTCTGCCGGTAGACGCGGCACAGGGCGACCGCGATCTCGATCCGCCGGTCGGGGCTGACGTCCTCGTCCTGCAGCCGGCCGAGCATGGAGATCGCCTCCTCCAGCTCTCCGCACGCCTCCAGCGCCAGCGCCAGCCCGAACTGGGTGTCTTGACGCAGTCCCGTGAGACCTGCGAGGTTGTGGTTGGCCAGCAGCTCGGCGAAACGGGTGCGGGCCTCCCGCACCTCACCGTTCTCGAGAGCCATCCTCGCGTAGCCGAGCGCGAGCTCGATGTCCTCCATCTGCTCGGCGGTCACGCCGTTGAGGAGATAGGACAGCGAACAGTCCAGTTTCTGGGCCAGGAGCTCCAGGACGGCAGGCGTCGGAGTACGCTTGCCACTCTCGATCAGGGAGACGTAGCTGTCCGACAACTCCGGATGCGCGAGCTGCGCCTGGGACAGACCCCGCTGCCGCCTCACCGTCTTGATACGGAGTCCGATCAGGTCAGATGTGGTCACAGGTCCCGCTCCCTGAGAGGATGATGTCCGAGCAACCCATAGGCGAGGGAGAACCCCCATGCGCACGCGCATTGCCCTGTCCGTACTCGTTGCGTTGTTGACGGCAGGTGTGGCCGTCGCAGGCAATGCTACGGCCGCGACAGCCGACTCGTCTCCATCCCAGTCGGACCAAATCATGGCGAAGTTTGACATTCCTATGTGCTGCTGACCGCAGCAAACGCTGAATCGGTGCCGGAGCCGCACCACGGTGTGGGCATGGCCGGTGCCGCCTTCCGCACGGCGGCATCGGCAGGTATGTCCCCCCCATCAGGCGCCTCCGGCACGGCGCCGCCTCATCACCCGGCCCGTAGCGCCAGGAAGAAGTCGACCCGGTCGGCCATCGACGACAGGTCACGGCCGGTGAGCTCCTCCACCCGCCCGATCCGGTAACGCACCGTGTTGACGTGCACGTGCAGCCTCTCTCCGCAGGCGTTCCACGAGCCCGCGCAGTCCAGGAACGTGCCGAGCGTCCGCACCAGGTCCGACTGGTGCCGCCGGTCATAGGCGATCAGCGGCCCCAGCAACCGGTCGGCGAACGAGCGCCGCACGTCGCCCGGCACCGTGGCCAGCAGCAGCGCGTGCGTGTAGATCTCGTCGCTGGTCACCACCCCGCCCGAGCGGGCCTCCGCCAGCCGCCTGGCGTGCGCGGCCTCCTCGATGCCGCCGCGCAGGGCCGCCGCCCCGGTCAGCGCGCCGCTGAGCCCGACGCGCAGCCGCCCGCCCGGCAGCGCGGCCAGCACCTCGGCGCCCCGCCGCAGCCGCTCGGCCAGCTCGCCGGCGCTCGCGCCGCCCAGCGGCACCACCGCCACCGCGCCGTCGGCGCCGGCCGCGGCCACCACCTCGCGGCCGAGCAGCTCCTCCAGCGCCCGCCCGCCGAGCGTCGCCGCGTCGGGGCCGCGCGTGGCCGCGCTTCCCGGCGGGCCGTGTCCGGGCAGGGCGGCGCTCGCCACCACGTACGGCTCGTCGGGGCCGATGCCGCAGGTGCGCAGCCGGGCGGCCAGGCCGGCCGGGTCGGGCTCGGTGAGGGCGGCCATGACGAGCTGCTCGGCCAGCCGCCGCTCGACCCGGCGGCCCTCCTCCATCCGGTTGCGTTCGAGGGTCACGCAGGCGGCCAGCTCGCGGCCCAGATCGGCCCGGTCCATCAGGTCGCCCTCGCAGGCGAGGAGCCAGCCGGCCGCGCGGTGGCCGCGGCCCACACCGAAGAGGGTGTGCCCGCCGGACCGGCAGGGCAGTGCGGGCGCGGTGAGGTAGGCGCGGGCCAGCCGTACGGGGTCGTCCGCCTCGCCGGCGATCACCTCGCCGGAGGCTGACACGACGGCTCCGGTGACGCCCAGCTCGGCGGCCGTGAGCGCGAACAGCTCGGTCAGGCCCGCGCCCTCGGCGACGGCGGCGACGAGGCGGCGGTGACGGCCGAGCGCGTCGCGGGCGTCGCGGATGTCGCGGGCGCCCCGGGGGTCGCGCGGGTCGCCGGGCGGGCGGGGCACGGCCAGCTCGGCGAGCGCGCCGAACGACACCTCGGTGGGCACCTCCAGCAGCGGCAGGCCGGCGGCGGCGCAGGCGGCCACCACGTCGTCGGGGACGTGGCCGAGCCGGGCCAGGCCCGCGCCGAGGGCCGCCGCCCCGGCCGCCACCAGCGCCGCGACGAACCGCGCCGAGTCGGCGGGGCCGCGCCGCCACATGAGCCCGGTCAGCACCAGCTCGCCGCCCGACAGGTAGCGGCCCGGCGCGGGCAGGTCGGTGATGTGCACGCCGCGGAACTCGACGCCGGGGTCGCCGGTGAGCAGCCGGAGCCGCAGCTCCTCCGCCGCCAGCAGCTCACCGATGCGCACTTGGAGGAATATACAAGTCCGCACCGTGGCATGCGGACCGGGATTTCACTCGCCGCGCATTGGAGGAGCCGCGGCGGCGGTGCTCTACTCGAAGGATGACCGAGACGGAGACGCGAGCCGGGACCCGGGCCGGCCCCCGGACCTGGGGCGTCGGCGCCAGCGCTCCGCGTCCCGACGCGACGCTGAAGGTGACGGGCGAGTTCGCCTACGCCTCCGACCTGTGGATCGACGGCATGGTGTGGGGCGTGACGCTGCGCAGCCCGCACCCGTCGGCGTGGATCCGGTCGATCGACGTGGGCCCGGCGCTGGCGATGCCGGGCGTGCTGGCCGCGCTCACCCACGAGGACGTGCCGGGCGAGAAGTTCTACGGCCTCGACGTCAAGGACCAGCCGGTGCTGGCCGTCGACCAGGTGCGCTACCAGGGTGAGCCGGTGGCGCTGGTGGCGGCCGACCATCCGGAGACCGCCCGGCGGGCCGCGGCGGCGATCGTGGTCGACTACGAGGTGCGGCCCGCGGTGACGGACCCGCGCGAGTCCCGCGACGTCGTACGACACCAGCCGGTGCGGGTGGGCGACACCTTCGAGGCCGAGGTCGTGGTGACCGGCGAGTACGAGGTCGGCATGCAGGACCAGGCGTTCCTGGGCCCGGAGTCGGGGCTGGCGGTGCCGGCCGAGGACGGGGGCGTCGACCTCTACATCGCCACCCAGTGGCTGCACGTGGACCGCGACCAGCTCGCGCCCTGCCTCGGGCTGCCGCCGGAGAAGGTGCGGCTGACGCTGTCGGGGGTGGGCGGCGCGTTCGGGGCCCGCGAGGACCTGTCGATGCAGGTCCACGCCTGCATGCTGGCGCTGCGGCTGGACCGGCCCGTCAAGATCGTGTACGGGCGGGAGGAGTCGTTCTTCGGCCACGTCCACCGGCATCCCGCGCGCCTGCGCTACGAGCACGGCGCCACCCGCGACGGCCGCCTGGTCTACGTCAAGGCCGACATCCTGCTCGACGGGGGCGCCTACTGCTCCTCCTCCCCCGCCGTCGTGGGCAACGCCGCCTCGCTGGGCGCCGGGCCGTACGAGGTGCCGAACGTGCGGGTGGACGCGACGGGCGTCTACACCAACAACCCGCCGTGCGGAGCGATGCGCGGGTTCGGCGCGGTGCAGGCGTGTTACGCGTACGAGTCGCAGATGGACCGGCTGGCCGAGGCGTGCGGCCTGTCGCCGGTGGAGATCCGGGTGCGCAACGCGGTCTCCCAGGGGTCCTCGCTCATCACCGGGCAGGTGATCGACTCGCCGGCGCCGCTGGCCGAGATGCTGCGCGAGCTGGAGGCGATGCCCCTCCCCGGGCCCCTCCCCGAGCCCCTCCCACCGGAGCGCTCCGGTTCCGACCTGCGGATGCTGCCGGGCGGCGTCTCCCAGACCACCCACGGCGAGTCGGTACGGCGAGGCATCGGCTACGGCGTCGGCATCAAGAACATCTGCTTCTCCGAGGGCTTCGACGACTACTCGACGGCCCGGGTGCGGGCCGAGCTGGTCGGCGGGGAGCCGCACGTGACCGTGCACACCGCCGCCGCCGAGGTCGGCCAGGGACTGGTGACGATCCAGTCCCAGATCGCGCGGACCGAGCTGGGCGTCGAGCACGTGACCGTGGCGACGGCCGACACCACGGTCGGCTCGGCCGGCTCGTCGTCGGCCTCCCGCCAGTCGTACGTGACGGGCGGCGCGGTCAAGGCCGCGTGCGAGGCCGTGCGCGCCCGGTTCGAGGGGCTGCCCGCGCGGGAGGCGCTGGAGAAGTTCGGCCCCATCGAGGAGACCCGCGAGTACCGGCACCGGCCGACGTACCCGATGCACCCGGAGACGGGACAGGGCGACTCGCACACGCAGCTCGCGCTGTGCGTCCACCGGGCCGTCGTGGACGTGGACGTGGAGCTGGGCCTGGTCAAGGTGGTCGAGCTGGCGGCCGTGCAGGACGTGGGCCGCGTCCTCAACCCGCAGGCGCTGGAGGGCCAGATCCACGGCGGCTCCGCGCAGGGGCTCGGGCTGGCGCTGATGGAGGAGATCCAGGTGCGCGACGGCCGGGTGCTGAACCCGTCGTTCACCGACTACCTCATCCCCACGATCCTGGACATGCCGCCCATGCGGCTGCGCGTGCTGGAGAACCCGGACCCGGCGGCGCCGTACGGGCTGCGCGGCGCGGGCGAGCCTCCGACGCTGTCGTCCACGCCCGCCGTCGCCGCGGCGGTGCGCGCGGCGACGGGGCGAAAGTTGACGCGTGTTCCGATCAGACCCGAAGATATCGCCTTGTTCTGGGACCGGTCCGACGACGCGGTCTGACGACAGGCCCCCACCGGCGGCGAGGCGACTCCCGCCGGGGTCAGGGGGCCGACGACGGGGAGGGTATCCGATGGCGGACGCGCGTGAAGCGGCCAAGGCGGAGTTCGAGCGGTTCGACAGCGACGGCGACGGACTGCTGACCGCGGCCGAGATCCGGCAGGTCAACCAGGCGCTGGGCGGTCAGGGCGTGACCGACGAGGAGGTCGAGGCGTTCATCGCCGCGGCCGACAGCGACGGCGACGGCCGGATCGGGCTGGAGGAGTTCGTCGCCCTGGTGGGCGGCGGCCGGCACGAGCAGGCATGATCGGCTCTTTCGCCGGGTAAGGGCACCGGCAGTCCCCCTCACGGCGAAGGGGGATGTCCGTGCTCGACAGGGTGTTCGAGCTGACGGGACGGGAGACGACCGTCGGGCGTGAGGTGCGCGGCGGTCTCACGACGTTCATGGCGATGGCGTACATCGTCCTGCTCAACCCCATCATCCTCGCCGGCGCCCATGACGTGACCGGCGCGAAGCTGACGATCGTGCAGCTCACCACGGCCACCGCGCTGGCGTCGGCCCTCAGCACGCTGCTGATGGCCTTCGTCGGCAACGCCCCGTTCGGCCTGGCCGCCGGGCTCGGGCTGAACGCGGTCGTGGCCTACCAGGCCGCGCCGTACATGACGTGGGCGCAGGCCATGGGCCTGGTGGTGCTCGAAGGCGTGATCATCATCGTGATGGCGGTCACGGGCCTGCGCGCGCTCATCATGAACGCCATCCCGCTCGCGCTCAAGCACGCGATCAGCGTGGGGATCGGGATGTTCATCGCGCTGATCGGGCTGGTGGACGCGGGCTTCGTGACGGCGGGCTCGGGGACGCCGGTGCAGCTCGGCTCGACCGGTCACCTGACGGGGTGGCCGGTCACGCTGTTCTCCTTCGGGCTGCTGCTGATGATCGTCCTGTACGTCCGCAGGATGCCGGCGGCGATCCTCATCAGCATCGTCGTCACCGCGGTCCTGGCGGTGATCGTGGACGCGGTGGCCCGGGTGGAGCCCCGCTCGTGGGGCGTGGTGCAGCCGCGCGTGCCGGAGAGGCTGGTCGCGCCGCCCGACTTCGGGCTGGTCGGGCAGGTGGACGTGTTCGGCGGCTTCGCCCGCGCGGGGGTGCTGACGGCGGCCGTGGTGCTGTTCACGCTGGTGCTGTCGGGGTTCTTCGACGCGATGGGCACGATCATCGGCGTGAGCGACGAGGCCGGGATGGTGGACGAGCAGGGGCGGGTGCCGAGGCTCGGGCGGATCCTCACGGTGGACGGGATCGCCGGCGTGATCGGCGGGGCGACGAGCTCGTCGGCCAACACGGTGTTCGTCGAGTCGGCGGCCGGCGTGGGAGAGGGCGCGCGGACCGGCCTGGCCGCCGTCGTGACCGGGGCGCTGATGGGGCTGACGCTGCTGTTCACGCCGCTGGCCGGGGTGGTGCCCGCGGCGGCGGCGGCCCCGGCGCTGGTGCTGGTCGGGGCGCTGATGATGATGCAGAGCAAGAACGTGCCGTGGGACGACCTGGAGATGGCCATCCCGGCGTTCCTGACGATCGCGCTGATGCCGTTCACGTACTCGATCACGAACGGGGTGGGCGCGGGGGTGATCTCGTACACGCTGATCAAGGCGGCGCGCGGGAAGTTCGCGGAGATCCCGTGGCTGCTGTGGGTGGTGTCGGTGATCTTCCTGGCGTACTACGCGATCGAGGCCCTGCGGGGGTGGGCGGCCTAGCGGATGTCGCCCGGGTTGCAGGCCACGCCGTTGCCGTCCACGTCGACGTACCAGGAGTACTCCTCGTGCGTGCCCTTGGTGTACGGGCCGCGGCCGGCGGCCACCGCCTCTTTGCAACTGGTGTACCTGCGGTCGGGAGCGCGGCGGCCGGTCTGGGTACCCGTGGTTTGAGTGCCCGTGGTTTGAGTGCCCGTGGTCTGGGTGCCCGTGGTGTCGGTGTGTCCGGTGCCGGAGGTGCCCTGGGTGACCGGGTTCGTGGCGCCGGGCAGCGGCTGGCCCGTCCCCGTCTGCTGGCCGGTGCCCGGCTGCTCTCCGGTCCCCGGCTGCTGCCCTGTCCCCGGCTGATCCGTCCCGGGCTGGCCGGTGCCCGGCTGGCCCGTGCCCGGCTGACCCGGTGAGGGCTGGCCCGTCGCGGGCGGGCTGCCGAGCAGGCGGGTGGCCAGGGCCTCGGCCTCCTCCTTGGTGAAACCCGCGATGCTCAGGCTGTCACCGTCCATGCTCTGGGTGACGACGGGCGCGGCCACGACGGTCCGGGGCACCAGCACGACGGCGATCTGCCGCTGGTCGGGCACCATCTCGTCGATGAGCGCGACCACCTTCTCCTTGTACTTCGGGGCGATCGCCACGCGCACGGAGTATGTGCCGTCCTTCTCCCGCACCGGCTCGATCCGCTGCACGGCCTCGACCGTGACGCCGTCCTCCAGCAGGTAGCACGTGGTCTGCCGCTCGTCGAGCGCGGCCTCCGCGCCGGGGCACGGCGCGGGCTTCTGCTCGCGGATCGGGGCGAAGTGGATGGGCGTCGGCAGGCGCTGGGGCGGCACGCCGCCGAGCAGCGGCGCGTCGGGGCTCCTCGTCATGAGGACGGCCACGGTGCCGAGCACGCCCGCGATCACCACCACGAGGACGAGCGAGACGATCAACACGATGGTGGTGAGCCTGCTGGCCTGTGGCTCCTCCGGGGCCGCTGGTGGCGGCTCCTCCGGCTTGTCCATCCTCGACGACCCCATCCTGACGTACGGGCTGCCGGTGAGCCTATCGAGGAGGAGCGGCACCAAGGTAATCAACCGGATATTCCTCCACGCCGTCCTGAGAGAAGCGGAGAAATGGAGGAATAAGGAGTGAATGGTAGCGATTCAGCCCGGCTGACGAAACGAGGGTGGGGTCATGAAGGTCGGCGTTCCCCGCGAGGTCAAGGACAACGAGTACCGCGTGGCGCTCACCCCGGCGGGCGTCCACGAGCTGGTGCGCAACGGCCATCAGGTCTTCGTCGAGCGGGAGGCGGGCGTCGGCTCCGCCATCCCGGACATGTACTTCAAGGCCGCGGGGGCCGTGATCCTCGACACGGCGGACGAGGTCTGGGACGAGGGTGACCTCGTGCTCAAGGTGAAGGAGCCGGTGGCCGAGGAGTACCACCGGATGCGCAAGGGGCAGGTGCTGTTCACGTACCTGCATCTGGCGGCCTCGCACGACTGCACCACGGCGATGCTCGACTCCGGCGTCACCGGGGTGGCGTACGAGACCGTGCAGACGACGGGCGGGGCGCTGCCGCTGCTCGCGCCCATGTCGGAGGTGGCGGGCCGGCTCGCGCCGCAGGTGGGCGCCTACCACCTGATGCGCAGCGGCGGCGGGCGGGGCGTGCTCATGGGCGGCGTGTCCGGTGTGCGCGCCGCGAACGTCGTCGTGATCGGCGCCGGGGTGTCCGGCATGAACGCGGCGGCCATCGCGCTCGGCATGCAGGCCGAGGTCGTGCTGCTCGACCGCAACATCGACAAGCTGCGCCAGGCGGACCTCATCTACCAGGGTCACTGCCAGACGATCGCCTCCAACACGCTGGAGGTCGAGCGCGCGGTCCTGGAGGCGGATCTCGTCATCGGCGCGGTGCTGGTGCCGGGGGCGCGGGCGCCCAAGCTGGTGACCAACGACCTGGTCAGCCGCATGAAGCCGGGCTCGGTGCTGGTGGACGTCTCCATCGACCAGGGCGGCTGCTTCGAGGACTCGCGCCCCACCACGCACGCCGATCCGACGTACCGGGTGCACGAGTCGGTGTTCTACTGCGTGGCCAACATGCCGGGCGCCGTCCCGCACACCTCGACGTACGCGCTGACGAACGTGACGCTGCCGTACGCGCTGGCCATCGCCGACCTGGGCTGGCGGCAGGCCATGCGCCTGGACGCGGAGCTGGGGCGCGGGCTGAGCACCCACGACGGTCACCTGACGAGCCGCCCGGTCGCCGAGGCCCACGGCCTGGCGTGGACGCCGCCGGAGGACGTCCTCGGCCGTCCCGACTAGCCGGCCCGGGGATTCAGATGTGCTCCATGACGAAGACCGCGCTGGTGTCCGGGGCGAGGGCGTCGAAGATGTGGGGCACGTCGCCCGGGTAGGTCACGTAGTCGCCCGGCCGCAGCTCCACCGGCTCCTCCGCCGGGCCGGCCAGGGCCCGGCCGGCGGCCAGGACCACGTGCTCGACCGTGCCGGGCGGGTGCGGCGTGGACAGGCGGGGCTCTCCCGGCCGGGCCACGACCCGATACAGGTCGCGGCGGGCGTTCGGCGGGCAGGAGGCGAGCAGGGTGGCCGCGTAGCCGGCGACCTCGGAGTGGGTGGCGGGCCCCTCCCCCGCCCTGACCACGCGGGTGGCGGGCCGGGGCGGGTCGACGAGCCGGCTGAACGGCACGCCGAGCGCGGTGGCCAGCGCCCAGAGCGTCTCGACGCCGGGGTTGCCCGCGCCGGACTCGATCTGCGACAGGGTGGACTTGGCGACGCCGGCCCGCTTGGCCAGCTCGCTCAGGGACAGGCCGGCCCGCTCGCGCTCGCGGCGGAGCGAGGCGGCGATCACCGCGATCAGGCCGGGCTCACCGGCGGTGCCGCTTCCCACAGGTGTTCACTCCTCCAGGGCGTTCGCTCTTCCAGGACGGTCGTTCGGTTTGACGAACGCCGAACGGCTGGTCCACTCTGACGATACAACCGTTCGGCACACCGAACACCTGGAGGGATCAGCATGCCCCATGCCGGCATCCTCGCGCACAGCACGGAGGGCGCGGCGCTCTGCTTCCTGGAGTACTGCCAGGAGGGCTTCCGCCGCACCGGGCGCAACGAGCACCCAGACGTGACCCTCGACTACATCGCCATGGGCCGCAGCATGCCCGCCTGGGACGCCGGCGACCACGCGGCCGTCCGCCGGACCCTGGCCGTGAGCGTGGACCGCCTCGCCAGGGCGGGCGCCGCCTTCTTCGCCTGCCCGGACAACACCGCCCATCTGGCCCTCGAACACCCGGGCCCGGACCTGGCGCTGCCCGGCCTGCACATCGCCGAGATCGTGGCGGACCGGGCCGCGGCGGAGGGGCGGCGCCGCGTGGGCGTGCTCGGCACCAGGTACACCATGGACGGGACCGTCTACCCGCGGGCGCTGGCCGCCCGCGGCCTCACCGCCGAGGTCCCCGGTCCCGCCGACCGCGAGACGGTGAACCGGATCATCTTCGAGGAGCTGGTCAACGGAATCTTCACGGACGCCTCCCGCCGGGAGTACGTCCGGGTCGTCGAGCGGCTGGCCGCGAGAGGCTGCGACGCGGTCGCGCTGGTCTGCACGGAGATCCCGCTGCTCGTGACGCCGGACGTCTCCCCGCTGCCGACGCTCGACTCCACCCGCCTGCTCGCGCGGGCCGCCTACGAGGTGGCCGTGGGCGAGCGGCCGCTACCGTCGTGGCGCGGCGGCCCGCTCACGTCGTGAGCGGGCGGCGGGCCGCTACTTGCCGCTCTGGGTGGGGCTGGCGGTCGGGGCGAGGGTCTCCATCGGCTGCTGCTGGTCGCCCTTCGGCTCCGGCGGCAGCGGGGCCTGGTCGGCCGTCGAGGTGATCGCGTCGGGGCCGCCGCAGATGGCGCCCGGCTCCGGGGTGTCCTTGCCGTTCTGGAACTTCTTGATGAACGCGGGCAGCTTCGGGTCGTCGGGGTTGTCCAGCTTGAGCTGGTGACCCCAGGAAGACGCCACGATCGGCGACGGCAGGTTGGGGTACGGGCTCACCAGCATGAAGTCCTTCTGGCCCGTGCTGGAGGCCACGCTGCGGAGCTTGTCCACCTGCTGCTTGGGCAGGTCCGGCCGGTAGGTGATCCACACGGCGCCGTGCTCCATCGAGTGGACGGCGTGCTCACTGTGGATGGGCTTGTCGTAGATGTCGCACGCCTGCCAGTAGTTGTTGTGCTGGCCACCGACGGGCGGGGTCTCCTTGTACGTCACCGGGGTCCACACGTGCTGGCCCGCCTCGTAGGAGTAGTTGGACACCGCGTCGAGCGAGGTCTCCTTGGCCTGCTTGACCAGGTAGAAGCCGACGACGCCCACGAGCAGCACGACGACGAGCCCGCCCGCGCCCCACATGAGGAACGCCGCGCGCCGCTCCTTGCGCTTCTGCTCGGCGCGCATCTTCTCCAGATGCTCGCGCCGGGCCTGCGCCTTCTCCTTCATCCGTCCTCCATCGGCGTGCCAACTCCGGGCCACCCTATGCCCTGGAATCGTATGGGGAGAATAAGGCGGACTTAAGCCACCTGACGCCCGGTGCACGTGCGGCCGGAAGGCGGGGATCAGGCCGCCGGGATGGGTACGCTGGACACGCCATGGACAACCCCGAAACCCCAGCAAGGCCCGCCCGGTCCGCGCGGAGCACCCTGCTCGCCGGCTGCGCCGTCCTGTTCGTCGCCGTCGCGGCGCTCTTCCTCCTGGTCGGCCGGGGCGGCGCGCCGGCCGACGCCTCCCCCGAGGCCGGGTTCGCCCGCGACATGGCCGCCCACCACGCGCAGGCCGTCGACATGGCCTTCACGATCAGGGACGAGAGCCAGTCGCGGGAGATCCGCAACCTGGCCTACGACATCATCACCACCCAGTCCAACCAGCGGGGGATGTTCCTCGGCTGGCTCCAGCAGTGGGGGCTCGACCAGGCCACCGACCTGCGGCCGATGGCGTGGATGAACGGCCACGGCCACGGCGGCGGCACGGCGGCCCAGCCCGGCGTGATGCCCGGGATGGCCACCCCCGAGGAGCTGACCCGGCTCAAGTCCCTCCGGGGCAAGGAGGCCGAGGTGCAGTTCCTCCAGCTCATGATCCGCCACCACGAGGGCGGCGTGCAGATGGCCGAGGGGCTGCTGCGGCTGTCCGACCGGGAGGAGGTCGCCGGCATGGCCGACAAGATCGTCAAGGGTCAGACGGGCGAGATCAAGCTCATGACCGACCTGCTCAGGGCCCGCGGCGCCCAGCCCCTCCCCAGCATCCTCAAGTGATCCCCCGGCCGGCCGGCGCGGGCCCCGGATGCCGCGACGTGAGCGGGCTCGGGTGAGCAGCCGGGCGGTCGTCGTCGGGTCGGGTCCCAACGGGCTCGTCGCGGCCGTCATGCTCGCAGCGGCCGGGCGCGAGGTGGTGCTGCTGGAGGCGGCCGAGCGGTTCGGCGGCGGGCTGCGCTCGGAGGAGCTGACGCTGCCGGGCCGCGTCCACGACGTGGGGGCGACGGTCATGGCGCTGGCCCTGGCCTCGCCCGCGTTCCGGGAGCTGGGCGTGGAGCGGATGGTGGAGTTCGCGCACCCGCCCGTGGCCGCCGCCCACCCTCTCGACGACCGGCCCGCGGTGCTGGTGCACCGCGACGCCGGCCGCACCGCCGAAGGGCTGGGCGTGGACGGCGCGGCCTGGCGGGCGAGCGTGGGCGCGGTGGCGCGCGCCGGCCTGCCGCTCACCGACCTGCTGCTGAGGCCGCTCGGGCCGTGGCGCGGCGGTCCCCGGGCGTTCGCGTCGGCGGCCGGGTTCGGGCTCGCCGGCCTGACGCCCGCCACGGCGTTCGCGCGGCGGGTGTTCCGCACCACCGAGGGCCGGGCCCTGTTCGCCGGGATGGCCGCGCACTCGCTGCTGGACCTGCGCGCGCCGCTCAGCGGCGCGTACGGCCTGATGCTCGGCGCGCTGGCGCACATGGTGGGCTGGCCGCTGGTCAGGGGCGGGTCGCAGGCGCTGGCCGACGCCCTGGTGGCCAGACTCCGCGAGCTGGGCGGGGAGGCGGTCGCCGGACATCGGGTACGCCACCTGGGCGAGCTCGCGGAGCTCGACGCCGGGACGGTCGTGCTCGACGTGACGCCCCGGCAGTTCCTGGAGATGGCCGAGCTGCCCCCGGCCTACCGGCGGCGGCTGCGGCGCTACCGCTACGGGCCGGGAGTGTTCAAGCTGGACTGGGCGCTCGACGGGCCGGTGCCGTGGCGCGACCCGGCCGTCGCCTCGGCCGGCACCGTCCACCTGGGCGGCACGCTGGAGGAGATCGCGCTGAGCGAGGCCGAGACGGCGCGCGGACGCCACTCGCCGCGCCCGTACGTGCTGCTCGTCCAGCCGTACGCGGCCGACCCCACCCGCGGCGGCCACACGCTGTGGGGTTACTGCCACGTGCCCAACGGCTCGGCCGTGGACATGACGGCCGCGATCGAGGCGCAGATCGAGAGGTACGCCCCGGGGTTCCGGGACCGGGTGCTGGCCCGGCACGCCATGGGGCCGGCGGCGCTGGAGTCGTTCGACGCCAACCTGGTGGGCGGCGACATCGGCGGCGGACTGGCGAGCCTCGGGCAGTTCGCCCGGCGGCCGGTCTGGTCGCCGGCGCCGTGGCGCACCCCGCTGCCGGGGGTGTTCCTGTGCTCGGCGGCGACACCGCCGGGGGCGGGCACCCACGGGATGGGCGGCTGGCAGGCCGCCCGCCTCGCCCTCCGCGCGCGCTAGCCCTCGCCGGGTTCCTCGCCGGGCTCCTCGCCTGACCCGACGCCGAGCTCCTCGGCGAGGGCCGCCGCGAAGGCGTCCACGTCGGCCTCGGTGGTGTCGAAGGCGCACATCCAGCGCACCTCGCCCGTCGCCTCGTTCCAGGTGTAGAAGCGGAAGCGCTTCTGCAGGCGCTCGGTGACGTCGCGGGGCAGGATCGCGAAGACGGCGTTGGCCTCGACGGGCCGCGGCACCCGCACGCCCGGCAGGCCGCGGACCGCCTCGTCCAGCCGCCGGCCCATGGCGTTGGCCTGGCGGGCGTTGCGCAGCCACAGGTCGCCCGACAGCAGCGCCTCGAACTGGGCGGAGACGAACCGCATCTTCGACGACAGCTGCATGAGCGTCTTGCGCAGGTAGTCGACGCCCCGGGCCGCCTCGGGATTGAGCACCACGACAGCCTCGCCGTACAGCATGCCGATCTTGGTGCCGCCGAAGGACAGCACGTCGACGCCCGCGTCGGTGGTCAGCGCCCGCATGGGCACGTCGAGCGCGGCGGCGGCGTTCGTCAGGCGGGAGCCGTCGAGGTGCACGAGCAGGCCGCGCTCGTGGGCGTGGGCGCAGATCGCGGCGATCTCCTGCGGCGTGTAGACGGTGCCCAGCTCCGTGGTGTTGGAGATGGACACCACGCGTGGCTGGGCGCGGTGGACGTCGCCGAAGCCCCACGCCTGCCGGTCGATCAGCTCGGGCGTGAGCTTGCCGTCGGGCGTGGGGACCGTGAGCAGCTTGATGCCGGCGACCACCTCGGGGGCGCCGCCCTCGTCGGTGTTGATGTGGGCCGTCTCGGCGCAGACGACCGCCTCCCAGGGGGCGAGCATGGAGCGCAGCGAGACGACGTTGGCGGCGGTGCCGTTGAACACCGGCCACGCGCGGGCCGTCTCGCCGAAGTGCCGGCGGAAGACCTGGCCCAGCGCCTCGGTGTAGACGTCGTCGCCGTAGGAGATCTGGTGACCGCCGTTGGCCTCGGCGATGGCCTGGAGGATCTCGGGGTGGACGCCGGCGTAGTTGTCGCTGGCGAAGCCCTTGAGCGAGGGGTCGTGCCGTGGTGTCACGTCGTGAGGTCCTGTCGGGTTCCGTTGATCTCCGTGGCGGGCCGGTCGTAGAGCCCGTCGACGGCCTGGGCGAGGTCGCGCACGTCGGTGAACCCGGCGAAGCGCGCCTCCGGCTTGGCCGCGCGCATGGCGTCGTTGACCAGCGCCTTGACGACGAGGATGACGGCCGCGGAGCGGGTGTCGCGCAGCGCGTCGGCCAGGGAGAGGGTCCACGCCTCGGCGGCGGCCTTGGCGGCGGCGTAGGCGGCGCCGCCCGCGGTGGGCCGCTGCGCCGCCTGGGCGGAGACGACCACGAACCGGCCGTTGGCGCTCCTGCGCAGCAGCGGCTCGAACGCCAGCGAGACGTGCTGGAGCGTGCGGATCAGCAGATCGTGCAGGGCGTCCCAGTCGCCGAGGTCGGTCTCGGCGAAGCTCTTGGAGCCGCGCCAGCCGCCGACGAGGTGGACGACGCCGTCGACCAGGCCGTGCTCCTTCTCCACGCGCGCCGCGAAGGCGTGGACGGCGTCGCGGTCGAGCAGGTCCACCTCGTCGCGGTCCACGGCGATCACGGTGTGCCCGCCTGCGCGGAAGTGGCCGGCCACGGCCTGACCGGTGGGGCCGCCGGCCCCGGTCACCACGACGATCATCCCCGGATCCCCTTCGTCGACTCGACCACGTCGGCCAGCTTACGGCGCAGCGCCTCGTAGAACATGCTCAGGGGGAACTCGTCGGGCAGCACCGCGTCCACCTTGGCCTTCTGCTCCTCGGGCAGGGCCTGGACGCCCTTGGCCCAGGTCGAGGCGGGGTGCGGCTCGACGTAGGCGCTGACCAGCTCGTAGGCGGCCAGCCAGTGGGCCAGCTTGGAGCGGTCGATGCTGTCGCGGTAGAGCTTCTCGACCTCGCCGCGCAGGTCGGCGACGCCGTCGGCGACCCGGTCCCAGTCGATGGTGAGCCGGTTGTCGGTCCAGCGGACGATGTCGTTGCGGTGCAGGTAGGCGAACAGCAGCTGGCCGCCGAGCCCGTCGTAGTTGCGCACCCGCTCGCCGGTGATCGGGAAGCGGAAGAGCCGGTCGAACAGGATGGCGTGCTGGACGTAGCGGGCGTGCGGCACGCCCCGCGCCTCCAGCTTGACCGCCTCGCCGAACGCGGTCAGGTCGCAGCGCAGCTCCTCCAGCGAGTACAGCCAGTACGGCATGCGCTGCTTGATCATGAAGGGGTCGAACGGCAGGTCGCCGTAGCTGTGGGTGCGGTCGTGGATGAGGTCCCACATGACGAAGGTGTCCTGGGCGAGCTGCTGCGAGGCGAGCAGCCGGGCGGCGTCCGGCGGCAGGTCGAGCCGGAGCGTGGTGGTCGCCGCGCCCGACACGCGCCGGAACCGGGCGGCCTCGCGGTCGGCGAAGATGCCGCCCCAGGTGAAGCGGGCCGGGGCCTGCCGCACGGCGACGGTCTCGGGGAAGAGCACGGCCGAGTGGGTGTCGTAGCCGGAGGTGAAGTCCTCGAAGGCGATGGGCACGAACATCGGGTTGTCGTAGCCGCCGGCCTCCAGCTCGGCCAGCCAGCCGGGCCAGATGGTGCGCAGCCAGACCGCTTCGAGGTTGCGGTTCGGGTTGCCGTTCTGGGTGTACATGGGGAACACCACGAGGTGCTCCAGCCCGTCGACCCGCTGGGTGTCGGGGTGGAAGAGCTCCAGCGAGGCGAGGAAGTCGGGGACCCCGAGGTCCTGGCGGGACCAGGCGGCCAGGTCGTCCTGGACGGCCTGGAGGTAGGCGGCGTCGTGCGGGAAGTGCGGGGCGAGCTCGGCCACACGGGCGGCGATGACGCCGACCAGCTCCTTGGCCCGCTCCTTGTCCTCCGGGACCGAGCCGTCCTTCACCTGGAGGGGCCGCAGCTCCTCGACGGCGGCCTTCAGCCCGGCGAACAGCCCGGCCTTGACCTCGTCGCGGCCGGCGGCCGAGGAGGCGCCGGCGGGGACGCGGGCGGCCCAGGTGACGACGTTGCTCCAGAGCCGCCGGTGGTCGTGGTCGTCGAGGGAGTCGTCGCCGAACAGGTCGGAGTCGGCGAAGACGACCACGCGGCCCTCGCCGTGGGTCAGGGCGACGGCGAGCGGGGCTCCGGCGGGAGCGGCGTCCGGCGAGGTGGCGAACAGGACGGTGGCGTCCGGGTCGGCGGTGAGGACGCCGGAGCGGTAGAAGCAGGCGCTCTTGACGCCGGCGAGCAGGCCGTCGCCGGTGGCCGGGGCGGCGACGACCCAGGTGGCCACGCCGCGGTGGGCGTTCCTCGGGTCGCGCACGGTGGTGTGACCGACCCCGACGCCGAAGCGGGCGAGCAGGTCGGCGAGGTTGCTGCCGTACTTGTCCTGCTCCTCCTCGGCGAGCACGACGAGGCCGCCGCCGCCGGCGACGAAGTCACGCACGGCGTCGAGCTCGGCCTCGGCGAACACCGGGGAGCCGAGGCCGGTGGTGCGCTCCCACCGCTCGTCCGCCGGATGGGCGATGACCAGCACGTCCTGGTCCTGGAGCGCTCCAGCCGTCAGCGGGCCGCCGGTGTGGGCCGTCACCGTGTGCCCCAGGTGCCGCAGCAGGTCGGCCGCGCGGGCGTAGCTGCTGTCGTCGGGATGGGCGGGGTTGATGGTCTCGGCCACGTCGCGGCGGATGGTCCACGACTCGCTGTGGGCCTCGTCGAACAGCACCCTGGGGAAAGCCTGCATGAAAGATCTCCTGTAACTCCCGCTTTCAAACGGAAAATATACACACAGACCCCCGAAGTATCACAAAAGGCTTCCGGATGCTGAGACTCAGGAGTCTCCCGGACGCACCACCCCCGACTCGTACGCGAAGACGACCGCCTGCGCCCGGTCACGCAGGTGCAGCTTCATGAGCACCCGCGCCACGTGCGTCTTGACCGTGGCCTCGCCGACGAACAGCTCCCTGGCGATCTCGGCATTGGTGATGCCGCGGGCCAGCAGCCGCAGCACCTCCAGCTCGCGCGGCGTCAGCTCGCCCAGCCGCGGCGAGGGCGTCGGCTCGCGGCGGCCGGCGAAGGAGGCGATCACCCGGCTCGTCACCGCGGGGTCGAGCAGCGCGTCGCCGGCGTGGACGACGCGGACGGCCTCCAGGAGCTGCTCGGGAGGCGAGACCTTCAGCAGGAAGCCGCTGGTGCCGGCCTGCAGCGCGGCGTACAGGTTCTCGTCGCTGTCGAAGGTGGTCAACGTGATGATCTTGGGGGGCGACGGCGTTTCGAGCAGCTCCCTGGCCGCCGACAGCCCGTCGAGGCGGGGCATGGAGATGTCCATCAGGACGATGTCGGGACGGGTGCGCCGGGCCACGGCGACGGCCTCCCGGCCGTCGGCGGCCTCGCCCACGACGTCCATGCCGGGCTCGGCCTCCAGGATCATGCGGAGGCCGGCCCTGATCATCGCCTGGTCGTCCGCGATGACGATGCGTATGCTCACACGCGGGAGACTAGACGGCCACGGGCCGATGGGACACCCAGGTCAAGCCGCGCGCAAGTGGCTTCCAAGATCACAGGTTCGGAGCGGGTCAGGAGAGGCGGACGCTCTGGCGGACGCGCGCCTGCACGGCGTCGTCACAGGTGTTGCGGGCGCAGAAGTACAGCAGGAGCATCGGCTTGGGCTTGCGGTCGACGACGTAGCCGACGAAGCCGAGCCGGACGCCGCTGTCGCGGTCGGTCAGCGACCCCGTGTAGCGGGTGGCGGGGCTGGTGCCGGCCTGCTCGGTGACCGGCCCGCTCACGTCGATCTTCCCGGGCAGCAGCCCTTCGAGCATGGCCTTCATCTGCGTGTCGGTGGCCGTGGTGCTGAGGGTGTCGGAGACCTGGACGTACACGCCGGCGGCGCTGTCGGGCTCGTCGGTGATGAGCGGGGTGACCGGCGCCCAGTCCGCCGCGGCTCCCGAGACGAACATCGACTCGAACTCCGTCGCGTGCGGCGAGACCACCGCGAACAGGTCCTCGTGGGTACGGACCGTCCAGTCGGCCGGGTACTCGAAGCTCACCGGCGCTGCCGTGGTGGGCCGGTAGCGGGCCCACGACTCGCCCCGCTGGCTCACCACGAGCAGCACGACGAGGACGAGCGCCGCGACGGCCGCCGTGAGCGCGGCCGCGATGATCGGCAGCCGGCCCGGCTTCCCGATCCGGCCCGTCCCGCCCGGGGCGGCCGGCTCCCTCCGCCGTACCGGGACGGGGCCGGCCGGCGGCTGGACGAGCGGCTGGGCGAACGGCTGGGCGTCCAGGTGGCCGCTCATCGCGTCGCGCAGCGCGGCCACGAACGCCCCGCACGACGGGTAGCGCTGCTCGGGCGACTTGGCCAGCGCCCGCGCCATCACGGCGTCGACCTCGGGCGGCAGCTCCGACCGTACCTGGGCCAGCGGCGTGGGCTGCTCGGCCAGGTGCGCCCACAGCAGCGCGATGTCGTTGTCGCGCTGGAACGGCAGCCGCCCCGACAGCGCCTCGTACACGACGCAGGCCAGCGCGTACTGGTCGCACCTGCCGTCGATGTGCTCCTTGTTGATCTGCTCGGGCGACATGTACCGGGGGGTGCCGATGAACTGGTCGGTCTGCGTCAGCCCGGAGATCGACGTGCGGTGCTTGGTGATGCCGAAGTCGGTCAGGTAGACGTGGTCGCCGGCCAGCAGGATGTTGGCCGGCTTGACGTCGCGGTGGATGAGGTCGTGGGCGTGCGCGGCGTCGAGCGCGGCGGCCACCTGCGCGAAGATCTGGCTGGCCTGGGCGAGCGGCAGCGGTCCCCGGTCGTAGATGAGGCGGCGCAGGTCGAGCCCGTCGACGTAGCGCATGGAGATGTACAGCACGCCGTCGGCGTCGGCGTTGGCCTCGTAGATGGGGATGATGTTGGGGTGCTCGATGCTGGCGACCGTCCTGGACTCCAGGATGAACCGCTGGCGGAAGCGGTCGTCGACGCTCAGCACCGGGTTGAGGATCTTGAGCGCCACGCGCCGGCTCAGCCGGGGGTCCAGGGCCAGGTAGACGACGGCCATGCCGCCCTTGCCGACGATGTCCTCGATGTAGTACCCGGCCACCTCCTGGCCGATGAGTGATCTGTCGTTCACCTGCATCACGTCTCGCTGGGGTGACCGCAGTAGCCGCAGAACCGGTGGGCGGCGCCCAGCCGCATCCCGCAGGCCGTGCAGTACTTGACGGTCGGCTCCTGCGCGGTCAGCACCTGCTTCTGCTGCGGGATCACCGCGAACGGCTGCGAGCGCCGGACGACCACGGTCTGGCCGGCGCTGTCGTCCAGCGGCTGTGCGGGCGCGGTGACCAGCGGCGGCGGCTCGGGTTTCGGCTCGGGCGCGCGGCGGCGCCGCCACAGCAGGAACGCCCCGGTCGCCGCGGCCAGGAACAGCACCGCGGCGGCCACGATGAACGGCCACAGCGGGGTGGAGGCGCGCGGCGGCACGGCGACCGGCCTGACGCCGCGGTCCTCGGGGCCGCCCCGTTTGGCCAGGGAGTCCTTGAGCAGCGCGGCGGCCACCACGTTGCCCGGGTAGAGCTCCAGCACGCGCTGGAAGCCGGGCGCGGCCTCCGTGTAGTACTTGGTGTGGTAGCGGGTCAGCGCCGCCTCGAACGTCGAGTCGATCGCACCCCGGCGCGGGGCGACCCCCGCCTTGGCCAGGGCCGCCGTGACCTCCCTGATGCCGATCATCCTGGCCGCGTTGCCGCCGCCGATGAGCAGGCCGACGACGTGGCCGTCCTTGTCGCCGATGACGGGCGCGCCGCGCAGCCCGCGGTCGGCCAGGCCGGCCAGCTTCACCGGCTCGTCCACCTTCTTCTCCGGGTCGGCGAACGGCCTGCCGTTCTCGCCCGCGCCGCCGCCCTTGGCCAGGTGGGCGATCTCGACGGTGTTCTGCACGGTGGGGCCGGGGCGGCCGAGGAAGCCGGCCACGTTGGTGGGCGAGCCCGCCGACTCGGGCACCCGGTCGGCGAGCGGCGCGGTGGGCAGGCCGACGCTGCCCACGACCCTGCCGGACGTCTGGAGCACGGCCGGGGTGTCGGGGCCGGAGCCCGCCCTGACCAGGTCCGCCTTGAGCCCCTTGGGGTCGGCCGGGGAGACGTTCGGGAAGACCGTGATGTCGGTCCTGATGGCGAAGATGCAGGTGGCCCTGGAGGTCAGCGGCGGGTAGCACTGCTGGAGGTGGTGGTCGAGCACGTCGTCCTTGAGCTTGTGACGCTCGAAGTCGGCCGGGATCTTCACCTTGTGGTGCTCGGCGAAGATCTTGTTGGCCGCGTAGACCGCGAGGTCCTGCTCGCCCTTGACCACGCGGGTGAGCGTGACGATGGCCCCCTCGGGGTTGACCACGGTTCCGGTGCCCACGCCGATGGGGACCTTGTAGGACCGTTCCACGTGGACCAGGTCCCGTATGTGGTCGAGGAGCGTTATGTCGATGTGCGCGGTGGCCTCGACGCGGACCACGGCCGGGGTGACGAGGTCGGTGACGCCGCTGGGATGCTCGTGCGCCGCGGCCGGGAGGGAGAGAGGGGAAAGCGGGAGGAACAGCGCCGTCAGCGCCACAGCGGCGCCGCCGGCCAGAGCTGTGAGACGAGCCATCGCCGCTCCGTTTCGCAGGATTGTAAACAGCGTCCCAATCACCTGCCGTAAGTCAAGAGAGCCGCGGATAGACAAGCGCTTGCTTGTTGTCTACCGTACCGGGATGGGCTTCGCGATCGGCGTGGACGTCGGTGGCACCTTCACCGACGTGGTGCTGCGCCGTCCCTCTGGCACGGTCACGGTGGCCAAGTGTTTGAGCACCCACGACGACCCCATCGCGGGGATCGTCACCGGCGTTACGCGCGTGCTCTCCGGCCTCGACCCGGCCCTCGTGACGCGCGTGGTCCACGCGACCACCCTGGCCACCAACGCGGTGCTGGAGCGCAAGGGCGTGCGGGTCGCCTTCGTCACCACCCGGGGGTTCCGCTCGGTCGTGCCGCTCGGCCGCTACGCCCGGGTCGAGGAGGACCGGTACGACCTGCGGTTCACGCCCCCTCCGCCGCCCGTCGAGCCCGGCGACTGCTTCGAGGTGACCGAGCGGATCTCCGCGCGGGGGCAGGTGCTGACCCCGCTCGACGAGGGCTCCGTGCGGCTGGCCGCCGCGGAGATCGCCCGCCGGGGCATCACCTCGGCCGCCGTGTGCCTGCTGCACTCCTACGCCGAGCCCGCCCATGAGCGGCGCGTGGCGGCGATCCTGCGCGAGCTGGTGCCGAACGTGGTGGCCTCCTCGGAGGTGTGGCCGGAGATCCGCGAGTACGAACGGGCCACGACGACCATCATGTCGGCCTATGTCGGGCCACTGATGGCGTCGTACCTGTCCCGGCTGGAGGACGCCCTGGCCGCGCTCGGCGTGCGCGCGCCCGTCCACGTCATGGAGTCGGGCGGCGGCGTCATGTCGGCCCGCCTGGCCGCCCGGCGGGCCGTGGCCACCATCGAGTCCGGTCCCGCGGCCGGGGTGCTCGCCGCCGCCTCCACGGGCATGTCCACCGGCATCGCCGACGTGATCTCGTTCGACATGGGCGGCACCACCGCCAAGGCCTGCGTCGTGCGCGGCGGCCGGCCGGAGATCACCCACGAGTTCCACGTCGGCGGCAAGGGCAGCTTCGGCGGGCGGCGCGCCGGAACCGGCGTGCCGATCAGGACGCCCGCCATCGACCTGGCCGAGGTCGGGGCGGGCGGCGGCAGCGTCGCCTGGATCGACGCCGCCGGAGCGCTGCGCGTCGGCCCCCACTCGGCGGGCTCCTCCCCCGGTCCCGCCTGCTACGGCCTCGGCGGCGGCGAGCCGACCGTCACCGACGCGAACCTCGTGCTCGGCTACCTGGGCTCCGCCTCCATCCCCCTGTCGCCGCCGCTCGCCGGCAAGGCCCTCGACCGGCTCGCCGAGCCCCTCGGCGTGTCGCGGGCCGAGGCCGCCCACGCCGTGCACGCGATCGTCAGCGCCGCCATGGCCGCGGCCGTGCACGTGGTGACCGTGCAGAGGGGGATCGACCCGCGCGGGTTCGCGCTGGTGGCCTTCGGCGGCGCCGGGCCGATGCACGCGGCGCGGGTGGCAGGGCGGTTCGGGATCGGGCGGGTCGTGGTGCCCGAGCACTGCGGGGTCGCCTCGGCCGCGGGACTGCTGCGGGGCGAGCTGTCGACCGACCGGGTGCTGACGCGGCTCGACGCCGGGGACCCGGAGGCGGTCCTCACCGCGCTGGCCTCCGCGGCGGCGGCCGACCTCGGCGTGTCACCGGGCGAGCCGGGCGTGCGGGTCGAGCGGTCGGTGGACGCGCGCTTCCTCGGGCAGTCGCACGACCTGACGGTCGCGTGGGAGCCGTCGCGGGAGGCGGTGGAGGCCCGCTTCTTCTCCCGGTACGCCCAGGTGTACGGGATCGAGCAGCGCGGGGAGGTCGAGCTGGTCGGCTACCGGGTCCGCGTCACGCTCGCGGCCCCGCCGGAGCCGCCCGCGGAGCCGCCCGCCGAACCCCCGCCCGGGGGATCGCCGGGGAGCAGGCTCGCGTACTTCGCCGAGCTGGGCGGCTACGCCGGCACGCCCGTGCACACGCGCGCCACCCTCAGCCTCCTCCCCCGCCTGCCCGGCCCGGCGATCGTCGAGGACGCCGAGTCCACCATCGTCGTGCCGCCCGGCTGGACCGCCCTGCTCGGCCCCGGCCGGGCCGTCCACCTCGTCGCCGCGTCCGAGGAGGCTCCTGATGCCTGACACGCTCACCGCGGACGTCCTGCGCAACGCCCTCGTGGTGGCCGCCGAGGAGGCGAGCATCGTCGTGGTCCGCTCGGCCTACTCGACGTTCATCGTCGAGGGCTCCGACGCCTCCGCCGCCCTCCTGGACGCCGGCGGGCGGCTGATCGCCCAGTCCATGGCCACGACTCTCATGAACAGCATGGCGCTCAAGGTCGCCCTGCCCGAGCTGGTCGCGGACGTCCCGCTCGCCGCGATGCGGCCCGGCGACGTGTACGTGCTCAACGACGCCTACCGGGGCGGCGTCCACACCAACGACCTGCTGGTCTACCGGCCCGTCTTCGTCGGCGGCCGGCCCGCGTACTTCACCGCAGCCATGATCCACGTCTCGGACCTGGGCGGGCTGTCGGCGGGCGGCATGGCGCCGCTGGCCACCGACATCTTCCTCGAAGGGCTCCAGCTCCCGCCCGTCCGCCTGGCGACCGCCGCCGGGATCGAGCCCACGGTCGAGGCGATCCTGCGCGCCAACAGCCGTACCCCGGACAAGGTCATGGGGGACGTGCGGGCGCTGATCGCCGGCACGACGGTGGCTGCCGTCCGGCTCGGCGCGCTCGTCGAGGAGTACGGCGAGACGGGCCTGGCCGAGGGCGTCGAGGCGTACCTCGACCACACCGAGGCCCGCACCCGCGCGGCGCTGGCGGAGCTGCCGGCGGGCCGGTTCGCGGCGTCGTACCCGATCGACGACGACGGCATCGACACCCTCACCCCGCACCACGTCCGGGTCGCCCTCACCCTGCACCCGTCAGGGGGAGCCGGCGCGGGCGCGGTGGTGGACTTCGCGGGGACGGACCCGCAGGTGCCGGCCGCGATCAACGCGTCCGCCTCGCAGTCGCTCGCCGCCGCCGTCTTCGCGGTGCGCTGCTTCCTCGACCCGGCCATCCCCATGAACGACGGCTGCCTGCGCGCCGTCGAGGTGCGGTTGCCGCCCGGCTCGCTGCTCGACGCCCGCGCCCCGTACCCGTGCGGCGGCCGGTACGTGCCCATCTACGCCGCCATGGAGGCCGTCTTCCAGGCGCTGTCCGACGCGGTGCCGGAGCGGGCGATCGCGGCGAGCGGGATCCTGCAGCCGTTCTCGATCGCGGCCGTGGGGGCGCCGTACTGGATCCACCTGGCCTACGACTTCGGCGGGGTCGGCGCGCGGCGGGGGCTCGACGGGCCGGACGCGACGGGTGTGCACTTCGGGATCGGCCGCAACTCGGTGCCCCAGGTGGAGCCGGTGGAGAGCCGCTGCCCGCTGGTGGTGGAGTCGATCGAGACCATCCCCGACTCGGGCGGGCCCGGCCGGTTCAGGGGCGGGCTGGGGTCGCGCACGGTGTACCGGTTCCTGGCGGACTGCCACGTGACGACCCGCGGCGACCGGCTCCGCCTCGCCCCGCCGGGCCGGGACGGCGGGCTGCCGGGGCGCGTCGGGGGCTTCTACAAGCGCCACCTGGACGGGACGCTGGAGCGGCTGGCGTCGAAGGTGAACAACGTCCGGTTCGGCGCCGGGGAGGCGTTCGTGGTGGAGACGACGGGGGGCGGCGGGATCGGCCCGCCGCTGGAGCGGGACCTCGCGGCGGTGGCCGATGACTTGCGGGCGGGCCGCGTCTCGTTGCGCGGCGCCGTCGAGGACTACGGCGTCCGAGCCGACGCGGACGGCACGCTCGGCCGCGATGCCGCATGAGGGCCTAACACTCTCCAAAATTCCGTAACACTCCCTTTCTCTTCTCAAGAATGGGAGTGTTACGGTACTTTCCATGCACAACCAAGACGCGCTGTCGATCTACAAGTCGGACGCCGGCGCGAACGAGATCCTGCGCCGCTACCGGGAGGCGCTGCGCACCTGGCCGGTGCCCGCCGACCACATCCACACGCCGACCCGCCAGGGTGAGACCTTCGTCGTCGCCTCCGGACCCGAGCACGCGCCCCCTGTGGTCCTGCTGCACGGCTCCGGCACCAACACCGCGATATGGCGCAGCGACGTGACCGCCTGGTCGCGGCACTTCCGCGTGTACGCCATCGACCTCATCGGCGAACCGGGCCTGAGCGCCCCCTCCCGCCCACCCCTCGCCTCCGACGCCTACGCCCTGTGGCTGGACGAGGTGCTCGACGCGCTGGGCATCACCAGCACCGCGATCGTCGGCATCTCACTCGGCGGCTGGATGGCCCTGGACTATGCCACCCGCAGGCCCGGCCGGGTGACGCGCCTGGCCCTGCTGTGCCCCGGCGGAGTGGGCAGGACCAGGTCGGCCTGGCTGCTCAAGGCCGTCCTGCTCCGGCCCTTCGGGCGCCGGGGCATGCGCCGGTCCGCGCGCAGTGTCGCCGGCCTGGACAGGCAGCGGGACGAATCCATCCTCGACGACCTGGTGCTGACCTTCACGCAGTTCAGGCCACGCCGGGCGCAGCTGCCCAGGTTCTCCGACGACGCGCTGCGCCGCCTGACCCAGCCGATGCTGGTGACGCTCGGCGAGCGCGACGCCCTGTTCGACTCCTCCGACACCGCCCGGCGCGTCCGCCGATGCGTCCCCCACGCGGCCGTGCGGCTCCTGCCCGGAGTCGGACACTCGATCTCCGGTCAGACCGACTCCATCCTGGCCTTCCTCCGCACTCCCCGCGGTTGACGTGCGCGGCGTATCGCAGAACCGGAATCCCCAGCCCCGTACCGGCGTCCGGACCGATACGGGCGGTGAGCTCAGCCGCGGCGACTGAGCAGGTCGACGGTGAACGGTGGCACGCCTGGAAGGACCGTGCTTCCGCTGGTCGGTTCGGTCGTCGCCATCGCGGTCACCCACTCATTGTCGCGGATCTCGCCCTCGGTCACATGCTACTTCCCCGATATTCGTCACTCCTTGTCATTGGGGCGCCACGCTTCGGCGCCCGTCCGGACCGCCTGGTGGACGGCGCGGGCGAGGCGGGCGCCCCAGGTGGAGCGGGGGCCGCCGAAGGGCTCCGCCGGGCCCTCCTCCCGTACGGCGACGCACACCGCGTCCGAGGCCGTGCCCGTGCCCGCGAAGCCCGCCTCCACGAGGGCCTGCGTCTTCGCCTCCGTCACCGTCATGACGGCGTTGACCAGGGCCGCGTCCGTCATGGCCACCGGTAACGCGGCCACGATGTTGATCGTCCCGACCGGCGGCCGCGTGAGCATGGGTGCCAGTTCGGGGTCCGCGGCGCCCTCCGGGGCGGCGGCCCAGGTGGGGACGCGCAGCCCGACCGTGGCCACCGCCAGGACCCCGCCGTCCGAGGCCGTGACGCGGCGGTCGACCGAGGCGGCCGTCATCATGCCCACCCCGGGCCCGGGCGGCGCGAGCGAGGCCAGGTGGCCGGCCGGGTCCATGCCGGAGTAGCCCGCCACCACCTGGGCGTTCAGCACCCAGGCGCGCGGGCCGATGCCCCCGCCGAGCACCGCCGAGGAGATCATCCGCCAGCCCGGCCCGAACTCCCACAGCAGCGTCCCCAGCCGCGCCCCGTCCTCGTCACGGTAGGTGAGGTTCACGTCGCCTCCCGGCCCCCTCGGACGAGGTGGACGACGGGCCGCCCGCCGGGGCCCGGCCGGATCTGCACGGTCGCGCCGAAGTGCCGGCCGACGAGGTCCTCGGTGAGCACCTCGGCCGGCCCGCCGGCCGCCGCGACCCGGCCGCCGGCGAGCAGGAGCAGGGTGTCGGCGTACTGCCCGGCGAGGGTGAGGTCGTGCAGCGTGGTGACGACGGTGAGGCCGTCGGCGAGCCGGAGCCGGTCCACCAGCTCCAGCACCTGCTGCTGGTGGCCGAGGTCGAGCGCGGTGGTGGGCTCGTCGAGCAGGAGGACGGGCGCCTCCTGGGCGAGCGCGCGGGCCAGCACGACGCGCTGCCGCTCGCCGCCCGACAGCTCGCCGGCGCGACGGCCGGCGAAGTCCGCCAGGTCCAGCCGGTCGAGCACCGACGCGGTGACCTCCCTGTCGTGGCGGCTCTCGCGGCCCAGGTACGGGATGTACGGGGTGCGGCCCAGCAGGGCGTAGTCGAACACGGTCATGTCGGGCGGGAGCGCGGGGGTCTGGGGCGCGTAGGCCACGAGACGGGCCCGGTCCCGGGGGCGGAGGGCCCGCGACGGCCTGCCGCCGAGCGTGATCTCGCCCTCATGCGGCAGCAGGCCCATGACCGCCTTGAGCAGGGTGGACTTGCCGGCCCCGTTCGGGCCGACGACGGCCAGCCACTCGCCCGGCCGTACGGACAGGTCCACGTGGTCGAGGACCGGCCGGCCGCCGAGCCGCACCGACACCCCGGCCGTGCCGATCACCGTCCCTGTCTCCGGGCCTGTGGCCGGGCCCGTCGTCGAGCCGGCCGCCGGGACGGGCGCCGGGCCGGGCGCCGGGCCGGTGGCAGGGGCGGGCTCCATGCGGGTCATGTGGCGGCCCGCCGGGTCAGGCGCAGCACGCCGACGAAGAACGGCGCGCCCACGAACATCGTGACCACCCCGATGGGCAGCTCGGCCGGGGCGATGACGGTGCGCGCGACCACGTCGGCGAGCACGAGGAACGCGGCGCCGCCGAGCAGCGACAGGGGCAGCACGATCCGGTAGGAGCCGCCCGCGAGCCGCCGGGCCACGTGCGGGATGACGATCCCGACGAACCCGATCAGCCCGCTCACCGCGACGGCCGCCGCCGTGGCCAGCGACGCGGCCAGCAGCACCGCGAGCCGTACCCGCCCGGCCCGCACCCCGAGGCTGGTCGCCTCCTCGTCACCGACGGACAGCACGTCGAGCATCCGCCCGTGCAGGAGCAGCAGGACGGAGGAGACGGCGGCGTACGGCAGGACGAGGCGGACCTGCTCCCATCCGCCGCCCACGTCGCCCATGATCCAGGAGTAGATCCGCTGGAGCTCCTCGACCTTGAACTGCTGGACGAACGTCTGGATCGCGGTCAGGAACGACGTGACCGCCACCCCGGCCAGCACGAGCGTCGCGGTGCCGCCGGAGCGCCCGGCGGTGTTGCCCAGCGCGTACGCGAGGACCACGCCGCCGACGGCCCCGGCGAAGGCCGCCACCGGCACGGCGCCGGCGCCGGTGGGGAACAGCACGATCACGACCGTCGCCGTCAGCCCGGCGCCGGCCGCGGCGCCGAGCAGGTACGGGTCGGCCAGCGGGTTGCGGAAGACGCCCTGGTAACCGGCGCCGGCCACGGCCAGCAGCCCGCCCACGATGCCCGCCAGCAGGACGCGGGGCAGCCGGATCTCGTACAGCAGACCCTGCTCGACGGGGGCGAGGCCGGAGTCGACGTGGACCAGCGGCAGCCAGTCGAGCGCCTGGAGCGCCACCTGGCCGGGCGAGATGTCGGCGGCCCCGCCGAGCAGCCCGACGATCATGGAGGCGGCCAGCACCGCCGCCGCCCCTACCAGCCACAGCGGTCTGGCCCGGGACGGGGCGGCGGGGCCGGGTGGCCGCGGCCGGGCGGCGGGCGGGCGGGGCGGCGCTGGCCGGGACACTACGAGCCGGCCGCCTTGGACACCGCGGCGCCGATCGTCTCGGCGAGGTCCACGATGCGCGGTCCCCACCGGGAGGCCACGTCGTCGTCGAGCGGGACGACCTGGTCGTTCTTGATGGCCGACAGGTTCTTCCAGCCGGGCCTCCTGGCCAGGGCGTCCTTGCTCTGCCCGCAGCACTTCACGTCCGCCAGGAAGATCAGGTCCGGGTCGGCCTGGGCGACGAACTCCTTCGACAGCTTGGGGTAGCCGCCGGCCGCGCCGGGTGCCTTGTCGGCGATGTTGACCAGGCCGAACAGGCCGTAGATCTGGCCGATGAACGTGCTGGACGTCGCCGCGTAGGGCGTCTGGTCGAGCTCGTGGTAGTAGGTGAGCTTGTGGTCCTTGGGGGCGTTCGCGGCGAGCTTGTCCAGCGACGCCTTGATCCCGGTGACCACCTCGTCGGCCTTCTCCTGGTTGCCGGTGGCGGCGCCGAGGTCGGCGATCTCGTCGTACGCCTCGTCCAGCTTGGTGGCGGCGGGCTCCAGCAGGACGGGGACGTTCAGCTTGCCCAGCTCGGAGACGACCTTGTCGATGTCGTTGGAGACGATGACGAGGTCGGGCTTCTGCGCGGCGATCGCCTCGACGTTCGGCTTGAACCCGGACAGAGCGGTGCGGGGCGCCTGCGCCGGGAAGTCGGACTGGTCGTCGACCGCGATCACCTGCGGGCCCGCGCCGATGGCGTACAGGGTCTCGGTGTGCGCGGCGGAGAGGGAGACGATGCGCTCGGGCCGCTTGGCGAGGGTGACCTTGCCGTTGGCCGCTTCCACCGTGACCGGGAAGGAGGCGGCCGTGGTGGTCCCCATGGTGGGGGGCGCCTGGGTGGGAGGCGTGGACGAGGGGGCGTTGGGGGCGGTCTGGCCGCAGGCGGCCAGAACGAGCGTTCCCAGCAGCGCGCCCGCGAAGGCCGTGCGTACGGGCCTCACGAGTAGTCCTTTCACACTGTCGGAACCGAGAGACCCGCGATGTGCGACGGATCACCCTTTTCCACGAGGGTTGATGACGTCAGCGCAGAGGCAGGCGACCTGGCTATGACAGTTGCGGGACAGCGCCGGACTCGCACCGGACTTCGCTGCAACACTGCGCGTCGGACAAACGCTATCAATCCTCCGGATGAAGCCGAAGTCAAGGGGCGGACAGTTGCGCCTCCGCCTCCGCGATGACCCGCTGGAGCCGCAGGCCGCGGGCGGCGTCGAGCGGGTGGCCGCCGCCCCGCCGCACGGTCCGGGCGAACTCCTCGGCGACGACGGCCAGGGCGTCGCCGTCGTCCGGCGCCAGGACCGCGCTGCCCCGGCGGCCGTAGACGGCGACGGAGGAGGGCGGGGTGTCGCCGGGGGCGGCCATGCACAGCGACGCCTCGCTGACGGCGCCGCCCTCGTGCTCCAGCAGCAGGCCGGTCCAGCGGAGCGGGTCCCCGTGGGCGCGCACGCCGGTGACGGGACCGAGCGCGGCGTCGAGCAGGTCGACCATGTGCGGGCCCACGTCGAGCAGCGCCCCGCGCTCCAGCCGCCAGGGGGTCGCGAACGGGTGGTCGCCGAGCAGGGCACCGGAGATGTTCGCGGCGTGCCCGCCGAACGGCTCGATCTCGGCGCAGCGGGCCAGGAACTCCCGGGTACGGGCGGCGTAGCGCAGGGTCAGCACCATCTGGGAGGCCACGCCGGTCTCGGCGACGGCGGCGGCCAGCCGCTCGGCGGCGTCGAGGGAGTCGGCGAGCGGCTTCTCCAGCAGCAGCGCCTTGCCCGCCTTCGCGGCCCTGATCCCCAGCTCGGCCTGTACGGCGGGCGGCACGCAGAACGCCACGGCCTCGCAGGCGTCGAACAGCTCCTCGACCCGCTCGAACACGGGCGCGCCGAGCCGCGCGGCGGCCTCCGGGCGGCGGGCCCAGACGCCCGCCAGCCGGGTGTGCGGGCCGCGGGCCAGCATGGGGGCGTGCGCCTGCTCCGCCCAGGGCCCGGCCCCGATGAGTCCCACCGCCACCGGCTCCATCAATCCTCCCAAGGTCGCCTATTTCACGACCCTATGGGATATTTCGTGTCTTCATGGGGTGCCGCCCAGCCGCCACTGGTGGACGGCGTGCTCCGGCCGGTGGGCCAGGGTCCCGCAGTCGATCACGACCGTCTGGCCCGTGACGCACCGCGCCTCGTCCGAGGCGAGGAACGCCACCAGGTCCGCCACGTCCCCCGGCGTGCAGGCCCACGGCAGCAGCCGCTCCGCCGCCTTGTCGGCCATCCGGTCCGGGCCGAGGGCGAGCCGGGCGGCGTCCGTGAGCACCAGCGCCGGGGCGACCGCGTTGCAGCGGATGCCGCGCGGCCCGTACGTCGTGGCCACGTAGCGGACGAAGCCGTTCAGCGCCGCCTTCGACGTCCCGTACGCGGCGTGGTCCAGGTCGCCCGTCAGCCCCGACACCGACGAGGTGAGGACGAAGGCGCCCCCGTCGGCCATGCGCGGCCCGGCGTGCTTGACCAGCAGCATCGGGCCGCGCAGGTTCACCGCCATGGTCCGGTCCCACACGTCCGCGTCGAGGGTCTCCAGGTGCTGGTCGCGGCCGTACACGTCGCGGCCGAGCGCCGCCGCGTTGGAGTGGACGACGTCCAGCCGCCCGTACGAGGCGAGCAGCTCGGCCAGGGCGGCGGCGACCTGCTTCTCGTCCGACACGTCGCAGGTCAGGGCCGTGGCCGTGCCGCCACCGCTCCGGATGGCGGCGGCCGTGGCCCTGGCCCCGGCGGCCCGTACGTCGAGGACTCCGACGCACGCCCCCTCGGCGGCCAGGCGCGCGGCGCACGCCGCGCCGATGCCGGAGCCCGCGCCGGTCACCAAAGCCACCCGCCCGTCGAAGCGCCCGCCGGGACCGCGCGGCCCGTCGAGGGGCCGGTCCGCCGTCACCACTCCACCAGCAGCGACGGCAGCCCGCGCCCGACGATGGAGCGGCGGTAGGCGATCTCCTGACCGGCGGCGAGCCGGAGCCCCGGCAGGCGCCGCCCGAGCACCTCCAGCGCCGTGCGGAGCTGGAGCCGGCCGAGCGCGGCCCCGACGCAGAAGTGGATCCCGTACCCGAACACCATGTGCGCGTCCGCGTTGGGCCGGTCGATCACGAACCGCTCCGGGTCGGCGAACACCGTCTCGTCGTGGGCCGCCGAATCGGTCGACAGCAGCACCAGCGACCCGGCCGGGATCGTCTCCCCGTGCAGGACGACGTCGGTCGTGGCGTACCGGAACGAACCGAGGGAGGCGCCGTCGATCCGCATGCACTCCTCGGCCGCGTTCTGGATCAGGGCGGGCCGGACCGGCCACGCCTTCTCGCGCAGCAGCCGCAGGACGGAGTTGCCGAGCTGGTTGGGGACGGTGTCGTTGCCGCCGAGCAGGATCGTGGAGATCAGCTCCACCACCTCACGGTGGGTCAGCTCGGTGCCGATGAGCGAGGTCATCAGCGAGGTGAAGTCGTCGCGCGGCTGCTCGGCGCGGGCGGCGACCAGCCGATCCACGTAGCCGAGGTAGGCGAGGAAGCTGTCGGCCAGCTCGAGCTGCCGCTCCGGCGGCTGCGGCGACAGGAAGAGCTGGAACCAGTCCTTCACGTGCGCCTGCACGAACGCCTCGTCCGCCTCGGACACGCCGATGAAGCGGGCGGTCAGCTTGATCGACGGCTCGTGCCCGAGGTCGGTCACGAAGTCGGCGCGGCCCCGGGGCTCGATCCGGTCGACCAGTTCCTCGTTCAGCCGCCGGAACGTCTCCTCCATCGCCGACACGGCGCGCGGCGTGAACGCGCGCGACACCGATCGGCGCAGCCGGGTGTGGTCGGGCGGGTCGACGTTGGCCACGAAGCTCGACAGGAACGAGCCGTGCTCGCCCAGCTTCTCGCGGGTCTCCCGGGTGAGGCTGCGGGAGATCGTGAGCGAGCCCTTGGAGGAGAAGCGCCGCGGGTCGCCGTACGCGGCGCGCACGTCGGCGTGGCGGGTGAGCACGTACGCGCCGAGATGCCCGCTGTGGAACACCGGCCGCTCCCGGCGCAGCCTGGCCAGGAACGCGTACGGCGAGGCGACGTGCCAGTCCGAGGCGACGTCGAAGTCCTCGATCATCCGAAGATCCTCCGCGGGTTGTCGACGAGCATCTGGTGGATCTGCTCCTCGGTGACGCCGCGCCTGCGCAGCTCGGGCAGGACGTCACGGGAGACGTGCAGCAGGTGGTAGTCGGGGTGGCGCCGGCGTACGACCTCGGCGTCGAAGCGGTCGTTGAAGCAGTACGAGTCGTGGCCGAGCACCATGTGCCCCGCGTGCCCCCGCTCGCACAGGGCGGCCACGACCGCGACGCGGTCCTCGAACGGGCTGATGGTGCCGATGCCGAAGCGGTCCATGCCGATGAACGAGCCGTTCGCGACCAGCTCCTCCAGGTAGGCCACGTCGGTGGAGTCGCCCGCGTGGCCGATGACGACCCGGCCGAGGTCCACGCCGAGCGAGGCGAGCAGCCGCTGCTGCTCCAGGCCGCCCCGGCTCGGGCTGTGGGAGTGCGTGGTGATGGGCGCGCCCGTCTCCAGGTGCGCCTCGGCCACCGCGCGGAAGACCCGCTCGCAGCCCTTGGTCATGCCCGGCTGATCGGTGGCGCACTTGAGGATCGCGGCCTTCACCCCGGTACGCCCGATGCCTTCGGTGAGGTCGCGGACGAAGAACTCCGCCAGCCGGTCGGGGCCGCCGAACAGCGTGCCGGGGCCGCGGTTGCCGAAGTACGGCGGCAGCGCGTCGTAGGTGTAGAGGCCGGTCGCGGCCACGATGTTCACCCGGGTCAGCTCGGCGACCCGCTGGACGGCCGGGACGTGCCGGCCGAGCCCGACGACGGTGAGGTCCACGATCGTGTCGATGCCCTCGGCCCCGGCGGCGTCCAGCTTGGCCGCGGCCTCCCGGGCGCGCGTCTCCAGGTCCCAGCCCTCGGGGATGTCCGGCCAGTTCCAGAGGATCTCGGGGCTGAGCCCGAAGACGTGCTCGTGCATGAGCGTCGCCCCGAGGTCGGCGACGGGTCCTCTCACGGTCTCGGGCACGGGAACCTCGGATGGTCGAACGGCCGGTTGACCTCCAGGCCGAGCCCGTCGGTCTGCCGGTACGGCGTGCCGGTGTAGAGGGCGTCGGCGTCGAAGTACGTGACCGTGAACGACAGCCGGGTCGTCTCGCGCCGGTTGGCGGGCGCCCCGTGCACGGTCAGGGCGTGGTGGACGGTGGCGTCTCCCGCCTGGAGGTCGAGCGGGGGCGACAGCTCCAGGTCCTTCAGCCACGGATGCTGGGTGAGCTGGTCGTCGCCGGCCCGGGTGAAGCTGCGGCCGAGCACGCCGTGCCGATGGGAGCCGGCGTAGAAGCGCAACGACCCCATGTCGGCGGGCACGTCGGCCAGGGCGAGCCAGACGGTGAGCATGGCCGAGCGGTCCATCGGCATCCACGGGAAGTCCTGGTGGAACTCGGTCGCGCCGTGCTCCCCCGGCTCCTTGACGAGCAGGTTGGTCACCTGGACGCGGACGTCGCGCACCCCGTGCAGCATGCGGGTGGCGTTGCGGCCCATCACCGGGGCCAGGGCGAGCGCGCGGAACGCCTCGTCGCTCTCGGCGATGTCGCGTGACTGGCCGAACGCCTGGTCGACCAGCGTGGCGTGCTCCCTCCGGCGGGCCTCCAGGTAGCCGGCCGCCCGCTCGCGCAGGGCCGTCACGGTGTCCGGGGGCACCAGCCGGGGGAGCCGGACCCAGCCGTGCCGGTGGAAGAACCTCACCTCGTCGTCCGTCGCTTGGCGCACCGGGATGTCCATGCGGCCAGTCTCGCATCTGAAGCAAGCGCTTGGTAAGTAGCCGGAGGGGATTCCCGGGTCGCGCGGCGTACACTCCTAGAACCAAGCGCTTGGTACGAGAGGAGGCCCGCGGTGCGGCGGTTCAGGTTCGGGGCCGTGATACGGCAGGCGGGGTCCGGCAAGGAGTGGGCCGAGAAGGCCAGGCGGCTGGAGGGCTCGGGGTTCGACGTGCTCCTGGTGCCCGACCACCTGCTCGGCCCCCGCTTCGCCCCCGTGGCCGCCCTGACCGCGGCGGCATGCGCGACGAGCCGGCTGCGCGTGGGGACGCTGGTCCTCGCCAACGACTTCCGGCACCCTGCCGTGCTGGCCAAGGAGACGGCGACGCTGGACCTGCTGTCGGACGGCCGGCTGGAGGTCGGGCTCGGCACCGGCTGGATGGCCGGCGACTACGCCTCGGCCGGGATGGCGCTGGAGCCGCCCGGGGTCCGGGTGGAGCGGCTGGCCGAGGCGCTGGCCGTACTGAAGGGGCTGTGGGGCGAGGGTCCGTTCTCCTTCGACGGCGCCCACTACCGCGTCCGGGACCTCGACCAGTGGCCCAAGCCGGTCAGCCGCCCCCACCCGCCGCTGCTGCTCGGCGCGGGCGGGCGGCGGATGCTGCGCCTCGCGGCCCGCGAGGCGGACGTCGTCCACCTGACGACGCGGGTGCGCGGCGACGGCAGCGGGCCCGACGAGCGCGACGGGGGCCCGGAGGCGTACCTCGCCAAGCTGCGGACCGTGCGGGAGGCGGCGGGCGAGCGCTACGACCGGCTGGAGCTGGGGACCACCGTGCTCCAGGCCGGCGAGCGCAGGGCGGAGGAGGCGTGGAGCGCCGCCGACAGCTCGCGGCTGGAGGGGACGCCGCAGGTGCTGCTGGGGACGCGGCGCGACATCGCCGACCGGCTCCGCCACTGGCGCGACGAGCACGACCTGTCGTACTTCGTCGTCCACCACGAGCGCGACCTCGGCGTCCTCACCCCCGTCGTGGAGGAGCTCGCCGGGACGTGAGCGCGTCCCGGCACGTCCCCGCCCCGTGACGACCGGCTCGCAGGGACGTGAGCGCCGCGTCACACCGTGAGGACGACCTTGCCCATCGTGCGCCGCTCCTCCAGGGCGCGGTGGGCGGCGGCCGCCTCCCGCAGCGGGAACTCCTGGACGGCCGGCTCCAGCCGCCCCGCGGCCGCCTCCGCGAGCGCCGACTCCACGAGGTCGCCGAGGCCGCCCGGCCGGGACAGCAGGTGGCCGATCCCGTCGTGGGAGGTGACGCCGCGGGCCGCCAGCTCCTCCTCCGCCGGCCGGAACCACTCCCCCGCCGCCTGCCCGTACACCACGTGCCGGCCGCCCTTCGCGAGCAGGCCGAACGCCTCCTCGCCCAGCCGGCCGCCCACGCCGTCGAACACGACCGTCGCCTCGCCGGCCCGCTCCCGTACGACGTCGGCCCAGCCGGGCTCGCGGTAGTCCACCGCGAGCGCGGCGCCCAGCGCGGCGACCCGCTCGGCCTTGGCCGGTCCGCCCGCCGCCCCCACGACCGCCGCCCCGGCCTGACGGGCCTGCCGCACGAGCAGCGTCCCCACGCCGCCCGCCGCCGCCATGACGAGCACCACGTCCGTCTCCGTCACCGGCGCCAGCTCCAGCAGGCCCATCGTGGTCGTGCCGGTCGTGACCATGGCCACCGCCGCCCCGTACGACACGTGCTCGGGGAGCGGCAGGAGCGACGCCGCCTCCACCACCGCCAGCGACGCGTAGCCGCCGGACTCCAGGTCGCCGGTCACCACGCGGGCGCCCAGCAGGGCCGGATCGACGCCCTCCCCCACCGCGTCGACCACGCCCGCCACCTCGCCCCCGAGGACGGCCGGCAGCGCGGGCGCGGGGTGCGGGCCGACCGGCACGCCGCGCCGCAGCAGGGTCTCGATGAAGTGCACGCCCGCGGCGCGCACCGCCACGCGCGCCTGGCCGGGGCCGGGCTCGGGGTCGGGCAGGGTGACGAGGCGGAGGTTCTCGGGGGGACCGTAGGCGGCAAGAGTGATCGCGTCCATGGCCCCAGACTGGTCCCTCAAGTGAAGTTGAGGTCAAGCGTGCCGGATGATGGGAGGCATGGATGAGATGTTGCTGCTCAGGCATGGTGAGACCGAGTGGAGCCGGACCGGCAGGCATACCGGGCGTACCGACGTGCCGCTGACGCCGAACGGGGAGGAGCAGGCGCGGGCGCTCGCCCCCCTGGTCAAGGAGTGCGTGTTCGACCTGGTGCTCAGCTCGCCGGCGGGACGCGCCCGGCGCACCGCCGAGCTGGCCGGGCTCGGTTCGTACGAGGTGGACCCGGATCTGTGGGAGTGGGACTACGGCGGCTATGAGGGCGTGACCACGCCGACCATCCGCGAGACGCGGCCCGGCTGGTATCTGTGGCGTGACGGCGTGACACCGGGCGACGCGGAGCATCCCGGCGAGACGGTGGCCGAGGTGGGCGCGCGGGCCGACCGGGTGATCGCCCGGGCCCTGGCCGCGGAGGGCCGGGTGGCGCTGGTGGCCCACGGTCACATGCTGAGGGTGATCGCGGCCCGGTGGCTGCGGCTGCCGCCGGAGGACGGGCGGCTGTTCAAGCTGGAGACCGGAACCTACTCCCGGCTCGGCTTCGAGCACGGCGAGCCGGTCGTCGTCACCTGGAACGCTCCCGTCACCCCGGCCTGAGCCTTCGTCAGGGGGCCAGGCGGCTGCCGGGGAACGGGGCGAGGAGGGTCTCGCGCCACGGCCCGTCCAGGTGGTCGCGGGCCCTCTTGGCCCAGGTCAGCAGCCGGTCGTCGGGCTCCGCCTCGTCGTCGAGGCCGAGCGCGGCGTCGCGGGCGCGCTGCGTGCGCAGGTGGTCGTCCAGGGAGACGCCCCAGATCGTGACCGCCTCGGTGTCGCAGAACAGCACCTCGTACAGGCCGACCAGCTCGTGCCCGTGCTCGGCCATCAGGGGCGCCCGCTCGGTGCGCACCGCCTCCAGGTAGTCGAGCGCGGCGCCGGGCCGTACGCGGGCGCTCTCGAACAGGTAGAACTCGGCGCGCCCCACGCCGGCGAGCGACGGCGTGCCCGGCACGGCGCCGAGCGGGCGGGAGAAGGCGGAGAAGCGCAGGTCGTCGATGTCCGACAGGAAGAGGCGGTCGTCCACGCCGCGGTAGATGTTCATCATCTGCCGCCAGCCGCCGTCCCAGCCGCCGTGGCACTCCCACAGCGTGACGGCCTTGAACTGGGGGTGGCCGGTGATGCCGACCGCGTAGAAGGCGCCCGCGAGGTCGATGTCGCGGGACCTGATGGACGTCCCGGTGGTCAGGGTGGGGCGTTCGAGGGACTCGTCCTCGCGTTTGTAGCGGGTGAGCCAGGTGAGGTACTCCAGGGGCCGCCGGGAGTTCATGGGGCGGAAGTCGACCTCTTCGATCAGGTAGATGGCCCGGCGCACCACGCCTCCTCGACCTCACATGACCAAGCGATTGCTCGGCTCAGGCGTGAGCGTAACACGGCCGGAGGAGACGCGGGCAGGGTCAGGAGAGCGACTGGGCGGGCTGCGGCCCCCTGCCCGTCAGCCACTCCAGCACCCGGCGGTGGCCGGACGCCGCGTCCTCGAAGTGGCCCCAGTGCCAGTAGCGGGGCTGGTCGCGAATGCCGGTCACCCACGTGCGGTAGGAGACGGTTCCGGACTCCGCCGGCGCCACGCCGTACGTGCGGATCACGACCTTGCCGCCCGGCGCGAAGAGCACGTCGTCGGCGATCGGATAGAGGGTCATCTGGTCGAGCATGGACCGCATCCTGTCCGGTCCGCGGGGCGGGACCGTTACGCCCCCGGCGCGCCGCCGTTAAGCGGGCGCGCCGGAGGTTAACACGCGGTTACGCCACCCCCATCAGAACGGTCCCGTCGGACCGGACGCATCGGACCGGCCCCCTCAGACCGGCCCTCGGACCGCCCCCCTCAGACCAGGAGCCCGTCGAACTCCCCGTCCTTGACCCCGAGCACGAGGGCCCGGATCTCGTCACGGGTGTAGATCAGGGCCGGACCGTCGGGGAAACGCGAGTTGCGCACCGCGACGCCGCCGTCAGGAAGCTGGGCGAGCTCCACGCAGTTGCCCTGCGAGTTGCTGTAGCGGCTCTTACGCCAGGCGACCTGCTTCAGGTCGGTCGCGGGCATGCCGTTGTAGGTCTGCTTCATCTACATCTTTCTGAGAAGACCGCCGACGAGCTCGACGGTGCCCCCGGGCGTGGTGCTCTCCACGCATAACTGCTCCATGGCCGTGAGGTACGGGTCGATGTCCTCACGTTTGTCCAGGTATAGGGCACCCCAGAGCTGCTCGACATAGACAACGTCCGACAAATCGGACTCGGGAAACCGCAAGATGCTGAACGCGCCCCCTTCAGCGGCGTGCATGCCGTACCTGAAGGGCATCACCTGGAGGGTGATGTTGGGCAGTGCGGCGACTTCCAGCAGGTGCTGGAGCTGCTCGGCCATGACGTCCCGCCCGCCGATGGTCCGCTTGAGCGTCGCCTCGTCGATGACGGCCCACAGGCGCGGCCCGTCCTTCTGGGTGAAGCGCTCCTGCCGCTGCATGCGCAGATGCACGCGGCGTTCTATCTCCGCGGGGCCGGCATCGGGGTTGCCGAGCTGGAAGACCGCGCGCGCGTAGGCGGCCGTCTGCAGCAGGCCGGGCACGAACTGCACCTCATAGGTGCGGATCACGCTCGCGGCCTCCTCCAGCCCGACGTAGGTGGTGAACCACGAGGGCAGCACGGCCGAGTACTTGTGCCACCACCCGGGGGTGTTGGCCTCGCGGACCATCTCCAGCAGAGCACGGCGTTCGGCGTCGTCGACGACGCCGTACAGGGTGAGCAGGTCCTCGACATCACGTGTCTTGAATCCGACGCGACCGAGCTCCATCCGGCTGATCTTGGACTCGGACGCCCGGATGTGGAATCCGGCCTGGTCGCGGGTGAGCTCGCTGGCCTCGCGCAGGCGCCTGAGACTCGCCCCGAGCATGATGCGCCTGACGGTCGAACCAGAACCCGGCGGATCAATGGACACGCGCTGCTCCTTGGTCGTTTCCTTGACACCTAGTCTGTCACTTCACGGTCGAAAGATCATCAACCGCGGCCAAGATCCCCTTTCCCGCCGGTTTGACCATTTGAGGGAAACCGTAGCGCCTGCACGCACCCTCTGCACGTGCATTCGCCCTTGCACCTGCACGAGAGTTTGCCGCAGAATGATCTATGTGCAACCCACCCTGGCTTCCGGCCAATGGACCACGTTCGACTGGTGGCCCCCCGTCGGTTGGTGGCCCGAGGCGGCGCGCGATCTGCTGGCCCCCGGGCCGTCCGCGAGCGCCACGTTCGTCCTTCCCCCCACCCCCTCCTCCGTGCACGCGGCACGCGCCTTCGCCATGGGGGCGCTGAGCGGCTGGAAGCTGGAGGAGCTCACCGAGAACATGGAGCTGGTCGTCTCCGAGCTGGCGACCAACGCGCTCCGCCACGGCCTGCACGTCTCCGATCCCGGCTCCTGCCCGCCCGTGCACATGTCCCTGGTACGCCGGGGGTCACTGGTCACCAGCGCGTTCACCGACCCGGCCTCCGAGGTGCCGGTGCTGCGCTATCCCGGCCCCCTCGACGCCGGCGGGCTGGGGCTGCACATCGTCGAATCCCTGAGCCTGCGCTGGGGCTGGTCGGCGCTCGCACCACAAGGGAAGATCGTCTGGGCAGTCCTCACCTGACCGGGGGTGATCTGCACTACCGTGGATGCTCATGGCTCACGGTGAGTCCCGCGCGCGACCCCTGAGAGTGCTGACCGATGGATGATCACCTGCTCGGCTGGCTGCGGACACTCGACGAAGACCGGCTCGGCCGCATTCTCTCCAACCGGCCCGACGCCATCGCCGCGCCCTGGCCGCGGCGGCTCGACACGCTCGCCCAGCGGCTGTCCAACGGCTTCGCCGTCATGGAGGCGCTGCGCGGCCTGCCGCTGCCCTGCCTGGAGCTCGCCCAGGCGTCCCTCGTGGTCCGCCATGCCACGCCGGAGCGGGTGGCGGATTTCCTCGGCGTGCCGCTCGGGGAGCTGACTCCCTGGCTCGACCGGCTGCAGGACCACGCGCTGGCCTGGCCCGACGCCGAAGGCGCGATCCACCTGGCCGAGGCGGTCGCGCGCTGGTGGCCCACCCCGCTGGGCCTCGGCGAGCCCCTCGACCACTACCTCAACTCCTGGACGATCAGCCTCGACACCCTGCGCGCCCTGGCCCGCCGCCTCGGCCTGCCCTCGGGCGGCCACAAGCGCCGCGCGATCGCCCGGGTCAGCGAGGTGCTCGCCGACCCGGCGCACCTGGCGGCGCTGCTGCGCCACGCCCCCGAGGGCACGCGCGAGCTGCTGGACGAGTTCGCCTGGAGCGGCCCCGTCCGCGACGTGGACGGCGGCAGGTTCGTCACGCCCGGCACCCCCGAGAAGTGGAGCGCCGACCACGGCCTGCTCTACCGGCCGAGCTGGCACGTCGCCGAGATGCCGCGCGAGGTGGCGCTGTGCCTGCGCGGCCCCGGCCATCGTCCGCCGTTCACACCCGAGCCGCCCGAGGTGGCCACGATCCCCATCGACCCCGAAGAGGTCGACCACCTGATGACGCTGGCCGCGCCGCACGTGGTGGAGCGGTGCGCGGCCCTGCTCGACAACATCTCCAAGACGCCGCTGCCGCTGCTCAAGACCGGCGGCGTGGGCGTGCGGGAGGTGCGGCGCGTGGCCAAGGAGACCGGCTGCGACGAGGACGAGACCCGGCTGCTGCTGGAGATCTGCGCGGTGGCCCGGCTGCTGGCCTGGGACGAGCAGGCGGGCGGCATGGTGCCGACCGAGCGCTTCGACCGGTGGCGGCTCGACGAGGGCGCGGCGCGGCTGCGGGTGCTGCTGTCGGCGTGGTGGCGGATGGAGCGCTCGTCGCTGCGCCGCCTCGACGGCAGGTACGGCACCCTGCTCGGCGACGACCGGTCCGGCCCGGCCGTGGCCCGCATCCGCCGGGCGGTGCTGCCCGTGCTGGCCCACCTGCCGTCGGGCACCGCGTTCGCCGACCGCGCCGGCCTGATCGCCAACGTGCACTGGCACGCTCCGCTGCTCGACCGGGAGATGCTCGGCGAGTGCGCCTCGGCGGCGCTGGAGGAGGCGCGGCTGCTCGGCCTGATCGCCAACGACTCGCTGACCGACCTCGGCCGGGCCCTGGCCGGGCTGGCCGCGCGCGCGGGCGACGAGAACGACGAGGTCGTCCCCCTCGTCGAGCACGACCCGATGCTGGTGGAGGCGTCCACCCGGGCGCTGGCCAGCGTGCGCAGGAGCGCCTTGTTCGGGCCCGACCTGACCGCGGTGGTCACCGGGCCGCCCGCGGCCGAGCTGGCCGCGCTGCTCGACCGGGTGGCCGAGCGGGAGTCGCGGGGGTCGGCCTCGGTGTGGCGGTTCACGCCCGAGAGCGTGCGCGGCGCGCTCGACCACGGCCACGACGCCGACGAGCTGCTGGACGAGCTGGCCGCCGTCGGCACCGTGCCGCAGCCGCTCGACTACCTCGTGCGCGACGTGGCCCGCCGCCACGGCGAGGTGACCGTGACCACGGTCGGCTGCGTGGTGCAGGCGTCCGACCCGGCGCTGCTCGCCGAGATCGCCGCCAACCGGCGGCTGACCCGCCTCGGGCTGCGCCTGCTGGCCCCCACGGTGCTGGTCGGCTCGGCCGACGCCGAACGCACGCTCGCCGTGCTGCGCGACAACGGCTACGCCCCGGTGCCCGTCGCCGACACCGGCGAGATCACCATCCGGCGGGTCCGGCCCGAGGAGCCGCCGGCGGGCGGCAAGCTGGTCCTGCTGCCCGGCGGGCAGGTGGCCGAGCTGCCGGAGCGGCCCGTCCCGTCCGGCGCCGCCGCGCTGGCCGGGCCCGACGGCCTCGCGCACATCGTCGCCGACCCCACGCCCGACCCGTACGAGCACGCGCGCCGGCTGGTCGCGGCCGGCCAGAGCGCGCAGCCGGCCGGCCGCACCTGGGCCGTCATCGGGCGGATGGCGACCCGGCTGCCCACCGCGCAGCAGTCGCTGCTCGGGTTCGTGGTGGACCGCGGGGTGCGGGCCGGCATCACGCTGACCGGCGGGCTGACCGCCACCATCAGCCACGGCGAGCTCAAGGGCGCCGCGCTCGACGCCTGGTGCGAGGAGGCCGGCGACTACCTCGAGTTCCCGCTGGCGGAGATCGTCGAGGTCAGGGCAGCTTACTAGCCTTCTTCAGGTCGGCCACGAGCCCCTCGACGAAGGCCGCGTAGCCCTGGTAGCTGAAGGGCGTCTCGGCCCGCCACGGGTAGAGCTGCCCGGCCTTGACCGCCGGGAGCTTGGCGAAGGTCGGCTTCCTCATCATCTCGGCGGGCTGGAGCGCCTGGCTGCGGGTGTCGTACAGGATGACGTCGGCGTCGTAGGTGTCGGCGTTCTCCCAGCTCAGCGTCTGGAAGAAGCCGCCCTCGTCCACCTTGGACGGGGTCACGACGTTCAGGCCGTTGCGGGTCAGGTGGACGATGTCGGGGTACTCCGGCGGGTTGACGATCCACAGCGCGTCGGCGCCGCCCGACAGCATGAGGATCTTCAGGTCCTTGAACGCGGCCAGCTCCTTCGTGGCGGCCTCCAGCCGGGCCTTGGCCTCGGGGACGCCCTGCATGCCGGCGCCGAGGGAGGTGGCCAGCTCCTCGTAGCGGCCGATCACGTCGGTGGCGCTCGCGCCGGTGAGCATGATGCCGGCCGTGGGGGCGACCTGCTCGATGGTGTCCTTGGACTTCTCCGGGACGTACCAGAGGGTGTCCTTCTCGTACATGTTGCTGACCAGCAGGTCGGGCTGGAGCGAGATGTACTTCTCGACGTTGAACTCGTCCCACACGTTGCCCAGGCCCTCGACCTTGGTGATGTCGACGTTGCCGACCTGCGGGTCCCTGCTGCCGTCCTTGAGCTTGTGCGGGCCGAACACCGCCACCGGCCGCACCCCGAAGTCCCACAGCGCGGCGGCCGAGCCGACCTGGGCCACGATGCGCGCCGGGCGCTGCGGTCGCTCCAGCTTGCGGCCGCGGTCGTCGGTGAACGTCCAGGGCCCTCCGGCGGACCCGCTCGGTACGGCGGAACCGCTCGGCGCCGCGGTCCCCGTTCCGGTGCCGGACCCGCACGCCGCCAGGGTCAGCGTCGCCGCCAGGCCCGCGGCCGCCACGAGGAAGCCCCTGCGGGCCAGTACCGGTTCGGACATTTCCCACTCCTAAGGTTAGGCTTGCCTTCATCGTGCGTGATGAGATTAGCCTTACCTAAGTTTGACCGCCAGGAGAGGGGGGTGGGTGCGCCCGGCCCATCAGATCGAATCGCCGCCCGCGATGCCCGGCCGGCCGGCGGAGAGCCCTCCGACGGGGGCGACGGGGCGCGGCCGGACGGCGGTCCTGACCGCCGGCCTGGTGGCCGCGCTCGGCGTGCTGGTGCTCGTCGCGCTGGCCAGCGTGGCGCTGGGCGCCCGCTCCGTGCCGCTGTCCACGGTGATCGACGCCTTCCTCGCGCCCGGCGCCTCCAGCGACCACACCGTGATCCGCGAGCTGCGGGTGCCGCGCACGCTGCTCGGCATCGGCGTGGGCGCGGCGCTCGGCCTGGCCGGCGCGATCATGCAGAGCCTCACCCGCAACCCGCTGGCCGACCCCGGCCTGCTTGGCGTCAACCAGGGCGCCGCCCTGGGCGTCACCGTGGCGCTCGCCCTGCTCGGGCTGTCGGACCCGGCCGTGTACGTGTGGTTCGCGTTCGGGGGCGCGGCCGTGGCCTCCGTCCTCGTCTACGCGCTGGGCTCGGCGGGCCGCTCCGGCTCCGCCCCGGTACGGCTCGCGCTGGCGGGCGTCGCCGTGGGCATGGCACTCACCGCCGCGTGCTCGGCGCTCCTGCGGATCGACGCCAAGACGTTCGACCGGATGCGGTTCTGGCTGACCGGGTCGCTGGCCGGTCAGGACGCGGCCACGCTGGTGCGCCTGGCACCGTTCATGGTCGCGGGCATCGTCATCGGGCTGCTGCTGGCCCGGCCGCTCAACCTGCTGTCGCTCGGCGACGACACCGGCCGGGCCCTCGGCGTGGCCGTGGGCCGGACCCGCCTGCTCGCGGGCGTGGCCGTGACCCTGCTGTGCGGGTCGGCGACCGCGGCAGCCGGGCCCCTGTGGTTCGTGGGCCTCGCGGTGCCGCACGCCGTGCGCGCGGTGGTGGGCGGGGACCAGCGATGGGTGCTGCCCTACACGGTGCTCACCGCTCCGGCGCTGCTGCTGGCGGCCGACGTGGTCGGACGGCTCATCGCGCGGCCCGGAGAGGTGCAGGTCGGCATCATGTGCGCGCTGCTGGGCGCCCCGGTCTTCATCCTGATGGCCCGGCGCAGGCGGCTCGCCGCCCTGTGACGCCCCCATGACCCTCCCCCCGTCCCGTGCTGGAGCTCTTTCGTGACCCTCTCCCCCTCCCCTGCCCGCCCCCGGCGGGTGGCGCGTCTCGGGTCCTGGTCGGTACGGCCGGCGCCCCGGGCGCTGTCGGCATGCCTCGGGCTCGTCGCCGCCGGGTTCGTCGTGTCCGTGCTGGCCATCTCCACCGGCGAGTTCACCGTGCCCGTGCCCGACGTGCTGAAGGCGGTGTTCGGGCAGGGCACGCCCGTCGCCGAGCTCATCGTGTCCAGGCTGCGCGCCCCCAGGGTCGTCACCGGCCTGCTGGTCGGCGCGGCCTTCGGGATGAGCGGCGCGATCTTCCAGAGCCTCACCCGCAACCCGCTCGGCAGCCCCGACTTCATCGGCTTCACCGCCGGCGCCTCCACGGGCGGCATCCTCGCCGTCGTCTCCGGCGGCACCGCCCTGCACATCGCGGGCGGCTCGCTGGCGGGCTGCGTGGTGACGGCCGCCCTGGTGTACGGGCTGGCGTTCCGGCGCGGGGTGCAGGGCTACCGGCTGGTGCTCGTCGGCATCGGCGCGAACGCGCTGCTCGTCTCCGTCAACTCGTACCTGCTGACCCGCGCCAACATCAACGACGCCGCCACCGCCGGCGCCTGGCTCACCGGCAGCCTCGGCGGGCGCGGCTGGGAGCACGCGATCCCGGTCGGCGCGGCGGTGGCCATCCTGCTGCCGGTCTGCGCGTACGTGTCCCGGCCGATGCGGATGATGGAGATGGGCGACGACGCGGCCCGCGCGATGGGGATCAGGGTGGAGACCGTGCGGGCGGCGGCCGTCGTCGCCGGGGTGCTGCTGTGCGGTGTGGCCACGGCCGCCGCCGGGCCGGTCGTCTTCGTGGCCCTCGCGGCGCCGCAGCTCGCCCGGCGGCTGACCCGCTCCTCCGGCGTCACCATGACCGCCTCGGCGCTCACCGGCGCCGTGCTCCTGACGGCGGCCGACCTGGCTGCGCAGCGGGTCATCGCGCCCGCCCAGCTGCCCGTGGGCGTCCTCACCGCCGCGATCGGCGGCGTCTACCTCGCCCTCCTGCTCCGCAAGGACCGCCACTGATGCCGGCGCCACCGATGCTCGCGCTGCGAAAGACCGTTCACTGATGCCCGCGCTGCGAAAGGACCGTCACTGATGCTCCCGCTGGGAAAGGACCGCCGCTGATGCTCCCGCTGGGAAAGGACCGCCGCTGATGCTCCCGTCCCCGCCCGCCGCCCGGCTCTCGGGGTCCGGCCTGACGCTCGCCTACGACCAGCGGGTGGTCGCCGAGGGCCTGGACGTGACGATCCCCGACGAGTCGTTCACCGTGATCATCGGCCCCAACGCCTGCGGCAAGTCCACGCTCCTGCGCGCCCTCGCCCGCATGCTGAAGCCGAAGAAGGGCGCCGTCCACCTCGACGGCAGCGTGATCACCTCGCTGCCGTCCAAGGAGGTGGCCCGCCGGCTCGGCCTGCTGCCGCAGAGCTCGATCGTGCCCGACGGCATCACGGTGGCCGACCTGGTGGCGCGGGGGCGGTACCCGCACCAGCGGCTCATGCGGCAGTGGTCGCGCGCGGACGAGGCCGCCGTGGCCGAGGCCATGCGCGCCACCGACGTGACGGGGCTGGCCGAGCGGATCGTGGACGAGCTGTCGGGCGGGCAGCGGCAGCGGGTGTGGCTGGCGATGGCGCTGGCCCAGGAGACGCCGATCCTGCTGCTGGACGAGCCGACGACGTTCCTCGACATCTCGCACCAGATCGAGGTGCTGGACCTGTGCGCCGACCTGCACGAGGCGGGCCGCACGATGGTGGCGGTGCTGCACGACCTGAACCAGGCGTGCCGCTACGCCACGCACCTCGTCGTCATGCGCGACGGCCGGATCGTCGCCGAGGGGGACCCGTCGGCGATCGTGACGCCGGAGCTGGTGGCGCGGGTGTTCGACCTGCGCTGCGAGATCATCACCGATCCGCAGTCGGGGACGCCGCTCGTCATCCCGGAGTCCCGCCGCCGCGCCCCGGAGTCGCCGGCGCGGGCGTCCGTGCCGCTGGAGCGGGCCTCCACGTCGCCGGAGCGGGCGTCCGTGTCCGGGGCGTCGCGGCGCCGGTCCTAGCGGACGCCGCAGACGCGGAGCGCGAGGAGGGCGAGGGCGCGGGTCACCTCGCGCAGCTCCGACAGCTCCACCTGCTCCCTCGGGGCGTGCGCGAACCGCACGTCACCAGGGCCGTAGTGCAGCGACGGGATGCCGCCCGCCGCGTACAGCCGCAGGTCGCTCCCGTACGGCGCGGCGGCCTCGCGCGGCCAGGCGCCCGAGACGTCGGCGACCGCCCGGTTCACCTCCCCCAGCAGCGGATGCCCCTCGGGCAGCCGCCCGCTGGCGAACTGGCCGCCCGGCCACGTCACCACAGGCGGGTTCTCGCGCAGCCACGGGCTCGCCGCGCCCAGCACCGCCTCCTCCAGGGCGGCGCGCGCGTCGGCCGGGTCCTCGTCGAGCCGCACGCCGAGCCGCCCCTCGGCGACCAGCAGGTCCGGCACCGTGCTCGCCCAGTCGCCGGCCCGCACGGTGCCGATCTCGATCGGGTACGGCAGCGCGTTGTCCCCGTACAGGGGCGGCACGTCGCGGTTGCGCTCGGCCTCCACCCGCCGGATGGCCTCGAACACCGGCCAGAACACCTCGATCGCGCTGACGCCCTCCGTCCGGGCTCCGCCGTGCGCGGCCCGGCCGGAGACCTCCAGCCGGAACGTCAACGCCCCGGCGTTGGCCGTGATGACCGTGCCGCTCGTGGGCTCGGTGAGGACGGCCGCCTCGGCGGTGTGGCCCCGGGCCAGCGTCGCGAACGCCCCCAGCCCGCCGTCCTCCTCACTCACCACGCAGTGCACGGCGAGCGGCCGCACCAGCCGCACCCCGGCCGCGCGCAGGGCGCGGACGACGGCGAGGTTGGCCACCAGGCCGGCCTTCATGTCGCAGGCGCCCCTGCCGTGCAGGGTGTCGCCGACGATCCGCGCGGCGAACGGGTCGTTGCCCTCCCACTTGGCCAGGTCGCCGGTCGGCACGACGTCGACGTGGCCCTGGAGCGCCAGCGCGGGCACGCCCTCGCCGCCGGTCACCCCGACCACGCCGTACGCCTCGGAGCGGGGCGCCTCGGTGCCGGGGAAGCCGTCGCGGGCCCGCAGCCCCTCGATGTCGACCTTCCACACGTCCACGTCGAGACCGGCCTCGGTGAGGAGACGGGCGAAGCGGTGCTGGAGCTCCGACTCGGCGTCGGTCCCCGTGATACTGGGCACCCTGACCGTCTCGGCCAGCAGGCTCACCGTGCCGGGGTCGTCGACGGCATCCAGGACCCGGGCTTCCACCTCGCGCATGAGGCAACCCTAGTCACGCCGCCGGCCCGTCATGAACCCAGGAGACGGCAGCCGGAGACAACAGGATGGTGGTGCGGATCGCCTCGATGGCGGCGGATCCCGGCGCCGTCCTGGCCGAACCGGCCCTGCCCTGATCCCCGTGCCGCGATCGCCCGTAAACTTGGCCCGTGGCAGAGCCCAAGTTCGAGATTCAGATGCTGCACGACCGGGTGATGATCCGGCTGGAGCAGAACGCCGAGGAACGGCGGAGCGGCTCGGGGATCGTCATCCCGGCCACCGTCAAGCTGGCCAACCGGCTCGCCTGGGGAGAGGTCTGCGGTGTCGGGTCCAACGTGCGCTCGGTCAAGGTGGGCGACAAGGTCCTGCTCAACCCCGAGGAGCAGTTCGAGGTGGAGTTGCACGCGCAGGTCTACCTGGTGATGCGGGAGCGCGACCTGCACGCGGTGGCGACGCAGGAGACCGACCACGGCACGGGGCTCTACCTCTGAGCACCCGGCCCGCCCGGCCGCGCACGCGACCGGCCGGGCCTGTCCGGCTCACACGCCGCCGGGAAGCGCGCCGGTGGCGGCGGTGCCGCCGCTCGCCGCGCGGTTGAAGGTCAGCCAGAGCTTGGCGGTCCACGTGCGGGCCGGGACGGCGGCCAGCACCCGGGAGGCCCTGCCGTCCAGGCCCACGACGGTCAGCCGGTAGGCGCCGCCCTGCGGCATGACCGCGATGACGTGGTCCTCGTCCCACCAGCCGAACAGGGCGGTCGGCCGTACCGCGACCCGCTTGACGATCTGCCCGGTGGCGGGGTCGGCGACGCAGAGGCGCTCGGCGGAGCGCGGCGGGCACCACAGCGCCAGGCGGCGGCCGGAGGGCGAGTACGGGTCCTCGGGGCCGGTCGGGCGGCCGAGCGTGGTGTGCGTGCTGAGAACGGCGCCGTCGGCGGCCCGGTAGGCGCGCAGCCCGTCGCCGTGCCTGGAGATCAGGTCGCCCGCGGGCGTCCACGCGAAGGCGGCCCGCGCGTCCACGCCGGCGACCGCGACCGTGCGGGCGGTGCCGGCCGCCACGTCCACGACGGTGAAGCCGGCGGTGCGCCAGGAGCCGCCGGTCTTCCGCTCGACGGTCAGGGCCACCCGCCTGCCGTCCCGGGACCACGAGATCGACGAGGCGGTCAGCGGCTTGGCGACGGTGGGGACGCGGCGCAGCGCGCCGGTGGCCCGGTCGGTGAGGAGGAGTGCGTCCTTGCCCGCCCGGTAGGCCGTGGGCACGGCCGCGAGGATGCGCCCGTCGGGCGAGACCACGGCCTCGGACACGGCCGCCCGCACGGTGAACGCGTCGCCGGTGCGCGCGCGCACGTACGTGGCCTTCGTGCCGAGCCCGTACGCGCTGAGGCGTACGGGATCGCCGGTCTGCTGCTGGTACGTCACGTTCACGCCGGGGAGCGGCAGCGCGGCGGCCCGCCGGGCGGGCGCGCTCGGCGCGGGCGACGCGGTGGGCGCGACGGGCGCGGCGGGAGCCGTGGGCACCGTCGGAGCTGTGGGCACCGTCAGGGCGGCGGGCACCGTCGGGGCGGCGGGCGCGGCGAGGAGCGTCAGGGTGAGCACGGCGGCGGCGGAGGCGGACACGCCCCGCACACTAGACACCGTTCGCCGCGATATCCCGCGCGATAGCGGCCCGGTATGGATCGGGCCGGTCTCAGTAGAAGCGCCGGCTCAGAAGAAGCGCCGGCTCAGCATGAGCAGGTCGATGCCGACGGCCTTCATGCCGAAGTACACGATCGTGGCCGCGACGGCCACCGTGACGAGCAGCACGACGATGCGGAGGGGCCAGCCCTGCCGCTTGTACCACTCGGTCCAGGCGTGCAGGGTGCGCTTGCCGAACTCCAGCACCCGCCGCGCCCAGTGGAACTCGGTGGCGAGCACGGCCAGCCCCGCGAACACCACGAGCCAGCCCGGCCCGGGGAACGGCACCATGATCAGCCCACCGACGACCATGACGGCGCCGATCACGCCGATGACGATCTTGAGGGTGAGGGCACCGGTGCGGGTGGAGCGGACGCCGTCCAGCCAGCCGTTCAGGCCGCCGCGGCGCGCGGGCATGTCGGACGCGCGGGCGGCCTCGTCCTTCACCGCGTCGGCGCCCCCCGTCTCTGAGTCGTGGATCGGCACAGCCCCCCCGGACAGTCGGTCGTGCTCCAAGGATACGGCCGACACCTAGGGCATATGCGACCGTAAGCATAATGATCTATAAACCCGGCCTAAAGTAAAATCTCTCGCCGAAGCGGCACTACTTAGCAAATATCGGTTAATGTCTGCTATGCCCGAGGTCATGCTTCGCACCGTCACCGGCCCCATCCGCGCTGCCTCGGTGGACGGCGCCGTACTCCCGCACGAGCACCTGCGCACCGACATGCGGTGGGCGGTCGGCATCGAGTCCGACCCGTACCGGTGGCTCGACGAGGAGCACACCGTCATCGACGAGCTCCGGGACCTGCGCCTGTCCGACGGGCTGAACCTCCTCATCGACCTCACCTGCCTCGGCATGGGCCGCGACGCCGCCGCCCTGGCCCGCGTCGCCGCCGCCTCCCGGGTGCCGGTCATCGCCTCGACCGGCGTGTTCAGCGAGCCGTTCTCGCCGGCGCGCGACGCGGACGTGCCCACGCTCACCCGGCTGCTCATGGACGAGATCTCGAACGGGCTCGACGGGACGGGGGTGTTCCCGGGGGTGATCGGCGAGGTCGGCTGCTGGGGCGCCGAGCCCACACCCGCCGAGGAACGCGCTCTCATCGCCGCCGCCCACGCCTCCGTCGCCACCCGCCTGCCGGTCGCCACGCACGGCCGCGACTCTCTCGGCGTGCTGGAGATCCTGCTCGCCCAGGGGCTGCCCGCGGCTCGCGTCGGCGTCGGGTACGCGGGCTCGGACCTGCCCGTCGCCCGCAAGATCGCCGAGTCGGGCGCGTACGTGAGCGTGACGGCGCTGGGCAACGGCGTGGACGCCGCGGTACGGGTCGCGCTCGGCCTCATCGAGGAGGGACACGCGGAGCGGCTGCTGGTCAGCACCGGGACGAGCCGGGTGGCGCAGACCGGCAGGTACGGCGGGCCGGGGTACGCCCATGTGTTCCAGGCGGTGCTGCCGCGCCTGCGTGAGGCCGGCGTGGACGAGGACACGATCCGGCTGGTCACCCGCGACAACCCCCTCCGCTGGCTCACGGCCGGCGCCGCCTGACCGTCCGCGCCTTCCCCGGGGGCCGCGCTCGCCGGAGCACCGGGAGTGCGCGAACTGGCTAGGATCGGTGCGATACGGGCCTGGCCGGATGGGGGACGGTGAGCGAGGACACGCGCAGCGGCGATCGGTCGCGCGGCCGGTTCGGGCGGCTGTCACGCCTGACGCGGCTGGGCGACGTGCCGGTCGTGATGATGCTGGTGTGGGCCGGCTGGCTCGCCGTCCCGTGGTCGTTCAGCGGCCTCGCCCAGGCCCGCGCGGCCGCCGCCGAAGCCGCTCTCCCACCGCCTGCGGCCGCGCCGGCCAAGGCATGGGGTCTGCCTGCGCCGGCCCGGCCCGCCGTCACCGTCCTCCACACCGGGGAGACCCACCAGACCTCACGGGACGCGTTCGCGGCGCAGCGGGCGTGGATCGCGGGCGAGGTCCACGACGCGGCAGGTCACGGGCTGGCGGCCATCGCCATGCAGGCCGGGGTCGCCCTGGTCACGCTGGACGACGATCCCGAGCAGGCGCGCGCCTCGTTACGGGCCATCCGCGAGACGAGCCTGACCGCCCTGGCGCAGCTCCGTACCGCCCTCGACCGCCTGGATCCCCGCCCCTCGGAGAGCACGTCGGACATGCGGCCCACGGACGGTGGGTTGCGGGCGCTCGTCGACGGAGTGCGCGCCACGGGCCTGCGCGTGAAGGTCCAGCCGGACGAGCCGGCCGTGCCCGCTCGCCTGCACGACGCCGTCTACCGCGTCGTCCGCGAGTCCCTCACCAACGTCCTGCGCCACGCCGGCCCCTCCGCCACTACCCGGGTCCGGCTGGCCGCCGAGCCGGACGCGTACATCGTGGAGATCGTCAACCACCCGGCCGGCACCCCGGGACGGGCCGGCCAGCCCGGCGGGCGCGGGCTGGACGGGATGCGCGCCCGGGTGGCGGCCCTCGGCGGCCACCTCACCGCCGGCCCGCGACCGGACGGCGGCTTCCGCGTCCTCGCCCGCTTCCCGGCCACGGGTCGTCCCGGGGAGGACGCGTGATCCGGGTGGTCGTCGCCGACGACCAGGCCGTCGTACGCATGGGCCTGCGGGCGCTGCTGCAGCGCGAGCCCGACATGGAGTGCGCCGGTGAGGCGGCCGACGGCGCCGCCGCGCTCGACCTGCTCCGCCGTACCCGCCCCGACGTGCTGCTGCTCGACATCCGGATGCCCGGCATGGACGGCCTGGCGACGCTGCGCGCCGTCGCCGGCGATCCCGGCCTGGCGGGCACCCGGATCGTGGTGGTGACGACGTTCGCCGAGGACGAGTACGTGTTCGCCGCCCTCCAGGCCGGCGCCAGCGGCTTCCTGCTCAAGGACAGCGCCCCGGACGAGCTGGTGAACGCGGTCCGGGTGGTGGCGGCGGGCGAGGCCCTGCTGTCCCCGTCGATCACGAGGAGGGTCATCTCCCTGTTCGGCGGGACCGGCGTCGCGCCCGTGCGGGGGCTGGACACGCTGACCCCGCGCGAGCGGGAGATGGTGGCGTGGGTGGCGACCGGCCGGTCCAACGAGGAGATCGCCGGAGAGCTGGTGATCAGCCCCGACACCGTGCGGACGCACGTGAGCCGGGCCATGGTCAAGCTGGGGGCGCGTGACCGGGCCCAGCTCGTCGTGTTCGCCATGCGCGCGGGCCTGGCCGTCCCCGGACAGGCCTAGGGCGATTCGCGGCTAGCGCAGGAAGCCCTCGTAGTTGCGCTGCTGGAGCTGCGCCTCGATCTGCTTGACGGTCTCCAGCCCCACTCCCACCATGATCAGCACGCTGGTCCCGCCGAACGGGAAGTTCTGCTGCGTCCCCGGATCCCTGAGGATCATGAACGCGAGCATCGGCAGCAGCGCCAGCACCCCGAGGTAGGCCGCCCCGGCGGCGGTCAGGCGCGACAGCACGTACGACAGGTAGCCGGCCGTGGGACCGCCCGGCCTGATCCCGGGCACGAAGCCCCCGTACCGTCGCATGTTGTCCGCCACCTCCATGGGGTTGAACGTGATCGACACGTAGAAGTACGCGAACCCGACGATCAGCAGGACGTACGTGGCCAGGTAGAGCGGGTGCGTCCCCGAGGCGAGCACGCGCGCCGGCCATCCGCCGGCTCCGTCGCCCAGCAGCGGCGCGGCCAGCGTGGGCAGGTAGAGCAGCGACGAGGTGAAGATGACCGGCACGATGCCCGCCTGGTTGACCTTGAGCGGGATGTAGGTGCTGGTCCCGCCGTACATGCGGCGCCCGACCATGCGCTTGGCGTACTGCACGGGCAGGCGGCGCTGCGCCTGCTCGACGTACACGACGCCGGCGACGAGGAACACCCCCGTCACCAGCATCACCGCGAACGAGAACGGGCTCACCAGGAAGATCGTCGACAGGTACGACGGGAAGACGGCCACGACCTGCGTGAACATCAGCAGCGACATCCCGTTGCCGATCCCCCGGTCGGTGATCAGCTCGCCGAGCCACATGACGAGGCATGCCCCCGCGACCATGGTCACCACGAGGACGGCGACGGCCGGCAGGCTCTGGCCGTACAGCAGCGGCGTCGTGCAGCCCGGCAGCAGGTTCCCCGAGCGGGCCAGCGCGGTGACGGTGGTGGCGTTGAGCACGGCCAGGCCGACGGTGAGGTAGCGGGTGTACTGGGTGATCCGGGCCTGCCCGTTCTGCCCCTGCTTGCGCAGCGCCGCCAGCCTCGGCACCAGCACCACGAACAGCTGCATGACGATGCCCGCGGTGATGTACGGCATGACCCCCAGCGCGAACACCGACAGCTTCAGCATCGCGCCACCGCTGAGCAGTTGCACCATGTCGACGAGCCCGCCCTTGGCCGTGCCGAGGCACCGCCGGACCGCGACCACGTCCACCCCGGGCGCGGGCAGGAGCTGCCCCAGCCGGAACAGCGCCAGCAGACCCAGCGTGAACAGCAGTTTCCTGCGGAGCTCCGGCACCCGGAACGCCCTGACCAGCACAGTGAGCATGGCACCCGAGTCTGGCCGCGCGCCCCGCCGCGGTCGTCCGCTCAACCGATGCACCCGTGTACGCGAATCCGCGTAGACGAGTGCGCCGGGGCCGATCAGCGCGGCGGGTAGACGGCCGCGAGGACGGCCGGCAGCCGGGGCACCAGGCGGGTGAAGCGGCCGTCCTCGTAGCCCGCGTCCGGCTGGTTGGCGAGCTGCTGCGACACCAGGCCGGCGATCAGGCTGGACGCCAGCGCGAGCCCGTCGTCGCCGGCCGCGTCCGGGTGCAGCTCGCCACGCTCCACCGCGGCCCGGATCAGGCCGGCGAAGTGGTCGTGGATGGCCAGGGCGGGCGCGTACGCCTCCGGGGACGGTGTGAAGCCGGGCACCGGCCGCCAGAACAGGAGCTGCGCGAGCACCGGGTTGGCCATGATCCACCGGGCGCCCGCCTCGTAGGAGGCGCCGAGGGCGTCGAGCCCCGGCGATCGTGAGCCGGCCGGCCCGCGGACCGCGTCGAGGTACGCCCGCTGGCCGCGCTCGAACAGCGCGTCGTACACCGCGCCGCGCGACGGGAAGTACCGGTACAGCGACGGCGGCCGGACGCCGAGCCGCCGGGCGACGGTCGCGAGGCTCAGCCCGGCGACGCCCTCCTCGGCCATCACGTCGAGCGCCAGCCCGAGGATCTCCTCCTGCGTCTCCGCCCTGCGTCGCGCCCGGCGATCCGGAATGTCAGTCACGGCATGTAGCTTAAACTAATAGTGTTAGCTAAAGCTACGGAGGATCGCATGTCGCACGACATCGTGCTCACCGGCCTGCGGCAGAACAACCTCAAGGACGTCTCGCTCCGGCTGCCGAAGGAGCGGCTGACGGTGTTCACGGGGGTGTCGGGCTCGGGCAAGTCCTCGATCGCGTTCGGGACGATCGCGGCCGAGTCGCAGCGCCAGCTCAACGCCACCTTCAGCGCCTTCATCCGCAACCGGCTGCCCACCCACGAGCGCCCACGCGCCGAGCGGCTGTCCGGGCTCACCACCGCCGTCGTGGTGGACCAGCGGCCGGTCGGCGGCAACGCCCGCTCCACGGTCGGCACGATGACCGACATCCAGCCGATGCTGCGCGTGCTGTTCTCGCGCCGGGGCGAGCCGTCGGCGGGCCCGGCGACGGCCTACTCGTTCAACGACCCCCAGGGCATGTGCCCCGAGTGCCACGGCATGGGCCGTAAGACGGAGGTGGACCTCGACCTCCTGCTGGACCGGGACCTGTCGCTGGAGGAGGGCGCCGTCCGCCTCTTCCCCGTCGGCTCGTACGCCTGGCAGCTCTACGCGCGCAGCGGCCTGTTCGACCCGGCCAAGCCGCTGCGCGACTTCACCGGCGAGGAGCTCGACCTGCTGCTCCACGGCGGCGGCTTCAAGGTGGGCCGGGGCCGCTACGAGAACACCTACGAGGGCGTGATCACCCGCTTCAACCGGCTGCACCTCAACCGCGCGGTCGACGCCCTCGACGAGGCGGCGCGGCGCGTCGTCCGCGAGGGCCGCTGCCCGGCGTGCGACGGCGCCCGGCTCAACGCGGCCGCGCTGGCCTCCCGCATCGGCGGACGCAACCTCGCCGACCTGTGCGCCCTGGAGATCGCCGACCTCGTCGACGCGCTGGACGAGCTGGACGACCCCATCGCGGAGGAGGCGGTGGAGTCGCTGCGCCGCATCGACGCGATCGGCCTCGGCTACCTGAGCCTCGACCGCGAGACGCCCACCCTGTCGGGCGGGGAGGCGCAGCGGCTGAAGACCGTGCGCCACCTCGGCAGCAGCCTCACCGGCCTGACGTACGTCTTCGACGAGCCCAGCGTCGGCCTGCACCCGCGTGACGTGCACCGCCTCGGCGACCTGCTGCTGGAGCTGCGCGACAAGGGCAACACCGTGCTGGTGGTCGAGCACGACCGCGACCTGATCGAGCTCGCCGACCACGTGGTGGACCTCGGGCCGGGCGCGGGCGCCGACGGCGGGCGGGTCGTGTACGAGGGGACGGTCGCGGGGCTGCGCGCGAGCGGCACGCCGACCGGCCGCGCGCTCGGCCGGGCGACAGGGCTCAAGGAGTCCCTGCGCGCGCCGACCGGCTGGCTGACCGTGCGTGACGCCAGCACGCACAACCTCAGGAACGTGACGGTCCGCGTGCCGCTGGGCGTGCTGACGGCGGTCACCGGCGTGGCCGGGTCGGGCAAGAGCACGCTGGCCACCGTGGACCTGCCCGCCCAGCATCCCGGCGCGATCCTCATCGACCAGTCGGCCATCGCCGCCTCGCCGCGCTCGACCGTCGCGACGTACCTGAACGCCATGGACCCGCTGCGCAGGATGTTCGCGCGGGCGAGCGGCGCGCGGCCGGCGCTGTTCAGCGCCAACTCGGCGGGCGCCTGCCCGGCGTGCGGGGGACGCGGCGAGATCACCACGGACCTGGCGTTCATGGACCCGGTGACCCGCGTCTGCGACGCCTGCGGCGGCACCCGCTTCAACCCCGAGGCGCTCTCCCACCGGGTCGGCGGCCGGACGATCGCCGAGGTGCTGGCGCTGACGGCCGACGAGGCGGCCGGCGCGTACGATCTGCCGGGCCCCGCGAGGCTCGGCGAGCTGGGGCTGGGCCACCTGACACTCGGACGGGCGCTGAACACCCTGTCGGGCGGCGAGCGGCAGCGGCTGAAGCTGGCGCACCGGATGGGCGGTAGTGGTCACGTCCATGTCTTCGACGAGCCCACGACCGGCCTGCACATGGCCGACGTCGGAACGCTGCTGGCGCTGCTCGACCGGCTGGTGGACGCGGGCGGCACGGTCGTCGTCGTCGAGCACGACCTGGACGTGGTCAAGCACGCCGACTGGGTGATCGACCTGGGCCCGGAGGCCGGTCGGCACGGTGGTGAGGTGGTGTTCGAGGGCACCCCGGCCGACCTCAGCCAGGCGTCCACCCATACGGCGAAGCACCTCGCTAGGTCACTCGATAATCCTCGTCCCGCACGTCCATGATCGCCATGTGACCCGGCAGGTGGCCGATCGCGAACTCCACCCCGCTCGCCATGACCGCCGCCTGCGGCGTCACCCCGCACGCCCAGAACACCGGCACCTCGCCCGCCCGCACCTCCACCGGGTCGCCGAAGTCGGGGCGGGCGAGGTCGGCGATGCCGATCGCGGCCGGGTCGCCCACGTGGACCGGCGCCCCGTGCACCATCGGGTACCTGCCGCTCACCTCGGCCGCGGTCTCCACCAGCTCCTCGGGCACCGGCCGCATCGACACCACGAGCGGCCCGGACAGCGTCGCCGTCGGCTCGCACGCCACGCTCGTCCGGTACATCGGCACGTTCGTCCCCAGCTCCAGATGCCGCACCGGCACACCGGCCGCCAGCAGCGCCCCCTCGAAGGTGAAGCTGCACCCGATGAGGAACGGCACCAGGTCCGCCCGCCACTCCGCCACCACGTCACCGGCGTCGGCGACCGGCCGGCCGTCCCGGTAGAGGCGGTAGCCCGGCAGGTCGGTGCGCAGGTCGCCGCGGAACAGGGCGCTGGAGTACGACCCCGGCTCCCCCACGTCCAGGACCGGGCACGCCTGCGCGTTGCGGTGGGCGAACAGCAGCAGCTCGTACGCCAGCGGCCTGGGCACCGCGATCAGGTTGGCCTGCGTCCAGCCCCTGCACCAGCCCGCGGTCGGCGCCCGCTCACCCGCGCGGAACCGCTCGCGCGCCTGCGCGGGCGTCAGGTCTGCGACATCCACGCTTCGACACTACGCCGCGGCGGACTGGTCGACCGACCTACCGATCGGCCGCCTTACCCCGACTGCTTACCGGCGGCCTTACCGATCGACTCCGAACGTGTGCGGCCCGAGGCCCACCCCGTCTCCCTGGGGCACCACGTATCCCTGGGCGACCAGGGCCGCCAGGCTCCGCCGTACACTCTCCTCCTCCAGACCCGTGGTGCGGCACAGCGCGTCGACGTCCACGCGTCCACCGTCCTGGGCCTGCGCGGCGACCGCCTCGTAGACATGGACGTCCACGTCCGAAAGCGCCTGCACATCGTGGTCGTGAGCCATCACCGCTCCCTCGCTCCCTCCCGCAGCCGCTCCGGGTCCACGTCCCGCTCGGGGTAGCGGCGCAGATACTCGCTCTCCAGCTCGTTCGTCCGCGAGGTGTGGCGGGCGAGCGCGTCGTCGGAGGCGTGCAAGAAGGCGTCCGTCCGCGTGGCGTGCAGTTGCCGCAGCTCACGCAGCAGATCATCGTCGCCGAGCTGTCTCGGATCGATACCCATGGTCGTCATGGGGTGCCCCCTACCCGGAATGACCTCGACAATATCTGTCATATTTCCTGACATCTGGGCATTGCCGAGCGTGGAAGTGAGCCTTACCTTCCCGTTATGGACCTTGAGCTCCGGCACCTCAGGATCGTCCGAGCGGTCGCCGACGCGGGAAGCGTGAGCAAGGCCGCGTCACTGCTGGGGCTGGCGCAGCCGGCCCTGTCCGCCCAGCTCAAGCGCATCGAGCGAGCGCTGGGCGGCACCCTGTTCGAACGCGACAGGCTCGGAGCCAGGCCCACCCGCCTCGGCGAGCTGGTGCTCGCCCGCGCCCGCGTCCTCCTCCCGGCGGCCCAGGAGCTGCAGGACGAGGCGGCCCGGTTCGTCACCAGGCCCTCCCCCGGGTTCCGCATAGGCGCCACCAACGGGCCCGTACTCGGCGGCCTGGTGGACCGGCTGGCGGAGGAGCACACCGTCAGCACGTACACGAGCTGGTCGGGGCGCGAGCTCGCCTCCATGGTGGAGGTGGGCCGCCTGGACTACGCGCTCGTCGGCACCTGCGGCGACAGCGGCGCCCCGGCCGGCGCGCTGCTGTGGGACTCGATCAGCCTGGACCCGATCTTCGCCCTCGTCGGCGAGCGGCATCCGGCCGCCGGCGAGAAGGAGGTGGAGCTCGCCGACCTGGCGGGCGAGCAGTGGGCCGTCATGCCGGGCGACGCCTGCTTCGCCGACTGCTTCGCGACGGCCTGCGCCCGCGCCGGGTTCACCCCCGGCACGATCTACGAGACCGACGTCACCACCTGCGCCCACCTCGCGCGGGTGGGACGCGCGGTGGCACTCTGCCAGGCCACCCACCCGCCGCAGCCGGGGCTGGCGATGGTCCCGCTCGCGGGGGCGCCGCTGCGCTGGCGCCAGCTCCTCGGCCGCCGCCCCGCCGCGCCGGACGCCACCTGGGTCCTGGCCCACGCCAAACAGGCCCACCTCGACTCGGTACGCGGCAGCCCCATCTACAGCGACTGGCTCGTCCGCAACCCGTCCTTCGGCACCGCCCCTTGACGGTGTCAGACCAGCCACGTGGCGACCCTGAACTCCCACCCTGGCCGCCACCGGAACGGCGCGTCCACCAGCTCCTCCAGCGGCACGCCCTCCAGCAGGTTCAGCAAGGCCCACCGGTTGGCGGAGTGCGCGATGGCGAGCACCGTGCGCCCCTCCCACTCCCTCATGCACTCCTCCAGGAAGGAGGCTGTGGCGGCCACCACGTCCCGGTAGCTCTGCCCGCCCGGCCACGGCGCGTCGACGTACCGGCTGCGCAGCGCCGCCACCTCGCTGACGGGCCGCCCGTTGTAGATCCCGTAGTCGCACTCCGCAGCCGCGCGTCAAGCCTGATCTCCTTACCGCCGTCGGGAAAGGCGATCTCCGCGGTCTCCACGGCCCGCCGCAGGTCGGAGCAGTAGACGACGTCCACGGCCCGCCGCCGCACCCCCAGCCCGACGGCCAGCTCCCGCCCCAGCCGCGACAACTCGCCGGGCAGTCGGCCGGTGGCGATGCCGATCTCGTTGTCCACGGTGACGGAGTGCGTCTCGTAGACCAGTCTCACGCCCATCCCCGCACGCTACCGGCCCACCCTGGGAACACGGCCGGCTCGATCAACACACGCGGGCGTGGAATGATGTGCTGGCGGCGAACCATCCACCCGGCGAGGCGCTCCATGCTCTACCCTTAGCCTGCGCCCGCGGGGTAGAGGGCGCCGGACAACTGAATCCAGGGGCGGTAGCTCAGCCGGTCAGAGCATCGGACTCATAATCCGTGGGTCGTGGGTTCAAGTCCCACCCGCCCTACTCACCCTTCCACCGTATTCCTGGTCTGAGCAGGGGATTCGCGGGATCGTAGATTACGCGGACACGCAGTCAGACGCAGCGGAGAGCAGCCGTATGCCACCCGTCGCGGAACATACACGGAACGGATCTTGGGGCGTTTTCCCAGGTCGCGCACAGCAAAAGACCCCGGGATTCGTCCGGGGTCCATTGCGTTCCGCGTGATCACTGCGACAGGGCTTCCAAGATCCGGGTGTTGGCGGCCTCTCGCTGTCCGTCGATGCACTTGGCGTAGACCTTGAGCAGCACGTCCACCCCGTGGCCGGCCCGCCGGAACTCGCCGAGGCCGCACGAGCCGCCAACACGCACCTCACCGGCCCCAGCTCATAGCGACCGAGTGACTTGCCGAATTGTTCTTATAGGTGATCAAGCGGCGGCGCGGCGCGCCGCCGTACCCCCGGCCCTCCGCCCGCCCGCCGTCCGGGCGTGCGGCCTGAGGGCCGGTCCCGGACGGCGGCGGGACACCGGGCCGGCGCCGCACGCCCGCCCCGCCGTACTGACGGAACGCTCCGACCGGGGTTGCCGCGCCGCCGCACAGATGCAGCCCTACGATCGCCACTGCCTGGCGGGCCACCGTAGATGGCTGGGGCGATCGACGAGCCGTACTTCGTTCCTCAGCACAGCTCACTGGACGACGTTGGTTGCTGCCTGTGTCTGAGCCGCTAGAGGCTCCGCGGGTCGCGCACCCGCAGGCCGAAGGCCGACAAGCCCTGCTCGTGGTGCTCGATCAGGCCCAGGCGGCGGTAGAAGGCGTGGTTGGCGGCGCCTTCCAGGGTGGATTCGTGGTCGGTGGTGAGGACGAAGTACCGGCAATGCGCGTACCGGTTCTTGAGATGCTCCAGCAGCCGACGACCGACGCCCTCGCCGTGGTGTCGGGCGTTGACCAGCAGTTCCTGCACGTAGCAGACGATCTCGTCATCGGACACCGTCCGTGCCAGGCCCAGCAAGCGGCCCGACTCGTCCCTGGCGGTGATGACGAGGTGCGAGTTGGCCAGGCTCCGGCACACCCGGGCGACGTCGCGAGTCCACGGGGCCCAGCCGACCGAGTCGTAGAGCTCGAACACCTCTGCCTCGTCGAAAGACGTCTCCTGATTGATGATCACCAATTAGGTGGGCTCCCTCATGTTCTCGGTGTAGAGCGACGCATCCGAGCCTATTCAGTGGAGAGCGCGCCAGGCCGTCGGCCTTGACACGCTGAGCAGTGGGGAGGGGGCGAGCCCTGGTCGATCCCTCAGGACATGGTGGGAAGGCAGAATGCCTGGAATGGAGCTACGACCGGAGCTGCTTCCCCCGCCCGTCTCCCCAGAGCGCCAGGAGCAGCTCGGCAGCGAGATCTCCACGGCCCCCGTGGCTGTCGCCAGGACGGTCACGACGGGCGCCGGCAGCCGCCCGCCGGCCTTGCGCCTGCTCATGCCCTTGTCGTCACCGTCGGCCAAGCGCTCCGGAAGCGCTCGCATGCGAATGGTGACCAGCCGGTCATGGTCGGCAAGCCCTCGCCAACCTGATCAACGATTTCTCGCAGCACGAAACCGATCCTGAGCGGCGGCTGACGACCTGGGAGGCGGCCGAAATGCTGGGTGTTCTGATCAGAGCGCTTCGGGCTGCCGGGCGGGCTGCCGTACAAGTTATTTGACACGACATATATGTCGTGTAATCTAATTTCCATGACGAACGAACCGACGCTGGTCTTCATCCCCTGCTTCTCCGGCGCCCCCTGGAACCTCGAACAGCTCACCCCACTGGCCCACCGCCCCCGACGCACCCTGCGCCTCCCGGAAGACATCAACGACATGGAGGCCTACGCCGACGCTGTAGCAGCCCAGACCGCGGACCTGGACGAGTACGTGCTGGTCGGCGACTCCTTCGGCGCGAACATCGCGCTGGCGCTGGCCGTCCGCCAACCGGCCGGGCTCCGCGGCCTGGTGATGTCCGGCGGTTTCGCCGCCAACCCGATCTCCTCACCAGCTTGGAAGGCCGCCATGCGGCTCATGGGCAGGCTGCGCGGCGGCCTCTACCGGCACCTGGTGCTGCGCGCGCACGCCCACCGGCTGGCCTCACCCCACGACGGCGAGGGCCAGATCCCCTGGAACGAGGCCGACAGCCGCCACCTGTTCCTGGCCAACACCCCGGCCACGTCCTTCGGAGCCCGCCTCACCGCGGCGCTGACCGCCGACTACACCGATCGCCTGGACAACGTCGCGGTTCCCACACTGATCATCACACCGTCACACGACAAGCTGATCGGCGAGGAAGCGGCCCAGATCATGCGTGCCGGGATCCCGGACGCCAGGGAGATCGTGCTGGAGCGCACCGGGCACATGTTCCGCTTCACTCACCCCGTCACCTACGCCCGCGCCGTGCAGACGTTCCTGGCCGAAAGGATCGACGAGTTCGAGGTGGCCGGTGCGGCCCGCTGAAGAGCTCCGCTACCTGATCCTGGCCGCGCAGCGGGAAGGCAACCGACTGCTCGGCCAGGCGCTGCGGCCACTGGGCATCACACCCTCCCAGGCCGAGGTCATCCGCATCCTGCAGGAACGGGGGCCACTGACACTCAACGGCCTCGGCGAACTCCTGGTCTGCGAGAGCGGCTCCAGCCCCAGCCGACTTGTCGACCGGCTGGTCGCCGCCGGCCTGCTCAAGCGCGAGGTGGCCACCCATGACCGCCGCCACATTGAGCTGTCGCTCACCGCAGAAGGAGCCCAGCTCAGCAAGAAGATCACCAAAATCGAGGACGACCTCTACCGGGCGATCGACACCGCAGCCGAGGGGCACGATCTTGAGCACCTCTTCGGGTTTCTCCGGGCCTTCGTCGCCGATCTGCCCGCGGGACAAGCCCTGTCCCGCCGCACCCACTGACCTTCAAAAGTCTGACCGGCGAGAACGCTTGCCAACCCCAGATGGCCATCGCTTTCGTCCTGTGGAAGCCGCTACGCGATCACTTCCTCGGCCCCGGACCAAGAGGTCGGGTGGCGGCCTTCCGCGTTATGACTGATTAGTGGTCATCGGTGACTGTTGAGCTGGCTTGTCGTAGACGCCGATGGTCCACTCGCTGGGACGCTGGTTCACTACCTTGGCAAGGCGTTCCGGCGTCGTGACGATCGTATCCAGGTCATGGGTGCCGCTGCCGTCCTCGATTTCCTGGCCGAGTGGGGCATCGGAAGGGAAGATCCAGATCCAGCCGTCCCGGGCCAGCGGACTGCCAGTCGTACTGGGCATCGGGACCTCTTCACGGCGATCCCCGCTCCGGCCAAGGCTCGTTCCGTTGCCCTGCCTCACCAGCACCCAGACGTTGGGATCGGCGCATCGGATGGAGCAGCCGGTGTTGTAGGTGGTCGGCTGGAAAGTCACCCTTACCCCCTCGCCGACCGTCGAGTGGTTCTCGGCGTGGATCAACTCCAGTGTGTCTCCGTTCATACCGACGGCTGTCGCAGGCAGATCGACGCCGTTCGTCAGCGCGCGGCGGAGGCGGGCCCCTTTCGGAAGCCAGGCCTGGTGCCCAGCGGCTACGACGAGCTGGTCAATGAGGAGGAGCCGGGCAAGCGCAGTGTCGCGCGGCCGGAGTGGGAGGCGCTCCTGGCGCTCAAGACGAGCGACACGACGCTTTGGCAGCCGCCGGCGCGACCTCCGGCGACACTGTCGTGATCGACTGGCTCTGCCGGAGAGCATGCCTGTGCGGTAGGCGGCCAGGTGACAGCGCCGACGACGACCACGTCGGTGGTCATCGCGTGATCACGACTCCGCCGGTGTAGGGCATGGAGAGCCTGGTCAGGACATCGTGGTAGGCGTCCATGAAGGCCGTGCGGACGTTGTTCCGCTCGAGGGCGGCGACGCCGCGTACGGTCGACTCCCCTGGTGTCCCGACCTCCCGGCGGACCGCGAGCGTATCGCCGCCGCGCTTGAGGATCAGCTCGGCGGTGCCCGCGAGCGTGTGCAGGAACATGTCCCGCGCGCGCCCAACGTCAAGGCCGTGGCAGACCGCGCCGTCGATGGCCGCCTCGGCCAGTACGGCAATGAGCGCGGGCATCACGCCCGCGGTGGCCGTCGCGAGGTTCATCTGGGCTTCGGGCAGGACGATGACCAGCCCGAGGCGCTCAAGGATCGGGATCGCGGTCTCGCCGCCCTCGGCCACGGCGACGACGCCGCGCCCGAGCTCGACGGGGAGGTTCGGCATGATGCGCACCACCGAGGCGCCGGGGTAGGCGGCCTGGAGTTCCGCGACGGTGGTGGGCCCCATCATGGAGATCACCAGCTTGCTGTCCGCGTCGACGCCCTTGGCGACATCGGTGAGCTGGTCGGGGCGGTGCCCGAGGAACACCACGTCGGAGTGCCTGAACAGCTCGGCGTTGCTGGTCAGCGCCTCGCCACCGAGCTCGGCGACGAGGGCCGCCGCGCGGCCGGAACCGGAGTCGGTGGCGAGGACGGGTTCGCCGAGTCCTCGGGCGATCGCGCGGGCCATGTTCCCCGCGCCGACAAAGCCGATCATGATCTGCAACTTCCTAGTAGGCGCCGGATCGGGTCTCGCCCCAACCCGTGAGGTGGTCGGGAACCGGCATCCCCGCGGGCACGTACTCGTCAGGCACAGGGGTCCCCGGGGCGACGCGGAGCGGGAGCTGACCCGCCCAGACAGGCAGTGACCTGTCGGCGGGCGCGTCGCCGGCGTCGCCGGTGCGTACCTTCGCCGACGCCTCGACGATCGGGACACTGACCAGGAGCACGGATCGCAGCTCCGCCTGGGTGAGTGGGCGCAGGAACGGGATCCGGCCCGGAGTGATCTTGTCGATGAGCGCATGCATCCTCGGCAGCACCTCGTCGAGGTCTTCGACGGCTCGCCCCTCCCCCATGACGACGGCGGATCGGTAGTTGACCGAGTTCTGCAGAACGCTCCGCCCCATCACCACGGAGTCGATCACAGTGGCCTCGACGCAGACGGGGACGCCCTCGGCGACTTTGTTCATCATGCGGTTCTTCCGCGCGCCGTGGATCAGCAGCTCGTCACCGATCCTGACGTGCAGCGTCGGCAGGACGACCGGGTCGCCGCCGTCCACGAAGGCGACGTGGCACAGCATCGCCTCGTCGAGGATCGAGCGTACGAGGTCCAGGTCGTACGACCCGCGCGCGGGACGTCGCCGGAGCCTCACCCGGTCACTGGCCGGGGCCGTCTCTTGGGACTTCGTCATGACGTCGATGCTCCTGGACCTGAGCTCACGGCTCCAACGACCAGCGTCGGAATCTTCATTCCGGCCCTTCGGCAGGTGTAGCAGCACGGCTCCGGAGCACGACCGGTCCCGTCGGCACCGCCGAGCACGCGAGTACGGCCCGCGAACCTGGCGTGATCGGCGGATCGACCAGGTACGACACCTCGCCGTGCACCAGGTCGAGCACGCACGTGCCGCAAGCGCCCGATCGGCAGGCGGACGGAACGGGCACCCCGTGGTTCTCGGCCAGTTCGAGCAGCGTGCCGTCGGCGTCCGTCCAGGTCGCCGCGACGTCCTCGGGAAGGTAGGTCACCGGGTGTGGTCCCGGGTCCGGCGCGGGCCGCCGGACGGGCGGTTCTGTCGCGGGCGAGAGGAACGGGTCGGCGTGGATGCGGTCCGCGTCCACGCCCGCCGCCCGCAGGGCCCCGGACACCGCGGCCACGAAGCCGGTCGAGCCGCACACGAGCGCGTCCGCGCCGGCGGGCAGGAGCTCGACGATGTCGCTCGGGCCGGGGCGTCGTGCTGCCGGGCGGGTTTCGAACAGCGTAGCCGTACCGCCGGTCCGCTGGACGGCGTCGGCAACCTCGGGCCACAGCGCCGCGCTCTTCTCGTCGGCGTCGACGTGCAGTACGGCGAGCGGCCTGCGGTCGGCGTCGGCCACCAGTTGCCGCACCGTGGCGGCGACGGGGGTGATGCCGATCCCCGCGCTCACCAGGTACAGCGGCCGCCGTTCCGGGGAGAGCGCGGGAACCCCGAACGGGCCCGAGATGAGCAGCCGGTCGCCGCTGACCAGGGACGCGAGGCGGTTGGAGACTTCTCCGCGGAGGCGCACCGTGATCCGGAGCCGTCCTGAGACACTGTACGCGCGCCAGGTCATGCCACCGTCCGCGGTGGGCAGGTGCACCCGCAGGTGCTGGCCGGCGGCCACCGGCAGGCGGAAGGGGTCGCGGAGCCACAGGCTGACCGTCCTGTCGTCCTCGCGCACCGTTTCGAGCACCTCGGCCTCCCGGGGCCAGGACGCGTCGGCATACCGTACGGTGCCGGGCGGGCCGCCCACGGTCACTGGCGCGCCCTTGCGGAGCAGGGCAGGGTGGGGCGCGGCCAGGCGCGCGTAGACGCCCAGGTTCGGGTGGCCGAAGGCCCGGGTGAGTACGGCGGGGAGTTCGACGTCCCGCTCGCCCGTGCTCGGGTTCGCCGACGTCGCGCGGCAGCGGCCGGTGTGCCTGGTCACCTCGGCCTCGCAGTCGCCGAGCCGGACGCGCCGGCCGACCCACGCCAGCTCGGCGAACGCGGGCAGCCCGTCGAGATAGACGTTGGCGCGGAACCGCCGGAAATCCAGGTCCGATACGGCGAGCGCCCGCACCGTGGCGAGGTTGACCAGCGAAAGCTCGGTGTCGGGCAGATCCCACAGAGCCGCCCCGTCGCCCCGGACCAGCCGCAGCCCGGGTTCGCCGAACCACGCGCCGAGGATGCCTTCCGAAGGCCGGTCGGAACGCACCGGCGGCCCGTCAGGGTGAGCGAGGTGGCGGAGCTCCACCACTCCGGCCCCTGCCATCGTGACCGTCACCTGCGTCATGTCGGGATCGCGTGCCACCTGCTTGAACGCCGATCGCGGCCGCCAGGCCGTCCTGGGCGGCACCTGCTGGTCGCCGCGCGCGATCGCCAGCGAGCGGTCGTGGCGCAGGCCGGTGCCGGGCAGAACGTCGGCCTCCTCGACGGGGACGCCACGGGCGCCTTTCACCGGGTACACCCACAACGACGCGATGTGCCCGGTCATCGCTGGTCGCGATAGCTCGGCGGCCGGCGCTCGCGGAGGGCGGCGACCGCTTCCCTGGAGTCGGCCTCCCCGGACAGGCGGCCGGTCATCCGCTGCTCGAACTCGTAGCCCGCCTTCAGGTCCATGAACTCGATCGTGTTCAGTGACTCCTTGGCATGGCGGAGCGCGGTCAGGCTGTGCCGCGTCATCTTCCCGGTGAGCGCGAGCGCGCTGTCGAGCACCTCGCCGTCGGCGACGACGCGCAGCACGGAGCCGAACCCGACGAGGTCGGAGGCGGGCCACGGGTCGGCGGTGAAGTACATCGCCCGCATGATCGGCTGCGGCACCAGCCGGGCGAGGTGCGCCGCTCCGCCCATCACCCCGACGCTCACCTCGGGCGTCCCGAACCTGGCGCTCTCGCCGGCGACGATGACGTCGCAGGAGGCGGCGATAGCCAGCCCGGTGCCCAGCGCCGCTCCGCGGACCGCGCCGACCACCGGGACCGGGCAGTCGTAGATGGCGGCGAAGGCGTCGCGGACCAGGCGCATCCGCCCGGCGGAGTTGGCCGGGTTCAGCGTGAGGAACTCCTCGAGGTCGTTCCCCCCGCAGAAGTGCTTGGCGCCGCTGGTGAGGACGACCGCCTTCGTCCCCGGCAGCACCTCGTCGAACCGGCCGAACAGGTCGCGGATCTCCTCGTACATGCTCATGTTCACCGCGTTGACCGGCGGCCGGTCCAACGTGACGACGGTCGTGGCGCCGAATTCTTGAAGAGAGAGATACATCCGGCTCCTCAGCAGATGGGCAGGACGACGTGCGAGGGGTGCGAAGCATCCCGGTAGACGGTCTGGGCCGCCGTGACCGGATCGCCGGGCGCGCCGCCCAGGTTGGTGTTCCTGTCGAACCGCGGGAAGTCCGCGGAGCTGACGTCGACGCGGATTCGGTGCCCGGCCTTGAACCGGTTCGCGGTGACCCACATGTCGATCTCCAGCGGGTAGATCTCGCCGGGCACAAGTGGTTCGGCGCCCCGCTCCAGGTCGCGGTACCTGGCCCGCAGCAGGCCGTTCACCAGCTGTACGGCCCGTCCGTCCGGGGTCACGTCGCTCAGCCGTACGGCGAAGTCGGTGTCCACGGCCGAAGAACTCACGTAGAGCAGCGCCCGAAGCTTGCCGACGACGTCGACGTCATGCTCGAGCGGCTCCGTGGTGTAGGTGAGGATGTCGCCGCGCCGCTGCACCTCGCTGACGTCCACGCTTCCCGGCGGGTAGACCCAGGAGACGATGTGGCCGCCGACCGTCGGGGTCGGGTCGAGCGGGTCGTAGACGTACTGGTCGGCGGCCTGTTGCTGCTCGGGCGGCGTGGTGTTCAGCGTTCCGCCGGCGCCGAGGTAGAACGGGGTGTCGACGGCTTCGGGAAGAGGCCAGTCGTCCGCGGTGCGCCACTCGTTGGCGCCCATCAGGTAGTAGATGACGCGGGGCCAGTCGTCGACGGAGCCGTCCCGGACGGTCTGATACCAGGCCAGCGTGAAGTCGACGTTGCTCCAGTGGTTGTGCCACAGCTCCTCGTGCTCCCCCATGCCTTCCTTGTAGCCGGGGAGGTTGTGCGCGGACGGGGTGACGATGATCCGGGCCTGGGAACGCAGCGGCTCCGGCGCGTGCTCGCGGAGCAGCTCCCACGTCTCCAGCGCGTCGTTGACGAACCAGTCGTACCAGCCGGTGCGCAGCAGCGGGATCGCCCGCAGGCCGGCCACCTGCGCGGCGGGGTCGACGGCGGGCAGGGTGTGCCTGTCTATCGAGATGCCCTGGCCGAAGAGCGGCCCGATGTTCTCGACGTCGACCATGGTGACGTGCGGTGACCCGGCGAGACCTCGGACGAAGTCGGCGCGTTCCGCGCACGTCAGCGAGCAGTAGCGCGCCCACAACCAGGCCTGCGCCTCGCCCGTCGACAGCTCCTTGAGCTCGGGGAACGTCTGCGACAGCTCGGCCAGCCGAGGGTTGACGAACGGCTCGTTGAAGAATCCCGTCGCCCACGTCTCGTCCAGCATCATGGGCTCGAGCTGCCAGAACGGCACGTCCGACTTCTCCTCGCCGTGGCCGATGGTGCGCGCGAGCGCGTTGACCACCATGTGGTACGACGCGGTCTTCACGCCGACCCCGAGGCCGCTGACCTCCGGCACGATCGTGGTCATCTTCGGATGCGTCGCCATCGGCCACTGCACCTGGCCGACATAGGAGCCGCCGACGGAACCGATGAACCCGTCACACCAGTCCTGCGCGCTGACCCACTCCACGAAGTCGTGGCCGTCCTCGGGCTCGAACACGTAGAAGTCGTAGTCGTCCGGCTCGCTGCCGCCCGTGCCGCGCAGGTCCTGCACCGCCACCGCGTAACCGCGGCGGGCGAACGACATGAACGGCGCCACCAGCCTGTCGGCATCCCGGCCGTACGGGGTGCGCACCGCGACCACGGGCGCGGGCAGCCGCGGCGGAAGGTAGAGATCGGTGGCGAGCCGGATGCCGTCGCGCATCGTCACGGACACCGTTTCGAGCCGGATGTCAGCCGCCGCGAAGGTGGCGGCCGTGCGCGGTTCCCGGCTCTTCAGAATGTACTGGAGTTCGTCGGACACGGTCATCTGGCCGGTTCTCCCATCACGTCCCGGAGAACGCGCAGCACGTTCTCGCCGAGGACCTTGCGAATGTCCGGCTCGGCGAAGCCGCGCCGGACCATCACCTCGGTGATCTTCGGCAGGTCGGAGGGGCGGGAGATCTCAGCGGGCACATGGGCGCCGTCCGGGGCGCCGACCCAGCCGCCGAAGACGCTCTGGTAGTAGTCGTCGATGAAGTCGGGCCCCAGGCCGACGTGGTCGATGCCCGCCACCTCGACGACGCGCTCGATGTGGTCGACGACGCGTTCGGCCGTCGGCGCGGCCGGGTCGATGAAGTACGGGATGGCGGCGGCGACGCCGATGACCCCGCCGAGTCCGGCGATGGCCTTGAGCTGCTCGTCGCCGAGGTTGCGGTGGCTGTCGGTGATGCCGAGGCACGCCGAGTGCGTCGCCAGGAACGGCCGCGTCGCCAGGGAGAGCACATCCTCCACGCCGGCCATCCCGAGGTGGCTGATGTCGAAGACGATGCCGAGCTCTTCCATCTCGCGCAGCGCTGTGATGCCTTGCGGGGTCAGGCGGCCGCGCGAGGTCGAGTCCAGGCCGCTGCCGTCGGCGAGGAAGGTGCGGGCGTAGTGCGCCATGGAGATCACCCGGACTCCCACGCGTGCCATGGTGCGCACCAGCTCAGGGTCCTGCCCGACGGCGTGCGCGCCCTCCAGGGCGATCACCAGGGCGATGCGCCCTGCCGCGGTGGCCGCGTCGACGTCGGCGCCTGTCAGGCAGACCGTCACGTCGTCGCTGTGTTCCGCGGCGAGCTCGTGGATCCGTTCGATCAGCAGCAGGGTCCTGCGCAGCGCGCCCTCCGTCTGGAACTGATCCTCGATGCAGATCGGCAGGACCTGCACATCGACGCCGCCGGCGCGGAGCTCGGGCAGCCAGTATCGGGCGAAGTGGTCCGGTCGTCCCCTGCGGTCGAAGTGGTCGACCAGCAGGATGAGGTCGTTGTGGGTGTCGACCACGACGGCGTCGTCGTGGAGGCTGCGGGATTCGGTCATGACAAACTCCTAGGCCAGGGTTGCTGGATCGCTGTTGCCGCCGCACACGATGACGGCGACGCGTTCACCGGGTCCGGGGACGTAGCCGCCCCCGGTGAGCGCCGCGAGCGGCGCGGCGGCACCCGGTTCGGCACAGATCCTCAGCTCGTTCCAGAGGCGTTGCCGGGCGTCGAGGATCGCCTGTCCGGGCACGACCACGACGTCGTCGATGGCGTGCCGTGCGATCTCCCAGGCGATCGCGCCGATCCGGCTCGCTCCGAGCGCGTCCGCGGCGACACCGCTGACGCCGATCGTGACCCGCTCGCCCGCGGCTCGGGCAGCGGCGAGGGTGGGGGAACCCTCGGCTTCCACCGCGACGACCCTGACGCGGCGGCCGTACCAGGTGGCGATCCCGCCGGCGAGACCGCCGCCACCGCAGGCGACGAGCACGGTGTCGACGTCCGGGCACTGCTGCTCGAGCTCGAGTGCGACGGTCCCCTGTCCCGCGATGATCTCCGGCTGGTCGTAGGCGTGCATGAGCAGGGCTCCGCTCTCCGCCGCTCCGCGTTCGGCGGCGACGGCCGCGTCGGCGAAGGCGGCGCCCACCTGGTGGACGCGCGCGCCGTACTGGCGCAGCCTGGCGACCTTGGCTTCGGGAGCCGTTCGCGGGACGAACACCTCGACCGGATGACCGAGCTGCCGGCCCACGTGCAGCAGGGCGAGCCCGGCGTTGCCGCCCGAGGCGATGACCATCCCGGCAGCGGGCACCGGTCGGATCAGCGCCCGGTTGAACAGGCCGCGCGGTTTGAACGATCCGGTGTGTTGCAGCAGTTCGAGTTTGAGCACCAGGGGCGCGTCGACGCCGAACGTGCCCCGCGCCACCTCGATCAGCGGCGTTCTCCGTACGTGCCCGCGGATCCTATCCGCGGCGGCCTCGATGTCACCCGGCGCGGGAACCATCACAGCGTCCGGGAGATGAGGTCCTTCATGACCTCGTTGGTTCCGCCGTAGATCTTCTGGGCGCGGGCGTCGGCGTACAGGCGGGAGATGAGGTACTCCCGCATGTAGCCGTAGCCGCCGAACAGCTGCAGGCACCGGTCGGTCACGTCGCACTGGTTCTGGGTCAGCCACCACTTGGCCATGGACGCGGTCGCCGGGTCGAGGGTGCCCGCGCAGAACTTCTCGACGCAGTCGTCCAGGAAGACCCGCGACGCCCGGACGATCGTCGCCAGCTCGGCGAGCTCGAACTTGACGTGCTGCATGGCGAACAGGGGCGCGCCGAAGACCTCCCGGGTCTTCACGTAGGCGATGGTCTCCTCGAGCGCGCGTTCCATGGCGGCCACCGCGGTCACGGCGATGACGAGGCGCTCGCGGGGCAGCTCGCGCATCAGCATCCCGAAGCCCGCGCCCTCCGCGCCCAGCAGGTTCTCCACCGGGACGGGTACGTCGTCGAAGAAGAGTTCCGCGGTGTCCTGGCCGTGCAGGCCCAGCTTGTCGAGGGTCCGGCCGCGCCGGAATCCCGGCGCGGCCGCCGTCTCCAGGACGAGCAGGGAGATTCCGTTCCTGCCGGCGGCCGGGTCGGTCTTGGCGACGACGATCAGAAGGTCACACTGCGCGCCGTTGCTGATGAACGTCTTGGAGCCGTTGAGCAGGTAGTGGTCGCCGCCGCGGGTGGCGCGCGTCCTGACGTTCTTGAGGTCGGTGCCCGCGCCGGGCTCGCTCATGGCGACGGCGCCGACGATGTCACCGCTCGCCATTCCGGGCAGCCAGCGGGCCTTCTGCTCCTCGGTGCCGTGGATGACGAGGTACTGGGCGACCACGCCGCTGTGCACCTGGAGGCCGAGCCCGGTGTCGCCCGCACGTGCCTGCTCGCTGAGGACGACCGCCTCGTGGGCGAACGTGCCGCCGCCTCCGCCGTACTCGTCGGGGACCTCGCAGCAGAGCAGGCCGAGCGCCCCGGCCTTGAGCCACACCTCGCGGTCCACGTGCTTCTGCTGATCGAAGCGTTCGAAGTGGGGAACGACCTCGGTCTGGAAGAAGTCGCGAGCGACCTCGCCCAGCGCGGCGCCCTCGTCATCGACCCAGCGCGGCCGGCCGGCGGTCGTGGTGGTCATCGTCCTCCTCAATTCACGGCTCGGTCGGCGGCGTCCCAGAAGCGTGCCCGCAGCTGCTTCTTGTCGATCTTGCCCAGTGGGGTGAGCGGCAGGACCTCCACGAAGTCGAGCCGCTTCGGCGCGTGCACGGGCCCCTTGAGCTCGCGGACGTGGGCGACGAGCTCCTCGGCCGTGACGGTCGCGTCCGCGGTTCTGACGACGAAGGCCGTCACCGCCTCGCCCCACTTCGGGTCCGGAACGCCGATCACCGCCGCGACGGCCACGTCCGGGTGCGTGGCCAGGGCGTCCTCCACCTCGCGCGGGTAGATGTTGAACCCGCCGGTGATCAGCATGTCCTTCTTGCGGTCGGCGAGGTACAGGTAGTTGTCCTCGTCGAAGCGGCCGATGTCGCCGGTGTGCAGCCAGCCGTCGCGCAGCACCTCCGCGGTCAGCTCGGGCTGCCGCCAGTAGCCGTCCATGAGCAGCGGTCCGCGAACGCAGACCTCACCGAGCTCGCCGACCGCGCAGGGCCGGTCGTCGTCGTCGAGGACGGCGACGTCCAGCGCGGGGTGCGGCTTGCCGCAGGAGGTGAGCCGGCCCAGCTCGTGGTCCTGCTTCGAGAGGGTGGTGACGGTGTTGGGGGCCTCTGTCTGTCCGTAGAACTGCACGAACACCGGGCCGAACACGTCGAGGGCCTGCTCGAGGCGGTCGGGCGACATGGGGGCCGCGCCGTACAGGATCGTCCGCAGGCTGGACAGGTCCGCCGGGTGCGCGGCGACGTGGTCGAGCAGGACGTAGATCATGCTCGGGACGAGGAAGGTCGCGGTGATCCGCTGTGTCCGCACGATCTCGCAGAACTCGGCGGGGTCGAAGCCCTTCGTGAGCGTGATGCTGCCACCCTGGTGGAAGATCGCCGGCGCCATGCCCGCGAGCGCGTGTGTCAGCGGCGTCGAGCCGAGGAAGCGCAGCTCGGTCGGGAGCTGCCAGTGCGCGACCGAGAGGTGGACGTGCGTGACCAGCGAGCGGTGGGAGAGCATCACCCCCTTGGGGCGGCCGGTGGTCCCTCCGGTGTAGCCGAGGAAGGCGATGTCGGACTCACGGGCGAGCGTGGGGATGCCCTCGTCGGACTCGCCGGACTCGTGGGCTGCCAGGGCATCGAGGGCGAAGACCCGCGGGCGGGTTTCCAGCTCGGCCGCGAGGGTCTCGGCGTACTGCGGTTCGTCGGCGATGAGCGCCGTGATGCCCGCGTCCTCACACACGATGACGTGATCGGCCGACGATCCCATCGGGTGCAGTGGCGTGTAGCGCGCGCCGAGGGACTGCGTGGCTGTCATCGCGGCGAACGTCTCGGGCCGGTTCGGGGCGATCATCGCGACGCCGTCGCCGGGCTTGACCCCGCCGTCCCGCAGCGCCGCCGCGATCCGCGCGATCAGCCGCCGCAGCTCGCCGTACGACAGGTCTCCGCCCGGGGTGGCGAAGGCGACCCGGCCCGGATGACGCTGGAGCGAGCGCGAAACCAGGTCGACGATGGTCGGCCCGCGACGCAGGTCGTTCACCGCCGCAGCTCCGCCTCGAAACCGTCGAGCAGACGGCTGATCCCGAACATGTACTGCCCTTCCGGGTCCTCGGAGACCACGTCGCCGAGCCGCCGGATCGGCGAGTCCGCGGGCGTGTCCTCGCGCACGAAATTGTCGGCCACCTCGCGGGCGAACTCCTCGCCGCCGCCGCGGAAGCGCGAGACCTCCCAGGCCAGGGCGCCGATGATGTGGTTGCGCAGGGCCATGAACCCGCGGATCGAGGAGTCCTCGTCGAACCCGGCCTCGTGCAGCAGCGAGATCATGTCGAGCCCCACGGAGGCCGCGGCCGGGCCCCGGACGTATGTCGCGAGGACGATCTCGACGAGGGCCGGGTGGCGCAGCGTACAGCGGCGGACCTCGAGCGCGAACTCCTCCAGACGCACCCGCCAGGGCCGCCTGTCCTGGACGATGGCCGGGATCTCGGACACCGCGAGATCGGCGACGGCGTCGAGCAGCTCCTGCTTGTCGCTCAGGTGCCGGTAGAGCGACATCGGGCTGCCGCCGAGCGCCTCGGCGACGCGAGCCATCGTGACGCCGCCCAGCCCCTCGCGGTCGGCGATGTCGAGCGCCGCGGCGACCACCGTCTCCCGATCCAGCGCCCCGCGCGGCAACCGCGCCGACGTACGCACCTTGGGCTGAGTCACCACGTGTCCTCCTGAGCTCTTGCACCGGTCTTTGCGTATGAGCATAGTGTACGTATGTACGACAGCGAAGTGAAGAGTCTCTGGCTGCACGGAGCCGCCCTCGTCACGGCCACCGGAAGCGACCCGGAACAGGCCGGGATCCTTCTCGAAGCAGGCCGGATCGCGCGGATCGGCGGAGCCGCGCCGCGCGGGACCGACGTCGTGGACTGCACCGGCCTCACGCTGACTCCCGGCCTGATCGACGCGCACGTCCACCTGGGCATGGCCAGCCCGATCCTGGACAGCGTCGGTTACGGCATGTCCGTCGCGGAGATCGCGGCCGACATGTTCGCCAACTGCGCGCGGACGCTCCGCACGGGTTTCACCACGGTGCGGGACTGCGGCGGAATCGACGCGGGGCTTGCCGGCGTCGTCGCCTCGGGCAAGATCCCCGGCCCGAGGATCGTGCAGTGCGGCCCGATCCACTGCCAGACGGGCGGGCATGGCCACTACGCCTCGGAGTGGGAGCCCGCCGGCCTGTGGAGCGGCCAGGAGATTCCCGGCCTGCGGACGCTGGCGATGCTCGCCGACAGCCCCGACGAGATGCGGAGGAACGCGCGCGAGTCGTTCAGGCGCGGTGCCGACTTCCTCAAGCTCTGCGTCACGGGCGGTGTCATCTCCAAGCACGACAAGCTCACCGACACCCAGTTCACCTTCGAGGAGATCGCGGCCGCCGTCGCGGAGGCCACGGCCCGCGGCACCTACGTCACCGTCCACGCGCACAACGTCGCGGGCATCCGCAACGCCGTACTGGCCGGGGTCCGGTGCGTCGAGCACGGCACCGGCATCGACGAGGAGACCGCCGCGCTCATGGCCGAGCGCCAGGTTTCCCTCGTGCCGACGCTGGCCGCGGTCGAGGCGGTCATCAGGAACGGGCTCGGCCTGCCCAGCGAGTTCGCCGAGCGCGCGGTGCAGGTGCGCCAGGCGATGATCGACGGGCTGCTCGCGGCCAAGGCCGCCGGGGTCAGGATCGGCCTCGGCTCCGACGTCATCGGGCCCGACCAGAGCCGCAGGGGCGAGGAACTCACCCTGCGGGCCGCGGTGGAGTCACCGATGGAGGCGCTGATCGCCGCCACCCGCGTCAACGCCGGGCTGCTCGGGCTCGACAGCGAGATCGGCACGCTGGAGGTGGGGAAACGGGCGGACATCGTCGGATTCGCGGGGAACCCGCTGGAGGACCCGAAGCTGTTCGCCGATCCGGAGAGCGTCGTGCTCGTGCTGCGGAACGGTGTGATCGTGAGCTAGCGTCCGCCGCCGAAGACGGCGACGAACGAGACGAACTCGCCGGGCAGCCCGCCCATGTTGTGCGCGAGGCCGAGCCGTGGCGAAGCCAGCTGGCGCGGTCCGGCCTCGCCGCGGAACTGCAGCCACAGCTCGAAGATCATACGCAGGCCGCTCGCGCCGACGGGATGGCCGAAGGACTTGAGCCCGCCGTCCGGGTTCACCGCCAGCGCGCCGCCGAGGTCGAAGTCGCCGTTGAGAACGTCCCGCCAGGCCTGGCCACGCTGGGAGAAGCCGAGATCCTCCATCAGGATCAGCTCGGTCGGCGTGAAGCAGTCGTGCACCTCCGCCATCGAGAGCTGCTCGCGCGGGTTCGTGATCCCCGCGTCCGCGTACGCGATCTCGGCGCACCGCACCACCTCGGGGAAGGACGCGTGCGCGACGCCCGCGGTGGCGGCGCCGTCGCTCATCCCCGCGTGCAGCGACATGCCCTTGAGGTAGATCGGCTGGTCGGTGTAGTCGAGCGCGTCCTCGGCGCGGACGATGATCGCGGCGGCGGCGCCGTCGGAGACGCCCGAACAGTCGTACACGCTGAGGTCGCCCGCGATCCTGGGCGCCGCGTCGATCTTCTCCTTCGGCACGTCGGAGGTGTACTGCGCGCGTGCCGGGTTCCTGGCGCCGTTGGCGTGGTTGCGCCAGGCGATGTGGGTGAGTGCCCTGCGGACGTCGCCCGGGTCCACGCCGTACGCCCGGCTGTAGGCCGCCGGCAGCATCGCGTAGGCGGCCGGGTTGCTGACCTCGGCGGCGGTGTTGTCGCCGGGCGGCGCGTTCAGCGTCAGCCCCGAGTAGCCGCTGTCCTTGGTCTTCTCCACGCCGACCGCCATCGCCACGTCGTAGACCCCGGCCGCCACGGCGAAGGCGGCGTTGCGAAAGGCGTCGGAGCCGCTCGCGCAGAAGTTCTCCACCCGCGTCACCGGGCGCTCCACCTTGAGCGCCCTGGCCAGGGGCAGCCCGGCGTGTCCCGAGGCCACCGTGGCGTACCAGTAGGCCTCGACGTCGTCCTTGCGCAGGCCGGGGACGGACGCGATGGCGTCGAGAGCCGCCTCGATGAGCAGATCGTCGGCGGATTTGTCCCACAGCTCGCCGAATCTGGTGCACCCCATCCCGACGATGGCGATGCGGTCGCGCATGCTTCGGGTCACCGTTTGGGCCTGGCCTTCCAGAAGTAGTTGGGGACGCCGTCGAGGGCGTACGTGCGCCGGAACGTCATCTCGATCTCAGCGCCGTCGGCGATTCCGGTCGGCGGGGTGTCGGTGAGCTCGAGCAGGAGCCGTCCCGTCGTGCCGAAGTCGATCAGTGCCGCCGTCGCCGGGGGCGCCGGGCTGTCGGACACGCCGTCGGCGGCCTGCGTCACGACGGTCCCGGTGAGATCGGCGACGCTGAACGGCCTGGCCCGGTCGACGGCTCCGCAGGCGCACACCCGCGCGGGTGGCAGGTAGACCTTGCCGCACGCCGCGCACTGCGAGCCCGCCAGGCCGTACTTCCACGCGCTGTTGCGGAAGGCCGGGGCCGGGGCGACGGCGGGACGTGCCGGCCTGCGGGCGGGTTCGCGGTCGAGCGCGCCGCGCCAGGTGAGGTACTGGTGGTAGCCGATCTCCTGCCCCCTCCTGTCCGGGCTCCGGCGGCCGTCCTTCAGCACCCGGAGGAGCAGGGCGTCGGCTCCGCCTCCCGCGGAGACCGCGAGGATCGTGTCGCCCGCCCTGGCCGTGTCGAGGGCGCGGGCCAGGAGCAGGCCGAGGTCCGCTGCGCCGCAATAGCCGGTGCTCTCGCGGTGCGACTCCTGCACGTCCGCGCCGCCCGCCGCGCCGACCGAGGCTCTCAGTGCGCTCGCCAGACGCCGGTTCAGTGTGGAGACCAGGGCCGTGGTCGGTGTCCCGGCCTCTGCCACGACCTCCTGTACGGCCCGCGCGAGCACATGGTGGACGAGGCGGTCCTCCCCGAGCAGCGCGTAGCCGGTTCGGGGAGCCCGCCAGGCGTCCATGACCTCCATCGGCGCCGACACCGACCCGATCACCTCGGCGACGGCGTCGTCCTCACCGGAGTCACCGGAGTCACCGGAACCGAACAGGAACGCGGCCGCGCCGTCACCGCCGTCAGCCTCCTCCGCCGACCCCGGCCGCCCGGTGCGGAGATCAGCCAGTACGGCCACGCCACCCGACCGGGCGGCCACGCTGAGCGCGCCGAAGCCCGACCGCAGGCCGGTCAGGTCCAACGCGAAGGCCCGGCCGTGCATCCCGGTGGCGGCGTGCACGATCAACGAGCAGGACTTGTCGAGCAGCGGCGGGTCGGTCGTGGCGAAGTACAGGTTTCCTGCCTCGCGGACCCCCGCGCCGAGCGCGCGGGTGGCCGCCACCGCCATGGAGACCGCGTCCTCGTCGTACCCCGCCACCGTTCGGGCACCGGAGCCGCTCGGGACGCCGGTGAGCGCGGTGCTGATGGTGGCGCGGGTGAGCCGGTAGTGAGGCAGGTACGTCGCGTAGGCGAGCAGTCTTCCTGTCATCGGCTCAGCCGCAGACCGCTTCCATCACGCGGACGAAGTTCTCGCCGAGGACCTTGGCGATGTCCTCGTCCGACCAGCCGCGCCCGACCAGGCCGCGGGTGATGTTGGGGAAGTCGCGGTAGTCGTCGAACCCGGCCATCTGCTGGGTGGCGACCAGGCCGTCCTCCGGCCGGAACCCGGTGTCGGCGAACAGCGGCTGCACCAGGCCCTCGAGCATCCACCCGGGCAGTTGCAGCGGCCAGTCGGTGCCGATGGCGACGTGGTCGACGCCGGCCACCTCCGCGACGTACTCGACGTGGTCGAGCATCGCGTTGATCGTCACGGAAGGCCCGTCGGCCAGGAAGAACGGGACTGTCACGATGCCGATCACGCCGCCGGTCCCCGCGAGGGCGCGCAGTTCCTCGTCGGTCTTGCCGCGCGCGTGCGCGAACACGCCGCGCGCCGCCGTGTGGGAGGCCACGACCGGCTTCTCGGAGACCTCGCACGCGTCCAGCGTCGTCCGCCGCCCGACGTGGCCGGTGTCGACGATGATGCCGAGCTCGTTCATCGCCTTGACGCTGTCCACGCCGAACCTGGACAACCCGGCGTCCGTGCGCTCGGTGCAGCCGACGCCGACCGAGGTCATCGTGTTGTAGGTCAGCTGCGTCATCCGCAGCCCGGCGTCGTGCGCCCAGGCCAGCACGTCGAGGTCGCGCCACGGCCCCAGCATCACCTGCGAGCTCACCAGCCCGGCGTGGGTGCCGGATTCGTGCGCCGCGCGGATGTCGGCGGCCTTCAGCGCCTTGGTCAGCCAGGGGAAGGAGTCGAACTGCTTCTGCACGAACGAGAACGTGCGCTCGCGCACGTGCTGGTCCTCCGACAGCTCTACCTGCCGGTTCCCGCAGGTGATGCCGCTGTCGTCCCAGCACTGTCTCACCTCGTCCATCCGCCCGGCGATCGCCCGGCGGATCGGCGCCTCCAGCCCGTCCGCGAAGGCCCCCAGCATGTCGTGGGTCTTCTCGTAGCGGGCCCGCAGGTCCTTGTTCATCTCCTCGTCGAACACCCGGTAACCGACCGGCCCCTGGAACAGGGCGTCGACGATGACGCACTCGCGATGCAGCCGCGCGGCACGCTCCTCCTGCGCCTGGTCGAGCCCGAAGTCGAACGTGCCGAACTGTTCCACCATCAAATCCTCCCGTCGTCGCCGATTCGGCGAACGAGCTGGTCCATCATGAACAGGAACTTCGGATGCCCCGCGCCGTCGTCACCGACGCCGTACGCGAAGGGAGCCTGGCCCGGGTGGTCCGCCAGGACCAGGCCGTGCGCGCCGGCGGGCCGGACGCGGACGGCGGCGGGTCCGGGCCGGTCCCGCGTGAGGACGTCTTCGGTCCACCTCGGCGCGCAGGACAACGCGTCGCCGTCGCCGGTGATCGGGATCTCGACGCCCCAGCTCCCGTAGACGCCGTGGTAGCAGGACGGGTCGGCGGGCGGGCCCGACAGGTCGGGCGCGTCCTGGGGCGGCAGGCCGAACCGCTTCTCCACGATCGCCTCCGCGAGCTCCTGGTGGAACGGCATCGAACCGGGTCCGCCGTTGGCGAAGGCGATGTAGGCGGCGCCCATGTCGGGGACGGCCGCGACCATGGCCACGCCGCCGTACGAGCCGCCGCCGTGCGTCAGGACGACGCGATCGCCGTGCCGCTTGCGCAACCAGCTCAGCCCCACGGAGCCCGTTTCCGGCACGGGGAAGTCGAGGTTGTGCGCGGCCATCTGCTCGACCGCGTCGGGACCGAGGTAGCACGGGCCGCCGGGCAGGTGGGTCCGCACGAACGCCAGCGTGTCCTCCACCGAGGTGATGAACGTCGTGCCCGCCGGGCCGAGGCACTCGGGCAGGAGGAAGCGCTTGGTAGGGACATATCCATCCGCGCCGGGATAGTGCCCGATCGCCATGCGGTGGAGGATCGCCTCCTTGGCCGTGAACATGCTGCGCTCCAGGCCGAGCGGCGCGAACAGCCGCTGCCGCATCGCGGCGGAGTAGCCCTCGCCGGTGACGACCTCGATGATCCGGCCGGCGAGCACGAAGCCGGCGTTGTTGTAGGAGAAGTACTCGCCCGGCTCGAACAACTGGCCCTTGTCGCGCAGCAGCTCGACGAAGTTCGCGATCGCCTCGTCGCCCTCGCCGACGTCCGCGATCAGGATCGCCGCGTCGATGCCGTTCGAGTGCGTGACGAGGTGGCGTACGAGCAGCGCGTCCGCCACGCCGGGCTCCCCGAGCGCGAAGTCCGGCAGGTAGCGCTTGACCGGCGCGTCGAGGTCGACCAGCCCCTGCTCGACCAGGGACATGAGCAGCGTCGTCGTCCACACCTTGGTGATCGAGCCGGTCAGGAACAACGTGTCGGACGTCATCTCGATCCCGCTGTTGAGGTTCGCGACGCCGGCGGCCGCGGTCTCGACCCGGCCGTCCTCGACGACCCCGACCACGGCGCCCGGGATGCCGTGCCGCGCCACCAGGTCCTGGACGAGCTCCTGCAGTTCCGTCACATGCGTCTCCGTTCTGCGATGACGTATGTACGTAAACTATGGTGATACGCCTTAAGGTGGCAATACTTCCGCACCCTGTCGAAAGGCGCGGCCGGGATTCCCTTCCGCTGTCGGTCGATGCTCCGGATGCCGCCCGGGATGCTCGCTGGCATGACCTCCGACTTCACCCTCCTGGCCACCGGCACCTCCTCAGGGCAACCCGTCGCGTGCGTGGCAGCCACAGCCGCCGACCAGGCCGCCGACCACGACCTGACCGATGCCGTACGACACGACTACTTCGTGCGCAGGGGTGGGGACCCGGCCTCGATCGTCGCGGTGCTGAGCCCGTCGCCGTCACCCGGATGCGACGACAGGCTGGTCTTCGTCGTCTCCGACGGCATGATCGGCGGCTGCGGCGAGGCTACGATGTTCGCCGCCGCCGTCCGCTCGAGTGGCGCGGGAAGCAGGCGCACCTTCGACACCGCGGCCGGCCCCGTCGAGGCCACCGATCTCGGTGCGGGAGCCGTACGGCTGCGCCTGCCGGAAGCGGGCGCGGTGCCGCGCACGTACCTCGTCGACGTCGGCGATCGCGAGCTGCGCCTGAGGACCGTCGCGGTCGGCGGCAACACGTTCGCGGCCCTGCCCGCCGCCGAGCTCGGGTTGCGGCCCGTCGAGCCGGCGGCGGCGGAGCTCCGGCGCGCGGGCGTCGACCTGCTGCGCCGTCTTGAGGGGCCGGGACTGCTCCTCCTCACCGAGCCGGTCATGGCCGGTGCGACGAGCAGCGCGGTCGTCTGGGGCGACGACATCCTCAACCTGGGCCCCTGCGGCACGGGCACCGGTGCGCGGATGATCCTCGCGCTCCACGACGGGGAGCTCGCCGCCGGGGACGAGCTCGTCCACCGCAGCCCGTACGGCCACGCCTTCCGCGCCCGGGCCCGGAGCGCGGGCCACGAGAGAGTCACCGTGGACGTCGAGGGGACCGTCACGTGGCGGTCCGAACACTAGACCTGATCGTCGAAACGGCCGAGCAGCCGGGCGACCTTCAACCCCAGATGGAAGGCCAGCCGGTCCTCGCCACTGGCCAGCTGGACCCCGGTCAGCTCCTCGATCCGCTGCAACCGGTAGTAGAGCGTCGTGCGATGGACGAACATCTGCTCGGCGGTCAGCTGGACGTCGCCCGCGTTGTCCAGGAACGCCTCAAGCGTCACCGCGAGCTGCTCCCCCTTCGGTCCCCCCTCGAGCAGGCGAAGCAGCCCGCCGGGGAGGGCGTCGACGGTGAGGTCGGCGGGCGGGATGAGGGTGAGCAGGCCGTACACGCCGAGCCTGTCGAAGGACGCCATGCGTTCGAGGCCGCGGACGTGCCGGACGACCCGGGCCGCACGCTCGGCCTGGCGGTAGGAGGCATGCACGCCGGCCAGGTCCTCGACGACGTTGCCGATGCCGGCGACAGGCTCGATGCCGGGCAGGTCGGCCTCGAGCTTGACCAGGAGCTCCTCGATCAGCGTGTGCTTGGCTGCGCCGGCGAGCAGCGGATCTTTGTCGGACAGCAGCAGCATGCCGTGGTTGCGGCGCACGAGGCTGATGTGCCGCCGGTCGGAGAGCCTGCCCGTGATGCGCTCCAGCCACGCGCCGAGGGTGCCACGCTCGGCTTCGAGCAGTGGCCGGTCCTCGGCGTGCAGGCTCACGAACACCACGAACGCCGGCTCGCCTGCGACGAACAGCTCCTCGTCGACGAGTTCGGCGGCGGCGTGCGCGCGGGCGGCGGCGTCTCCCGGGACCACGAGGTCTCGCAGCAGTTCGCGGGCCAGGCTGCGGTGCAGCTCACCCGCGAGCTGGTCGCGCTGCAGGATCACCGCGATCGTGTCGACCGAGTTCAGCACCGTCTGCAGCTCGCTCTCGCTGAGCCGGTCGTCCCCCTCGAGGATCCAGATGAAGCCCAGCAGGGTGCCCTGCTGGCGCACGGGTACGCACAACCGCTGGGTGGAGGCGCCGATCTCCGGCCTGACCGGCGGGCGGAACGGACCTGGCGTGGTTCGGGCGCCCGCTCCGAAGATCCATTCGCTGACGGCGGGCCGTACGTCGCGCGTGAGGATCGACTCCTCGCGGAGCCGGTCCATGCCCGGGTACTCGTGCGAGGAGAAGGCGAGCTGGCGCAGACTCTGGTCGTCGACCGTGACGTTGCGTCGCAGGCGCTTGCCCAGAGCGTCGAGCAGCCTCTGGAGCTCGGTGGTCACAGCCACGTGGTTACGCCGGGGGTGCGGGCGAGGCCGCGATCGCGTCCGCGAGCGACTTGTCGATGTCGTCCCTCCACGTGCGGAACATCTCGGCGTCGTAGGCGTGGGTGAAGATGGCGAAGGTGCGGGCCGTGACGGCGTCGGCGACGATCGGCCCGACGAGCTCGACGTCGATGGGCTCGCCCATCTCCGGCGGGAAGTACACCCAGTCGGCGATGCTCTCCTTCGGCGCGCCCGACAGGCTCGCGGACTCCCCCAGGTTCGTCCCCACGCGCCCCGGGCACAGCACGGAGACGCCGACGCCGTGCGGCCGCAGATCGCGCGCGAGCGCCTCGGAGTACCCGTAGGCGGCGAACTTCGAGGTGATGTACGGCGCGGCGCCCCAGGCGAACGCCCAGGTGCCCGCCACGGAAGCCGTGTTCACCACGTAGCCGGAGCCCCGGGCGACCATCGCGGGGACGAACGCGCGGACGCCCCGCACCAGGCCGAGCAGGTTGACGTCGAGGATCCGCTGCAGATCGGCGATCTCCAGGCGCCACGCGGGCCCGAGTGTGGCGACGCCGGCGTTGTTGCACAGCACGTCGGCCCGGCCGAAGCGGTCGATGACCGCGTCGTGCAGGCGTCCCACCTGCTCATCGCTGGTGACGTCGCAGGAGATGCCCAAGGCGTCGGCCCCCAGCGCTTCGATCGACGCGACCGTCTCCTCGATCCGCGCCGCGTTGATGTCGGCGACGGCGACGGCCGCCCCGCGGCGGGCGAGCTCTTCCGCGATGCTGCGCCCGATCCCGCTCGCGCCGCCGGTGACGACGGCGACCTGCCCGTCGAAGGAATTGTCGTTCATCGTTCCGGCTCCTATTCGGTTCGCTTCGCGATTTCGTCGTGCACGATGACCAGCGCCGCCGCGATCTGCGGCGGAAGCTTCGACCGGTCGCCGAAGCGCCGCAATTCGCCCCTGGTCTCGAGGTCCCGGACGATCACCGGCAGCGCGGGGTCGGCGGAGTGGACCCGGGCGAGCCTGAGCACCCCCTCGTAGTCGGCCTCAAGCCCGAACGTGGGGTCGGCGATCCGGCCGGGGCCCACCTCTACGGCCTCCTCGCTGATCTCCACCCGCCACGTGAGCGTCGTCTCACCGTCGGCGAGCAGGTGCGCGCGCGGGTTCAGGTACTCCTCGTAGAAGGCGACCCGCACGCCCGTCACGTCGACGCCCTTGAGCGCCTCCTCGACGACGTCGCGGAGAGCGCTGATCCACTGCTCGCTCCCCGCCTCGAACTTCTCGGCCACCTGGTGTCTCCTCATCGTCCGAGCGCGGCTTTGCCGGCTGTGGGTAGATCAAGCCATTCGGGTTCCGGGCGCGGGGCCGAGGCGAGCAGCTCCGCCGTGTAGGGATCGCTCGGCGACCGGATGACGAGATCAGTGGCGCCGGACTCGACGACGCGGCCGTTGCGCATCACGTAGATCCGCTCGGTGACCTGGCGGACGACGGAAAGGTCGTGGGTGATGAACAGGTAGCCGATGCCCTGTTCGGCGCGCAGGCCGTTGAGCAGGTTGAGAATCTGGGCCTGGACGGAGACGTCGAGCGCCGACACCGATTCGTCGCAGATCAGGATCTTGGGTTTGGCCGCCAGAGCTCTGGCGATCGCGACCCGCTGCCGCATCCCGCCCGAGAGCGCCACCGGGCGCTGCTGGGCGACGGCCGCCGGGAGGCCGACGGAGGACAGGAGGCGATCGACCTCGCCGCCGACGTTCACGTCCCTCGCCGAGTAGGTCGAAACCGCCTCCGCGAGGGTCCAGCCGATGCTCCGCATCGGATTCAGGCTCGAGTACGGATCCTGGAAGACGATCTGAACCGTGCTGCGAACCCTGCGCAGGTCCGCCCGGCTCAGCTCGGCCCAGTCGCCGACGTCGACGCCGGCGATCGTCAGGCTCCCGCTCGTCGCCTGTTCGAGCCCCACCAGCACCCGCGCGAGCGTCGTCTTGCCCGAGCCGGACTCCCCCACCACGCCGACGCTCTCGCCCTCGCCGATCTGGATGGAGACGTCCGCGAGCGCCCGAACGGCGCCGAAGGTCTTGGACAGGTCCCGGACGGAGATGACCGGCGCGCTGGGCGGCGGGATCTCGACAGGGGGCACTTCCGCGGCGGCCCGCTGCCGCAGCGCGGCCATGTGCGGCCGCACCTCCGGGAGGCGGACGCAGGCCGACCATCGATCCTGCGCGACCTCGGTCAGCGACGGATCGCCCTGCTTGCAGGCGTCGTCGGTCCAGGTGCAGCGCGGTGCGAACACACAGCCTCCGGCCACCTCGTCCGGCGCGGACACGGAGCCGGGAATGGCGACGATCTCGCCGACCCGCCGGTCGATCCGGGGCTCGGACAGCAGGAGCGCCTGGCTGTAGGGGTGCAGCGGCTCGGCGTCGAGATCAGCGGCGTCGCCTGCCTCGACGACCGATCCGGCGTAGAGGACGTAGACCCGGTCGCACATGGCGAAGGCGACCCGCAGGTCGTGCGTGATGAGAACCAGGCTCATGCCGCGCGCGGCCTGGATCCGCTTCATCAGCGCGAGGATGGCTCGCTGGGTCGTCATGTCGAGGGCGGTGGACGGCTCGTCGGCGATCAGCACGCGCGGGTCGCGGGCGAGTGCGGCGGCGATGGCGACGCGCTGCCGCATCCCACCCGACAGCTGGAACGGGTAACGATCGGCGACCGCGGGGTCCTGGATGCCGACCTCGGCGAGTCGGCGGACGGCTTCCTGCCGCCGCTCCTTGCGGCGTCCGGGGTGGCCGAGCGATTCGGCGATGATGTCGCCGCAGCGCATGACCGGGTTGAGCATGGTGAACGGGTCCTGCATGATCAGGCCGATCTCCTGCCCCCTGATCGAACGCCGCCACTGCCGCTCGGTGAGGGAGAGCAGGTCGCGGCCGCCGTAGCTGACCTCGCCGGTTGCCGTGAGACCGGGTTGGAGCAGTCCGGTGATCGCCCGGACGGTGATCGACTTGCCGCTGCCTGACTCGCCGACGATGCCGACGGTCTCTCCGGGCTTCACGGTCAGGTCGATGCCGGACACGAGGGTGCTGTCCCCGTGCGTGATGCGAAGATTCGAGACGGAAAGCATCAGCGTGTCCCCCGATTCGACAGCCGCTCGTAGAGCCAGTCCCCGATGAGGTTCATCGACGTGGCCGTCAGCACGATCATCAGTCCGGGGGCGAGCGCCGCGATCGGGTTGTCGAACAGCAGCGGCTGGCTCTCGGAGAGCATCAGGCCCCAGTCGGGAGTGCCGGGCGGTACGCCCAGGCCCAGGAAGGACATCGCGGCCAGGGCTCCGAGCGAGCTCGCGAACACCAGGAAGCTGTTCGCCACCGAGACCGGGGAGACGTTCGGCCAGATGTGCAACAGCATGATGCGCCGGTCCGGGACGCCCAGGGTCTTGGCCGCCTCCACATACGGTCTCGGCACCTGCTCGAGAGTCGCACCGCGCACCACGCGGGTGTCGAGCGGCACCGTGAGCACCATCAGGACGGCGACCGTCGGCCAGTAGCCCGTGCCGACCGCACCGGCGGCGACGATCAGCACGAGGAGCGCGGGGATCGCCCACATGAAGTCGACCCAGCGCATGATGAGCGCGTCGACGCGGCCGCCGCGATACCCGGCGAGCAGGCCGAGGCCGTTGCCCAGGACGAACGACCCTACAGCGATGGCCAGCGGGCCGAGAAACGCCGACCGGGCGCCCGCGACGACCCTGGAGAACGTGTCTCGTCCGAGAATGTCCGTCCCCAGCCAGTGTTGTCCGGACGGCATGGCCATGATGTCGCCCAAGTTCTGCGCATCGGGGTCGTGCGGGACGAGGAGGGGGCCGAACAGCGCCATCACCACGATGGCACCCACCACGACGAAGCACAGCCCGACGATCGGCCCGGGGGCCTTCCGCCTCCGCTTGGCCCGGACCGCCACCGGCGATCGGCCGGCGGCGACGGTCAATCCAGCCATGTCAGGTTCCCATCCGGATTCGCGGGTCGACCACCATGTAGATGATGTCGGCGAGGAGGTTGGCGCCCATGACGAGCGCCGCCGTCAGCAGCGTCACTCCCTGGATCATCGGGATGTCCTTGGCCACCGCCGACTTGACGAGCAGCTGCCCGATCCCCTCGACCGAGAACGTCACCTCGACGAGCACCGCCCCGATGATCAGGGAGGTCAGGACGAGCCCGCTGACGGTGATGACCGGGATGAGGGCGTTGCGCAGGGAGTACCGGAAGAGAATCCGCGGCACGGAGAGACCCCGCGCCCGGGCGAAGACGATGTAGTCCTGATCCAGGACACCGGCTATCGACGATCTGGTGTGCTTGACCACCAGGGCGCAGGTCGCCATGGCGAGCGCGATCGCGGGCAGGGTGAGGTGCCAGAGTGTGTCGAGCCCGCCGGCCCCCTGGCCGAACACCGGGAACCAGGGGATCTGGATCGCGAACGCGTAGAGCAGGACGACGGCCGCGACGAACGCCGGCGTCGACATCCCGACGACCACCCCGCCCACGACCGCGCGGTCCACCGGGCCGCCGCGCTTGACCGCTGCGAGGACGCCGAGCCCCACTCCGCTGATCATGGTGATGACGAACGCGTAGAGACCCAGCAGTAGCGAGGTCGGCAGGCGGGACGCGATCTCCTCCGACACCGGCAGCGTGGTCTGGATCGACGTGCCGAAGTCGAGGCGCACCGCGTCGGAGAGCCAGATCCAGTACTGCTCGAGGAAGGGCCTGTCCAGGTGGAACTCCCGGGTCAGCGCCTGCACCGTCTCCGGAGAGCGGGGCCTCGGGCCGAGCAGGGCGTCGATCGGGTTGCCCGGCGCCAGGTGCAGGAGGGCGAAGACCACGAACGAGACCACCGCGAGCAGTCCGGCCATGCCCGCCAGCCGCCGGACGACGAAGATCAGGCGGCGCCGCGTCATCGCGCGTTTCCGATCCCCAGCGCCCAGGGCCGGTCGAGCGCGAAGAACCCGTTGAAGGCCGGCCAGGAGTACTGGCTGGACAGCGCCAGCGTCGCCTCGGGCAGGAACAGCGGCACGAAGGGCACGTTGTCGGCGAACTCCCTGTTCAGCTCCGCGTAGATGTCGAGGCGCTTGGCGGCATCCGTCGTCGAGAAGCCGTCCGCGATGAGCTTGTCGACCTTGGGGGTGCTCCAGTTCGTCGTGTTGAACTTGCCTTCGGCGGCGTTCGCGCTCCCGATGGCGAAGTCGTAGGCGGCGCCCGGATCGGCGGAGGTGCCGCCGACCGTGGTGACGAAGGACGGGACGGCTTCGCGGTCGCGTCCGATGACCTGGGCGACGGCGGCGCTCGGCGGCTTCACGTCAAGCTTGGCGCGGATGCCGATCTTGCCGAGTTGCGCGACGATCGCCTGGCTGACGTTCCTGAAGGCGCTCGAATCTCCCGACATGAGCGTCACGGCCACGCCGTTCGGGTACGCCGACTTGGCCATCTCCGCCTTCGCCTTGGCCAGGTCGTGGGGGTAGGTGGGCACGTCCGCAAGCGCCTGCTCGACCTCCTCCGCCGAGCCGAGCTGCTCCAGGAGTTTGGGCGGGATGAAGTAGTCCGACGGCCGGGCGTAACCGCCCCACGCCTCGATGAGGGACTGCTTGTCGAGCGCGTGGGCGACGGCGCGCCGTACGTGGAGGTCGTTCCACGGTGGGACGAGCGTGTTCATTGAGAACTGGCCGAACGAGCGAGTGTCGGGGGCCGTGACGAGCTTGATGTTCGCCGTGGAGGCGAAGGCGCGGTTTCCCTGGGGGAAGTAGACGTCCAGCTGCTTGGCGCGGAACGCGGTGGCCGCGCTCGTCTCGCTGGAGAAGAACGTCCATGTGATGTTCTGGATGGGTACGCGACCACCCCAGTAGGCGGGGTTGGCGGAGAGCTTCGCCGCGCTGGTGGGGTCGAACGTGTCGAGTTTCCAGGGTCCGGTGCCGACGACGCCGGTTCCCGGCTGTCCGTAGGTGGACTTGTTCTTTTCGTAGAAGCTTTTCTCGAAGATTCCCAGCTGATTTCGTGCGGGAACCAACGCCCATGCGGCATTGGGTTCGCCAAGAGTGACGCGGACCGTGTATCTGTCGGTCGCCTCGATGCTCTTCAACGCCGGTGGGAAATTGTAGGCGTTTGTTGATCCCGGCTGCCGGTAGACGTTCAACGCGAATGCGACGTCCTCGGCTGTCAGCTCATTTCCGTCGGAGAATTTGACGCCTTTTCGCAGCCGATAAACGTAGGTGGTCGGTGTGGGCTGCTCCCACGACTCCGCGAGCCACGGCTTCAGCTCGCCGCGCGGATCGCGGATCAGCAGCGGCTCGAGTACGAGGTTTCCGAGGCCGTGATAGCCGAAGGCGCTCTTGGTGTAGTCGAGGGTGGGGACTGACGCCGAGCCGACCCGCAACTGTGCGATGGCCTGACCCTTCGCGTCGGAACCGCCGCTGTTCGCGCCCGTCCCGCAGCCCGCGGTGACGAGAGCGACTGCGACCATGGCGCCGACCATGACCTGGGTTCGCTTGATCATGGCGGTCTCCCTTCCTTGAGGACTTCTCCGTGTCCGACGGGTTCGACCATGCGCCAACGCGTATCGACGAACACTACAGATGTACGCTATGGGTGTAAAGTCCTGGGAACGGCCGTTACCACATCGCACGTCATCGATGATTACCGGTGGCGACCGGAGGATCGATCGACAGCCGCAGGAAAGAGCCGGCCGGTTTTTCGACGGCTCGCGCATGCCCGTCGCCAAATGTGTAGGAGTTGTTTACCGGCGAAGAGTTCGACGACTGGGGACGGGACGTCGGGGCCTGGTACTTCGCTCGGTGTCGCCGCACAGGCTCAGGGGGCAGGCAGCTTCAGTGGTCGCGGCGGGCGCCGGTGCGCGCCCGCCTGGCAGGACGACGCACCGGGCCAAGACCCGTCGTAAGGCTGGCCCGTCCCTCTCCCGGCTGCTGCCGTTCCTGACGCACTGCTGAGCCTCAGGACGGGGACACGTTCGGGGAGCCGCAACGGCGCGGCCGCTCGCTCCTCGGAAGGGTAGAACCAGGCCCGTCCGGCCGTGCCTAGCCGGCCGAGCCGGGCGGCGTGTCGCAGAACTCCTGCTTGACGAGGGTGTCCACAAGCGTCAGGAAGTCCTTCGCCGGGCCTCTGGTGGCCGAGTCCAGCCAGGTCACCGAGGCGGTCAGGGTCTTGCTGCCGTCGGGCGAGCTGTACATCAGCGCCCCGTAGCCGTGCGGCGGGCTGCCGTTGTGCTGGTAGACGGTGCCGCAGCCGGGGCCCAGGTCCTGCGCCCAGATGCCGAGGCCGTAGTCCTGCTTGGGGAGCGGCGTGGGAATCGCCGTGCGCATCTCGGCCAGCAGCCTGGCGGGCAGGAGCCTGCCGCCGTTGAGTGCGGAGAAGAACGTGGTCAAGTCCTGCGTGGTGGAGATCAGGTCACCGGCGCCGGTCAGCAGGGACATGTTCTGGTGGGAGAGGTCGATCACGCTGTTGTTGTACTGGTAGTAGCCGTGGGCGTGTGGCCCGGGCAGTGCCGTCGTGCGGTTGCCCGCCGCGAGGGTGCCCCGCAGTGCGAGCGGCCCGGTGATGCGCCGCTTCAGCTCGGTGGCGTAGGAGTGGCCGGTGACCTTCTCGATGATCAGCAGCGCCACCGTGTAGTTGGTGTTGGAGTAGCTCCACTGCGTTCCGGGCTCGAAGCGCGGCTTCTTGGACAGCGCCAGCCGTACCAGCTCCTCGGGCTCGTAGCTCTTGAACCGGTGGGGCACCCACCCGTCGCCGTTGGCGGGGATCCCCGGCTCGTCCATCGTCCCGTCGGGCTTGTACTCGCCGGTGTAGTTGAAGATCCCGCTGGTGTGCCGCAGCAGCATCCGTACGGTGATCCGCTGGTCAAGCTTGTAGCCGGGCAGGTAGTCGGCGGCGGGGCGGTCCAGCTCGATCCTGCCCTCTGCCACCAGTTGCAGCACCATGGTCGCGGTGAAGGTCTTGATGATGCTGCCCGTCCAGAAGCTGCCGTTGGTCGGGGGTTTGGCGGCCGATCCCAGCTTGCGTATCCCGGCGCCGGCGGCCCAGTCGCCCTGCTGATCGCGTACGCGCAGCTGGATCCCGGTGAAACCGGCGTCGACGAAGGCCTGCATCGCCTTGCGCAGCTCCGGGCGATCCTGCCCGGTGGGGGTGGCCATGGCGGGGGTGGCCATGGCGGGGATGGCGGTCCCCGCCAGCACCGCCGTTGCGAGCGCCGCGACGGCCATGCGCCGGCTGATCGTTGTCTTCATGGTTTCCTCGTCTGTGGGGTCTTGGTCGCTGTTGTCAGTTCGTGGTCCGGGCGTCGCGGAACACCGCGTCGATGAGCCGCTGCGTCGCCTGCTGGAACGCCGCCGCGTTGGACAGGTCGGCGTCGTCCACGTAGGTCACCGAGGCCGTCATCGTCCTGGCGCCGTCGGGCGTGCTGTACATCAGCGCCGCGGAGCCCGCCATGCCGCCGTTGTGGTGGTAGATGAAGCCGCTGTTGTCGCCCAGGTCCTGCTCGAAGATCCCCAGGCCGTAGCCGATCTTCGGGTCCGGCTTGCGCATCTCGGCCAGCAGCTCGGCGGGCAGCAGCCGGCCGCCGTTCAGCGCGGCGAAGAACGTGTGCAGGTCCTGGGTGGTCGAGATCATGTCCCCGCCGGCGGAGATCCACGAGGGATTCTGGCTGGTGACGTCCACCGTGTGCTCCCGGCCGCCGTCCTCATACCGGTAGTAGGCGTGGGCGTGCGGCCCGGTGATCTCCGTCGAGGTGCCCGGCGCCTCGGTGCCCGTCATCCCCAGCGGGCCCAGG